>DATKRJ010000083.1:0-35426 GCA_035532355.1 Thermomicrobiaceae bacterium | reverse complement strand
ACGTAGCCGCATGAGGTAGACATCCGCCCGATTCGTCTCGCCATGGCACGGGTATCCCCAAACCAGCTCGACGAGTTCCTCCCGGGTCACCACGGCCGGGCTACCGCGCATCAGCACCTCGAGGATGCGCATCTCGGTGGGGGTGAGCAGGACCGGCTGCCGACCCGGGACGCGCAACGTCAACTCTCCCAGCGAGAGTTCCACCCCCTCAACCGAGAGGCGACTGCCGGGTGCTTGCGCTACGGAGCGACCGCTGCGCCGGGCCACGACATTCACCCGTGCCGCGACCTCGACCGGGTCATAGGGCGTCACGACGTAGTCGTCCGCGCCGTGCTCGAAGGCACGCACCTTGACGTGGGTGGCCGAGGAGTGGCCGAAAATACGCGTACCGCGAGCGCTCGCGCCGGTGACGCACGTCGAGATACGAGACTCGCGCGGCGGCGGCTCGCGGTACCGGTAACGGGCACTGATCGACGAGATCCTGCCGGTAGGAACTGGGAGTGCAGGTAGGAGGCAGTCGGCCAGACGCGCTGGGGGTGCTCCGGCGAGCTATCGGCGCCTCGCCAGGAGTCGGGATCTGCCCGACCTGGACATGATAGCTGCGCCCGTGGGCCTATGGCCCCGACGGTGATGGGGCCGGCTGGGCCGCCTCGCCACAGCGCGGACACACGAGCCAGTCGTCGCCGGCAATGATGCTCGCCGGCGTGACGGTCCACTCCGCGCCGCACTCCGCGCAGCGGAGCTGCCACGAACGGACGGCAGCCTGCTCAGTGACCTCAGGAGGATCGTGCCGCTCGATCTGGTACACGACGTAGCCATCGCTGTAGCACCAGGCGCGCGACTCCGAAGCGGGGGTCCAGGACACCGATCGGCCAACAGCCTGCTGTTCCACGTAGCGCTCCGCCTGGTCAAACGAGGTGAAGGACCCGAGCACCTGATATTGCTCGCCGCTCGAGCGCGAGACAACCCACACCATGAACGTCGTCTCCCCCACTCCGCCCGCGATGACGCGGCACGGCGCACCGCTCGGATCGCGGCGTAGCTCTTGGTATCACACTCGGCTCAGGTTGGCAAAACCGGTCCAAATGCTTGAGTGGCAACAACGTTTGCAGGGTGGGCACGTGGTGTGGGCGGCCGACGTGGCCGATGTGGCGAGCCCTGGTCGGTGTCGTCGTCGGCGACGCGTCGCGCAACCGGGTCGGCGGCACGGGTAACCCCTCCCGATCACGGCCGGCGCTGACACCGCTCGTACGGGGTATCCATCTCGCTCTCCCTCTCGCGCATAGCCACGTCCGGAACCGGTGCCATGTCGTTGCACACCATCCGCTTGCAGTGACAGCGGCCCGCTCTACCGGACGTGCCACCCACCGCGGCGCGGTTCGATCCGCTGGGTCCGCGGTTCTCAGTTCCCGCGGTGCCGGACCTCCAGGAGGAGACCCCGCGGCGATCGTGCGTTCGACGATCGTCGGCCCGTCGGAGTCGTGCGGACTCGGGACATAGTGAACCACGGGCTTTGCGGGCGACGCGCCCATAGGGTTCGTCAGCCGAGACAATCGTGCTTTCATTCGCTCGCTGAAGTGGACCACCGGTCAGCCCGCGAACGGTTAGCGGCATTCGGGCTCCCCCTCCTTCCACGGCGGAGCGGCGAGCGGCTCCCTCGATGCCGGTGCACGGGGTCGGGCGGGCAGCAGGGCTGCGTCTTCAGCGGAGAGGGCGGCTACGGCGGAACACGGGCAGCGGGTAATCCGCAGCCGGACCGTCTCCATCGTGCCGGGGTGACGTCGTTCTCCGACGTCGCTGAGGGCGTCAACGGCGAACTGTGAGGAGCCGATGCGTCCCCCAACGGTCCGGCTCGCTGAGGCGCGCCATCCCGGCCTCCGGGTTCTGATCCTGACGGGTTCGCTCCCACACATCGGGCTGAGTGCGACGTCGAAGCGCACGAGGCCCTCTCCCGGCTGGCACTGGTCGCGCGCCCGCTCGAAGCCCTGCGCCGTGTACCCCTGGCTGTTGTCGGGGCTCTTCTCAATGAACTCCACGCGGATCGGCATGTCGTCGGTCAGCAACCCGCCGAACTGACTCTGGTGTATTCGGCATTGGAAAAGCGGACCCACGGCGGCGGCGCGAACTGAGCCCACCAGCGCACGCTCCCGCCAGGCTGGTGGCAGCAATCGACGCCAGCCGCGGGAGGAAGGAATGCTGACGGTGGAGCCGATCGAGGCCATTCGCCGCGCCTACTTCGTCGATCCGCAGAATGTGCGGGCCATTGCCCGGGATCGCCACCACGGGCGGCGCGTCGTCCGGGAGGCCCTCACCGGCGCGACACCCGAGCCGCGGCGCTACCGGCTCAGCCGGCCGAAGCCCCGCCCCGTCTTGGACCCGGTCATTCCCCTCATCGAGGCCTGGCTGGAGGCTGACCACTGCGCGCCGCGCAAGCAGCGCCACACGGCCAAGCGCATCTACGACCGCACGGTCTGGGAGTACGGCTTTGAAGGATCCGAGCGCATCGTGCGCCCGTATGTCCACGCCTGGAAGCGGGCCCATGCGGCCGACGCCTGTTTCCTGCCGCGGGCCTACGCCCCGGGCGCCGAGGCGCAGTGCGACTGGGGTGAGGCGCTGGTGGAGGTCGCGGGCGTGTCTCAGACGGCCCACCTCTTCTGCCTGTGGCTGGGCTACTCGCTCAAGCTGTTCGTCTGCGCTTTCCCGACGGCGCGCCAGGAGTGCTTCCAGGCCGGGCACCTGGCGGCCTTCAGCGCGCTGGGCGGGGTCCCGCAGCGTCTGACCTACGACAATTTGGGCAGCGCCGTGACCAGGACCCTGACCACGCGCAATCGCCAGGAGCACGAGCAGCCGCTCGTCGAGAGCCTGGTCGGCTACGCCCGGCGCAACGTCCTGGTGCCGGTGCCCCACGTCGCCTCCTGGAAGCCCCTCAACCAGCTGCCCAGGTCGATGGCGACATCCAAGTGGCGGGATTTCGCATGCACGACGGGCCAGTCGCGGACGCACTGGGCGCGCAGGATGAGGTCGCGCGCCGGCATGGAACGGCGCACGGTCTGGCCGATGACGTGCTCGCGATGGACCGCCGCGCCGAACAGGACTGACGCGAGGTTGACGCGCACGCGCTGCTGGTTCTGCCCCAGCCGGCGGGCCGGATCGTGCCGTCAGCCCGCCGGCCCTCGGGAAGTCTCGCTTCGGGTCGGTCTGCCCAGCACGACGTGCCGACGACGGACGCGGTCCTCGCACCTCCGTGGCTGATGCGTCCGACTCAGCGGTACGCCACGCCGCGTCGCGCCTACCGCAAGGCGGGCATCACCTGTTCACCGAAGAGTCGCAGCGAGTTCATCACCCGCTCGTGGGCCAGGTGGCCGAAGGCCATTTGGCACATCAGGTGGTCGAAGCCGATGATCTCCCGCTGCCGCGCGATCTCCGCGGTCACGCTCGCGGCGTCGCCCACGATGAGCACCCCGCGCTCGATCAGGCCTTCGTAGCTGATGTCCTCTCCGAAGAGCGGCCGCCAGTGCTCGGTGTAGTAGCGGAAGTTCTCCGGAAAGGTGTCCAACTCCTCGACTGTCTGCGGCAGCGCGGCATCCTTGAAGAGCCGGAAGAACTCGAGGACCGGCAGCCGCGCCTCCTCGATCGCCTGCTCACGGGTCTCGGCCACGTAGACGTGGCGCGCGAGCAAGAAATCTTCCGGCGCCATCGGGTTGCCGGCCCGCTCCCGTTCCGCTTGGTAGATGGCGTAGACCTGCGCCGTCTGCTCGGGCGGCAGGAAGACCGAGGCGATGGGATAGCCCTCCTGCCCGGTCCAGACAAACGTCTCGGGGCTGACCGCCGTCAGATAGATCGGTGGGTGCGGCTGCTGCACCGGACGCGGCATCAGCGCGGCCCCGTCGATGGTGTAGAACTCCCCCGCAAAGTGGACCGTCTCCTCGGTGAAGGCGCGCTTGATCAGCTCAAGCCCCTCCCGGAAGCGCGGCCGGCCCTCGGTCATCGGCTGGTGGTACTTCGCATACTCCTGGACGTCGGCGCCGCGTCCCATCCCGAGCAGCAGCCGGCCGCCAGAGAGGACGTCGAGCATGGCGGCCTCCTCGGCCAGGCGCCAGGGATGGTGAAAATTGACCGCATTGATCATCGCCCCGAGCTTGATCCGCGTCGTCGCCTGGGCCAGCGCGGCCAGCATCACGTTGGGCGAGGGCAGCATGTTGTAGGCGGTGAAGTGGTGTTCGGTGAGCCAGATGGCATCGAAGCCCAGCTCCTCGGCGCATTGCCAGGCCTCCAGATGCTCGCGATAGACCTGGGTCTGGCGCCTACCGTCCCATGGTTCCGCACGGTGCGGCCAGTGCACGAGGTCGAAGATCGAGAAGCGCATCGTCTGACTCCCTGCTCGTCCGCCATGCGCGACGTGTCGTCACCACTGACCCGCGCCCGTCAGGTCGAACCCGTGGCGTGCAGGCTACAGTGACCGGCGCGCTGAGCATACTCCCGCCGCTGGGCAACGGGACTGCCCGCGAGCGACGGTGGGGGCTTCAGGTGCGGAACGACCCACGTCGCGCATGGGGACACCAGGCAGCGGCGAGTGGATTCCGGGAACGGTGGACCTTCGTGACGCGGCTCGCGCAGGAACGGGACGCGGTAGCGGCGGGGCTCCGGCTGCCCTGGTGCCAGGGCCAGCCGGACGCGCGGTCAGGCCAGACGATGCACGACGTCTCGCGAGCGACGCACGTGCGCCGTCATGGCCGCCCCTGCGCGCGCGCTGTCCCGGTCGAGGACGGCGGCGATGATCTCGTCATGGCTGAAGAAGGCCGAGGGGTCCGACTCGGTGATGCGGAAGAACTGATGCCAGACCCAATCGGAAAGCATCAGCAGCACATCCGCTGTCTCGGCCAGGTAGCAGCTCTTGGCGGCCATGGCCAGCGCGTGGTGAAACTGCTGGTCGACGGCCAGGAAGTGCTGTGGATTGCCGGATTCCGTCGCCTCACGCAGCGCCACCGCGAGCGCGCGGAGCCGTTCGGCCTCCTCCTCAGTCCTTCGCAACGCGGCAAGCTCGGCGATCTTCGTCTCTACGGCCTCGCGCGCGTCGAAGATGGCCTGGACGTCTTCGAGGCCCAGGTTGGCGACGGCCAGCCCGCGGCGCGGGAAGACCGTCATGACGTGCTGCGCGGAGAGGCGCTGGACGGCCTCTCGCACCGGTGAGCGTCCCAGCCCCAAGCGCTGCACCAGTTCCTGTTCATTGACGACTTGGCCGGGGCGAAGAGCGCCGGTCACGATCATCTCGCGCAACTGGCAGTAGGCGCGCTCCGTTGCGGAACCGCGGATGGGAGTCGATGACTCCTGCTTCGTCGTCGCCGCGCTGTCTTCGCTCATCATCGATATCTCTGGGGCTCCTGTCCCGCCTGGGGAGCGTGCTCCGCGCGCCGCCTGCTCACAGCAGCCGGCTGGCTCCGCGCTCAGGCATCTCCCCACTGCCGGGCCGGGCAAGAACCTGCCCGTCCTCGTAGACGACCTGGCCGCGCCGGACCGTCAGCACCGGCCAGCCGGTGACGCTCCAGCCGGCATAGACCGAGTAGTCGGCACGCGAGTGCCGCGGCGCGCCTACCGTGCGGGTCAGTCGCGGATCCAGGATGACCAGATCGGCGTCGCTGCCGACGGCGATCGTCCCCTTCCGTGGGTAGAGGCCGAACAGCTTGGCCGCGTTGGTGGACGTGACCTCCACGAGTCGCTCCAGCGAGAGGCGCCCGGTGCGCACCCCCTCCGAGTAGAGCATGGCCAGCTGAGTCTCCAGGTTCTCCACGCCCGGCCGAACGTCGTCCACGCCGTGGGCCGGATCGGTCTTGTCCGCCAGTTTCCAGGGCGCGTGGTCGCTACCGACCACGTGCAGAGCACCCTGCTGCAGCCCGACCCACAGGTCGGCGACGTCCGCCGGGTCGCGCAGCGGCGGCTGCCCCACGTACTTCCCGCCGTCGGCCTCCTCGAAACGCTCTCGCGTCAGGTGGAGGTAGAGCGGGCGCGTCTCGACGTAGACCGGCAGCCCCCGCGACTGGGCGCGGCGGCAAACGTCGAGGGCGGCGGAGGAGGAGAGATGCACCACGTAGACCGGGGCACCGGTCGCGGCCGCGAAGGCCACGGCCCGCTCGGTTGCCACCACCTCGGAGATCACCGGGCGGCTCTCCGGGTAGTGCCGGATGGACCGGCGCTCCGCGGCGAGCAGGCGCTGGGTCGACCACTCGATGATGGCCAGGTCCTCGCAGTGGATCATCGTGATCATGCCCGCCTCGCCTGCCCGGGCCGTCGCCTCGAGATAGGCCAGCACCTGCTGGTCGAAGGCGGGCATCGACATGAAGAACTTGATGCTGTTGTGCCCGCGCTCGCGCAGCAGCGGGATCTGGTCGCGCACCACCGGGCGGGGATCGACGAGCACCGGGTGGAGGATGACGTCGGACGCCGCGAGCTCGCCGGCCAGTTCACCCTCGCGCGCAAGGGCGTCGAGGGGGAGTTCGTCAGCGCGGAGAAACGTCATGTTGCCGACCGTGGTGATCCCGCCCGCGAGCGCGGCCGCCGTGCCCGAGGCGAAGTCGTCGACCCAGAGCTCTCCGCCGTCGTCGCCGGGATCGGTGAGGTGGACGTGGGGGTCGATCGCACCGGGCAGCACGAGGTGCTCGACGGCGTCGATCTCGCGGGTACCGGTCATCTCGCCGCCGATCTGGGCGATCCGGCCACCCTGGATGCCGATGTCCGCCCGTGTCGTCCCCGCCGCCGTCACCGCCAGGCCACCCCGCACCACCAGGTCGTATGCCGTCACGGCCCCTTTCCTTTCCTCTTGACAGGCCCTGGACGTCTGCTATCATCGCAAGTAGCTGTGAACGATCTTACCACGTAATAGTAATATATCAACCACGGAACGTCGCTGTGCGTGACGCGATGTCCGATGAGCGCTCGCGCTGACACCTGACTTCACGGCGCGCACCGAACCCGATCGGCAGTCTGTTGCGATCACCGCGCCCGGTGAGAGGAGGACCTGAGGGGCAGCGTACTCGCGATCGACGCGCGCCACACCCTGGCGCGCAACTCGCCGCACGCGGGTGCGGCTGGTGCGAGTCGGTCTTCCGACCAGGACATCCGCATTCGATCGTTACGGTGCGCACGGTGGCGCGCCGTCGCATCGCCTGAGGTTCGTGAGGGCATAACCGGCGACCGCACCGATGCCGGTATGACCCCTCGGATGCCGCGCGGACTGACGAACACCAATCCGGCGGCCACGCTCATCAAGGGAGCCGGGCCGGTTCGGGACGTCTTGCGGGTTACGGCGGGGTCCGTGATCGAGAGGAGTGGTCCACGTGAGCGACTGTGACTGCGGAGGCGGAGGCGGGCCCGCTCGCCGGGAACTGAGCCGACGGAGCCTCCTGCGCGGCGCGGCCGGCCTGAGTATCATCGGCGCGACATCGGCACTCCTGGCCGCATGCGGCGGCTCCTCGGGCGGGACGGCCACCAGCTCCACGTCGTCTGGGTCCTCGAGCGGCGCCAGCACGTCCCAGGCGGGGACCTCCGCCAGCCCGGCCAGTGGATCGTCGGCCCAGGGGGCTGCGAAGAGCGGCGGCACCCTCACCTTCGGCGCCTGGCAGGACGCCGACACGCTGGACCCGCACACGACCGGGCTCGCGGCCACCAGCCGCATCCTGATCCAGATCTACGACCCGCTCGTCTGGTTGAATCCGAAGGATAGTCAGTACTACCCCGGCCTGGCGCAGAAGTGGGAGGTCTCGTCCGACGGGACGCAGTACACCTTCCACCTCCGCAACGACGTCAAGTTCCACAACGGTGAAGCGTTCTCCTCAGCGTCCGTCAAATTCTCGTACGATCGGATTTTCGACCCGGCGACGAAGTCGCTGGCGCTGAGTCTGCTCGGGCCGTACACGCGCACCGATACCCCGGATCCCAATACCGCCACGGTGGTCTTCAGCCAGCCCTACGCGCCGTTCCTCTCGTACATCGGCGTGATCCTGTCCATGCGACCGGTCTCGGCGAAGGCCTATCAGGATCTGGGTGCCGACGTCAACGTGCATCCGATCGGCACCGGACCGTTCATGTACAAGGAGTACGTGAAGGCGGACCACTTCACCATGGTCCGCAATCCCGACTACAACTGGGCGCCCTCATTCCGCGCGCACAAGGGGCAGGCGTACCTCGACCAGGTCGTGTGGAAGATCATCCCGGAGCCGGGCACCCGGGTGGCCTCGCTGCAGAGCGGTCAGACCAATGCCATCGAGGTCGTGCCGCCGCAGAACGTGCTCCAGCTGCAGCAGCAGAAGGACAAGTACTACATCCAGAACTCGGAGACGCCCGGGCAGCCCTACATGTTCCTGATCAACACGCAGAAGGCGCCGACCGACGAGCTGGCCGTGCGGCAGGCCTGCGTCATGGCGACCGACCAGGACTCGATCGTCAAGGCCGTCTACCAGGGCGTCTACAAGCCCTCGCACAACCTGATGGAACCGCTGACACCCTGCTACGCCAAGGACATCGAGCAGTACTTCCAGTTCGACCTGAAGAAGGCCGGCCAGACCCTGGACAGCGCCGGCTGGACCATGGGTTCCGATGGCATCCGCACCAAGAACGGTCAGAAGCTCCAGATCGTCAACATCGTGAACACGGCCAACGACTTCAACCGCATCAGCGAGCTGATGCAGGCCACCTACAAGCAGATCGGCATCGATATGACGATCCAGAACGAGAGCCAGCCCAGCGTCTTCAGCACCTACAACAAGGGACCGCAGAACTTCGCCGACTTTTTCTTCTGGGATCCCTCGCCGGACCAGTTGCGAGCGACCTACGGGTCGGAGAACATCGCCACCGGCTTCAACTGGTCGCACTTCAACAACCCGGACTTCGACAAGCTGGTGAACCAGGCCGCCACCGAGACCGACACGACCAAGGCCTGCGACCTCTACCACCAGGCCCAGGTCATCCTCGGCCAGCAGGCGGCCGCAATCCCGATCTACGAGAAAGACGCCACGATCGTCGTCCAGAACAAGATCAAGGACCTCGCCTACGATCCCAACCCGTACCCGTACTTCTTCGATACCTCGATCAGCGGGTAGCCGGGCCGGGGCGTTCGGCGCGTGAGGAATAGTCGATGTTGCGCTTCCTGGTGGCACGGCTCATCTCAGCGATCCCGGTGCTGGTCGGGGTGTCGATCGCCGTGTTCTTGATGATCCACCTGCTCCCGGGGGACCCGGCGACGATCATGCTGCAGGGCGCCCCGGCGTCGGCGCAAGACATCCAGAACCTGCGCCACCAGCTCGGGCTGGACGAGCCGCTCTACACCCAGTACTTCCGCTGGCTGGACCGGGTGGTCCACGGCGACTTTGGCGTCTCGATCCACACCCGGCGCCCGGTCTTGACCGAGATCACGACCGTCTTCCCGTCCACACTGCAGCTTGCGATGGCGGCCATGGTCGTCGCGCTCGGCATGGGGATCACGCTCGGGATCCTGGCCGCGCTCCACCAGAACACCTGGATCGACACCCTGAGCATGGGCATCGCCCTGTTCGGGGTGTCGATGCCCGACTTCTGGGTGGGGCTCCTCCTGATCCTCGTGTTCGCGGTCTACTTTCACTGGTTCCCCGTCGCCGGCATCGGCGGGCTCAACTACCTGGTGCTGCCGGCGGTCGCGCTGGGCGCGAACTTCTCCGCCATCACGGCGCGGCTGGTACGCTCCAACATGCTCGAGGTGCTGCGCCAGGAGTACGTCCTGACGGCGCGCGCCAAGGGGCTCACGCAGTGGCGGGTGGTGGTGATCCATACCCTGCGCAACGCGCTGATCCCGGTCGTGACCATCGTGGGTCTGCAATTCGGCAACCTGCTCGGAGGCGCGGTGGTCATCGAGACGGTCTTCGCCCGCCAGGGGCTGGGGCAGCTCGCCGTGACCGCCATCCTCGGCAAGGACTTCCCGCTGATCCAGGGGATCGTGCTGGTGGCCGCGATCGTCTACGTGTTCGTCAACATCTTCGTCGACCTGCTCTACACGCTGCTCGACCCGCGGATCCGGCCCGAGAGCCTGGCCTAGAGGAGCGCGACGCGTGATCACCGCAGACGAGACCGGGCGTGCCGCGACCCAGACCCCACTCACCGGGCGCGCGCAGCGGACGTGGTTTCAGGAGACGCTCCGTCGCTTCGCCCGCAACCGGGGCGCGGTCGTGGCCCTGGTCATTCTCGTCCTGATCGCGCTGGCATTGATCCTGGCACGGTTGCTGGCCCCCTACTCACCGATCAACCCCGACATCGCCAACGTCGCCATGGCCCCGTCCCGGGCGCACCTGCTGGGGACCGACGCCATCGGACGAGACATCCTCTCCCGCATCCTCTACGGTGGGCGGCTCACGGTCGTGGTCGGACTACTCGCGATCGCCATCGCCGGTGGGGTCGGGCTGCCGATCGGCATGATCGCGGGATTCTACGGCGGGTTCACCGACCGGGTCATCTCGCGGCTGATGGACATCATGCTGGCCTTCCCGGGAATCCTGCTGGCCCTGAGCGTGGTAGCGGTGCTCGGCAGCAGCGTGGTCAACGCGACGATCGCCGTCGGCATCTCGCTGATCCCGGGGTTCGTCCGACTGGTGCGCGGCTCGTACCTGAGCACCAAGGAGAACGTCTACGTCGACGCGGCCCGCGTCATCGGCGTCGGTGACGTACGCATCATGGTCAAGCACATCCTGCCCAACGTGCTCGCCCCGATCATGGTGCTGGCGACGGTGGCCACCGGCTGGGCGATCATCATCGGCGCGTCGCTCTCCTTCCTCGGCCTCGGCGTCCAGGCACCGACCCCGGAGTGGGGCACCGACCTGGCCCAGGGCCGGCAGTGGATCGAGACGGCCTGGTGGATGACGACCTTCCCCGGGCTGGCCATCCTGGTCGTCATCCTGGCCCTGAACCTGGTCGGCGACGGGCTGCGCGACGCGCTCGACCCGCGCCTGCGCAACCGCTAGCGCCCACGACGAAAGGGGCGGACGGCATGATCATCGACTCCCACACCCACATCGACGAGGCCGGGTTCTGGTTGGACCCGCCGGAGACGATCCTGCGCCTCATGGACGAGGCCGGCATCGAGCAGGCCGTCGTGATGACCTACCGCGACGCGCCCCTGCCGGGGGGCAGCGACCCGCTCGCGTACGTCGCCGACGCCTGCCGTCGCTACCCGCGGCTGATCGGCTACGCGCGCATGAACCCTCGCCACGGCGAGCAGGCCGTCCGCGAGCTGGAGCGCGCGTTCCGCGACCTCGGCATGAAGGGCCTCAAGCTCCATCCCGTGTCGTACATCATGCACCCCTCGTCGCCGGAGACGCTGGAGCTGCTTCGCACGGCCGCCGCCTGGCATGCGCCGACCCTCTTCCACTGCGGCGACGAGGAGTTCACCCTCCCCTACCAGATCGCTCAGGCGGCGGCGCTCGTGCCCGAGGCGACGATCATCCTCGGACACATGGGCGGTTACTTCCACGTGGAGGACGCGATCCAGGCAGCGCTCACCTACCCGAACCTGATCCTGGAGACCTCCGCCATGCCCTACCCGGCCATGATCAAGCGTGCCGTCGATCTGGTCGGGGCCGAGCGCGTCCTCTTCGCGTCGGACGGGCCGGGCTGCGACCCGACGCTCGAGGTAGCCAAGGTGCGAGCCGCCGGGCTCTCCGCCGCCGAGGAGGAGCTGCTCTTCTCCACCAACATCGAGCGTATCCTGGCGCGGGTCGGGAGGTGAGTGGTGACCGATCTGTACGACGCTGAGGTCCGCTTCGGCCAGAGCCTGTACGGGTATCAGCTGGATCTCGAAACGCTCAACCGGCAGATGGAGCGTCACGGGATCGCCCGTGCGGTGCTCTGCCCGGTGCGCCCGCCGAGCTACGACCTGTCGCCGGCCAACGACGCCGTGGCGGCGGCCGTCGCCTCCGACCCGACGCGCTTCGTCGGCTTCGCCCGCGTCGACCCCTGGCAGGGCGAGCGGGCGCTGGCCGAGCTCGACCGGGCCGTGGGAGACCTGGGGCTGCGCGGCCTGTACCTCGATCCCTGGGAGGACCATTTCGTCATCTCGGACGCGCTGGTCGATCCGCTCGTCGCGCGTGCCGCCGCCGGGAAGCTGCCGGTCATGGTGACCGGCGGCTACACGAACTTCTCGCACCCGAGCCAGCTGGCCGCGCTGGCACGTCGGCATCCTGAGGCCACCATCGTGGCCACGCACGGCGGCCAGCTCAACATCAGCGGGCTACTCCTGGCCGACGCTCAGATCATGCTGCGCCTGGCGCCAAACGTGATCATCGAGACGTCGGGCGTCTACCGCGAGGACTTCATCGAGGACTGTATTGCCGAGTTCGGGCCGGGACGCGTGCTCTTCGGCAGCGGCACGCCGATCTTCGACCAGGGGTACGAAACGCTCCGCATCCGGCTGGCGCACGTCGACGACGCCGTCAAGCAGCAGATCGGTTGGGACAACATCGCCCGCCTGGTGGGCTGAGACACGCCGTCCCCCTCACGCTCGTGGCTGACGTCATTGCCCGCGGATTGCACCGGAGGGTCTGACCGGCATCTCGCGATCTGGCTCTCCCGACCATTTGACAGCGCTGCCGAAGTCCGACCGGTCTACGCTGCCACCACCGTGACAAACGGGGTGCGGTGCGCCGTGGCGCGCGGAATGCCGGTGAACCGTTCCCCCAGCCACACGACGGTGAGCGCCACCGCGGTCAGCACATGCCTCAGAGGCATCGGCGGAGCGCCGAGCCGGCTCCGGGCAGGCGGAGCACGCGCGCGGGGCTCAAGCCGCCGCGCTGAAAGACGAAGCCCACTGAAGGGGGCGAGTTCCGGCCAGTAGTTGCGGGAGATGCTGTAACGCCTGTGACTCCGGCGCAGCCCGCACCGTCATCGTCCGCCGCGGCTACGTCGCGTGGGCACGCGTAGACCGGCTCCGGCTCGGGCACCGGCGACCATCGGTCGTCGAGAACTTGATCTCGATCACCGCGTTGTCCCGCCGGTCAACGGCGAAGCCGGTGCAGACACGCGCCTGCCCGTGGTAGTCACCGCTGACCAGCGTCAACTGCGCCGGATCGAGTGCGGGCTGCCCGTCCCACAGGTAGAGCGCGGCCAACCGCGGACCGATCACATCGGCCATGTCCTCGTAGGGATTGCCGCGTGGGAAGGCCCCGCCCGCGCCGGCGTCCTCCGGTAGCCCCCGGGACGACCGGCCGTTCGGCCCACTGCCAATTCTCGCAGTTCGCGTGGACCGGTCACGCCCGCCGTATGTCTTGACAGGTTCGTTCACCGGTGCTACAGTGCGCCTTAGATTACCGCATAGAATTGGGGATTCCCGATGGAATCAGCGATCGCGCTCGACGACGTGGATCGCGTGCTGATCGGCTTGCTCCAGAAGGACGCACGAGCCAGCTACCAGGAACTCGCCGGCGCCACTCGGTTATCGGCGTCCACCGCACGCCGACGGGTGGAACGGCTCGTCCAGAGCGGCGCCATCAAACTGGTCGCCGTACCATCGTGGTCCCGGATCGGGTTGCGCCTGACCGCCTTCATCGCCATATCGGTCGATCTTCACCGACTGCGTGCGGTCGGCAGTGAGCTGTCGAAGATGAGCGAGATCGTCTTCATCGCGGTGGTCACCGGCGCGTACGACCTGATCGCGGAGGCCGTTTTGCCGACCAACGAGGATTTCGTGCGCTTCGTGACCCAGCAGATCGCGCCGATCGAGGGAATCCGCGACATCCAGACGTTCATGATCCCGGAGTTCATCAAGTCGTTCGAGCAGTATCAGTTCCCGGTCAAGCCGAATCCACTCTACCTCCGCGGTGGCGATGGCAACTACGCCTACCCGGAAGAGGAGTTCATCCCCGCTGGTGCACGCGGACTGCTCGACGCCGGCAACGGCGAGTAGGCACGGAGTTCATGGATGTGTCCACTCAGATCCGCGTCGCGCGGTGATGGTAGACCGAGGAGGGCGCTGTGAGGTCCGGTGAACCATCCGCGACCTGCCTCCAGACCGAGCAGGACTGCCTTGACTTCGTGCGCGGCTGCACGTCCCTGGCGACCGGGGCAGGCGGATCGCCGGAGCGCGGCGTCCAAATGCTGCTCCAGCAGATCGAGTTGGGGAGACCGGCGGGATGGGTTGACCCGGCGAGCATCCCGGGCGACGTCTACACCGTCTCGGTCTTCGGCATGGGCGATCGATCGGCTCGGACCGCGACACTTCGGCTTCGACATCGACGACGTGCCGAGTGAGGCCTGGGGGTAGGCGCGGTGAGGCGCGTGAGCGCGTGGCGTTCATCGGTCGGTTAGCCAAGAGGAGGAGTCCCGCGTGAACCTGAACAACGAACAACACGAGCGGATCTCCGACCTGTTGTCCGAGTACTCCCGCGGCCGGATCAGCCGGCGCCAGTTCGTGCGCGGCGCGGCCGCCGTCGGCGGCACCGTCGCCATCCAGGCCCTGCTGACCGCCTGCGGCGGCTCGTCGGCGCCCACCGCGCCGACCGCGGCCGCGACAACCGCGGCCGTCTCCACCACCGCCGCGACCACGACCAGCGGCGGCGCGGGCGCGGCGACGCCCAGCCTGGCCTCCCCGGCGGTGGCCGCCGCCACCAGCGTGCCCAAGAACCCGAACCTCCAGCCGCAGAAGCTGGTCTACGCCGGTGGCCAGGACGCGCCGACCATCGACCCGTCGGACCGCACCGACTACTCGATCGGCGCGCTCACGATGCAGCTCTACGACCGACTCTTCCGCTACGAAGGCGGCTGGCCCCAGCCGATCGACCCGTGCCTGTGCACCAAGTACGAGGCCTCGACCGACGGCAAGGAGTGGACCTTCCACCTCACCGACCAGGCCAAGTTCCACGACGGCACGCCGGTCACCGCGGAGGCGGTCCAGTTCTCGATCAACCGGACCCTGCAGCTGCAGAAGCCGCGGGCCAACTCGCTCCTGCCGATCATGGACAAGAACAGCGTCCAGACGCCCGACAACAACACCGTCAAGATCACGCTGACGCAGCCCTACAGCGAGCTGCCGCGCGTGCTCGACCAGCCGATCATGAACCCCAAGGTGGTCCAGGACCACCAGACGGGCGGGGACCTCGGCGCCGCCTGGTTGATCAGCCACGAGGCCGGCTCCGGGCCGTTCACGATCAAGAGCTGGACGGTCGGCTCCAGCTACGAGCTGGAAGCCGTGCCCGACTACTGGCAGGGCTGGCCGGGCGCGTCCCGGCTCTCCGGCTTCGTCTGGCAGATCGTGCGCCAGACCACCTCGCAGCGCATCGGCCTGATCTCCAAGCAGTACGACGTGGTCGATACCCTGTCGGCGGACGACGTCCCGCTGATCGACGCGCAGCCGGCGCTGCACTCGACGGTCAACTACGGCATCCTGACCGGCTACACCAAGCTCAACGACCAGAAGGAGCCGACCAACGACGTCAATTTCCGGGCCTTCCTGGCCTACGCCTTCGACTACCAGGCGTTCCTGAAGGTCATCAACGGCTACGGCCAGCTCCTGACCGGCGCGATCCCCAAAGGCATCCCCTACTTCGACGGCTCGGTCGGCGGCTTCCAGACCGACCTGAACAAGGCCAAGGAGTACCTGGGCAAGACCAAGTGGGCCAACGGCGGGATCACGCTCGACTACGTCTATGTCACCGGCCTCTCGTTCGAGCAGCAGGTCGGCGAGATCTGGCTCTCCCAGCTCAGCAAGTTCAACATCAAGGTGAACCTGATCCCCAAGGTCTGGCCCGACATCGTGGCCGGCTGCAAGGTGCCCAACACCGCGCCGAACATGAACATGATCTTCACCGGCTACACCGTGCCGGACCAGTGGTTCTTCTACCAGTGGTACTCGCCCAACTGGGACCGGGCGACCGGCGGCGACTACAACACCTGCAGCTTCTTCAAGGATGACAACTTCAACAAGCTGGTCGAGCAGGTGCGCGGCACGACCGACGACGCCCAGAAGCAGCAGATCTACAGCGAACTGCAGAAGATGGTCCACGACAACGTGCCCGACGTGCCGCTCTACGTCCAGCCCAACATCGTCGGCTGGCAGAACAAGGTGCAGGGTTACAAGTACTTCGGCGCCATCTCGGTGGACTTCTGGCGCCTATGGGTCGACGACTCGAAGGAGAACACCAAGCCCTGAGTCGGGTAGGGCGGCGAGTCCGCGTGAGTCACGCGGACTCGCTTGCGAGATCGATGGCGACGTGTCGGGAGCGGCATCCCGGCGGCGCGCGGCACCGGCCGGACGTTTGGCGGCCGCGCTCCGCCGGGTCCGGACCGGCGGAGTGGTGGAGACCGTTGCGGCGACCTGACCTGATCCAGCTGGCCCGGGCGTCCGGCAGATTGTGGGGGCCCCGGGCCCGGTGCGCCGTGAGGCGGCCCGGTGGGTTGACGCGCACCGACCGGAGTCATGGCCGATGAGACTGCGCTACTACGTCCTGCGGCGCGTGCTGCTCTTCATCCCGGTGCTGATCGGCCTGTCAATCGTCACGTTCGTCATCTCGCACATCGTGCCCGGCGACCCGGTGGGCCTCGCCGCCGGGCCGGGATCCACGCCTGACCAGATCGAGGCGCTGCGCAGGCAGTTCGGCATGGACCAGCCCCTGCCGATCCAGTACCTGCGCTACATGGCCAACCTCCTGCACGGCGACCTGGGCGCCTCGATCATGAGCCGCCACACCGTGACCGGCGACCTGCGCGTCTTCTTCCCCAACACGCTCGAGCTGGTGATCGTCTCCATGGTCATCGCCGTCTGCATCGGCATCCCGCTGGGCGTCGTCTCGGCCGTCTGGCGCGATCGCTGGCCGGACCAGCTCTCACGCGTCTTCGCGCTCGGCTCGATCAGCGTGCCGTCCTTCTGGCTGGCCATCGTGCTGCAGATCCTGCTGGCCATGTCGCTCCACCTGCTGCCGGTCGGCGGCATCTACGACGCGCGAGCGACGCAGCCGGTGACCCACACCGGCTTCCTGCTCATCGACACGCTCATCGACGGCGACCCGCATGCCTTCCTGGTCACCGTCGAGCACCTGATCCTGCCGGCCGTCACGCTCGCGCTCGGGCCGATTGCCTTCATCATGCGCATCCTGCGCGCCGACGTGCTCGAGACGCTCAACAGCGACTGGGTCAAGATGCTGCGCGCCAACGGGGTGCCGGAGCGGGTCATCCTCTTCAAGTACGTGCTCAAGCACTCGCTCATCGCCACCGTCTCCGTCATCGGCTTCATCATCGGCTACAGCCTGGGCGGCTCGGTCGTGATCGAGACGGTCTTCGACTGGCCGGGCGTCGGGCTCTACGCGGTCAACTCGGCCCTGGCGCTCGACTTCCAGCCGGTCATGGGGGTCACCCTCATGATCGGCCTGATCTTCCTGGTCGTGAACCTCCTGACCGACCTGACCTACGGCGTGCTGGACCCGCGCATCCGGTTCGGCTGAGACGGGCCCGGCAACGCGCACCGGGCAGGAGAGCAGGGACACCGTGGCCGACACCAGCCCCATCATCCAGGCGCCCCCCGGCGGGTTCCTCCGGCGCTGGCAGGAGGAGCACGCCTCGCGCATCGAGGAGAGCCGCCGCGCCGCCTACCGCTTCGTCCAGAACCGGCTCTCGCTGCTGGGGCTGATCTTCATCGCCTTGCTGGTGGTGGTCGCCATCACCGGCCGCTGGTGGGTGCCCGCTCCCCAGGACGCGACCGGGGCGATCCACGCCTCCGACCGCTTCATCGCCCCCGGCCTGAGTCACCTCTTCGGCACCGACGAGCTGGGGCGCGACATCTTCAGCCGCGTGGTGCTGGCGACCCAGACCGCGCTCCTGTCCGGGGTGATCATCCTGCTGGTGGCGATCGGCATCGGCGTCACCCTGGGCAGCGTGGCCGGCTACTTCGGCGGCTGGATCGACGAGGTCCTGATGCGCCTGACCGACATGATGCTGGCGATCCCCGGGATCTTCCTGGCGCTGGCGATCACCGCCGCGCTCGGTCCCGGCATCATCCACGCGATCATGGCGCTCTCCGTCACCTGGTGGCCGGGGTACGCGCGGCTGGTCGAGGGCCAGGTGAAGGCCGCGCGCGAGCAGGACTACGTCGAGGCTTGCCGCGCCATCGGTGCCCGCCCCGGGCGCATCATCTTCTCGCACATCATCCCGAACCTGATCTCCAGCGTGATCGTCAAGGCCTCGATGGACTTCGGCTTCGCCATCCTGAGCCTGGCGGCGCTGGGCTTCATCGGCGTGGGCGCGCAGCCGCCGACGCCGGAGTGGGGCGAGATGATCTCGTTCGGCCGGCAGTACCTGCCGCAGTACTGGTGGTACTCGACCTTCCCGGGCCTGGCGATGTTCATCGCCGTCTTCGGGTTCAACATGCTGGGGGATGGATTGCGCGATGTGTTCGATCCCAAGTCGCGGCTGTGAGCGCGGGGCAGGTGAGGTTCGACCGTGAGCGCCGCTGAGCCGGTCGTCGAGATCCGGAACCTCGAGGTCGACTTCCGCACCTTCGACGGGGTGTCGAAGGTGCTCGTCGGCGTGAACCTCGAGCTGCGGCGCGGCGACATCCTGGGGCTGGTCGGCGAGACCGGCTGCGGCAAGTCGGTCACCGCGCTCTCCGTGCCGCGCCTGATCCCGATGCCGCCGGGGCAGTTCGTCGGCGGAGACGTCCGCTTCCTGGGCGAGAGCGTGCTCGAGAAGTCTCCCGCCGAGATGCGCGAGCTGCGGGCGCGGCACATCGGCATGGTCTTCCAGGACCCCAACACCAACCTGAACCCGGTCTTCACCATCGAGCAGCAGATGGTCGACGCCTGCCTCTGCCGGCTGGGCCACGCGGGCGCCGTGACGACCGGCCCGTTCAAGAGCTGGCGCTCGTCCGACCGCGAGCTGCGGCGGCAGGCGCGGGAGACCGCCGTGGCGCTGCTGCAGCGCGTCGGCTTCCCCGACCCCGAGCGGCGCATCGCCAGCTACCCGCACGAGCTGAGCGGCGGCATGCGCCAGCGCGTGCTGATCGCCATGAGCCTGGCCGGACACCCGGACCTGCTGATCGCCGACGAGCCGACGACCGCGCTCGACGTCTCGACCCAGGCGCAGATCCTCGGCCTGATCCGCGAGCTGGTACAGGAGTTCCACCTCACCGTGCTCCTGATCACGCACAACCTGGGCGTCGTCGCCCAGGTCTGCAACCGGGTGGCGGTGATGTACTCCGGCCGGGTCGTCGAGTCCGGGTCGGTGCGGCGCGTCTTCAAGGCGCCCAGCCACCCCTACACGATCGGGCTCTTGCGCGCCGTGCCGACCATGGAGACGGTACGCGGCACGCTCGAGGAGATCCCGGGGACGATCCCGAACCTGCTGACGCCGCCGGCCGGCTGCCGCTTCCACCCGCGCTGCCCGCACGTCATGGACGACTGCCGCGTCGACCCGCCGCCGCCGATGTTCCCGCTGGAGGGCGGAACAGAGGTCGCCTGCCACCTCTACGCGCACGGCGCGCGGCCGAACCTGCTTGTGGCCGCGGAGCACGGAGGCCGGCACGATGGCTGAGGCGCTGCTCGAGATACGTCACGTCTGCAAGTACTTCCCGATCCGCGGCGGCCTGCTGAAGCAGAACGTGGGCGCCGTCCGGGCCGTCGACGACGTCAGCCTGGCCATCCCGGCCGGCACCTCTTATGGGCTCGTCGGCGAGTCGGGCTCGGGCAAGACGACGCTGGGCAAGGTCGTGCTGCGGCTGAGCGAGCCGACCTCGGGGGAGATCCTCTTCGACGGCCAAGACCTGGCCGCGCTCGACGGGCGAGCGCTCCAGGAGCAGCGCGCCCGCATGCAGATGATCTTCCAGAACCCGTACTCGTCACTCGACCCGCGCAAGACGGTCAAGTCGATCGTGGCCGAGCCGCTGGTGATCTACGGGCGCGCCCGCGGCAAGGAGCTCGATGACCGCGTCCGCTCGCTGATCGCGACCGTCGGGCTGCGCAGCGAGCACCTCTACCGCTTTCCACACGAGTTCAGCGGCGGCCAGCGCCAGCGCATCGGCATTGCACGCGCGCTCGCGCTCGAGCCCAAGCTGCTGATCCTGGACGAGCCGACCTCGGCGCTCGATGTCTCGGTGCAGTCGCAGATCCTCAACCTGCTACTCGACCTGCAGCAGCGGCTGGGGCTGACCTACCTCTTCATCTCCCACGACCTGGGGGTCATCCGCTACATCTGCGACCACGTCGGCGTCATGTACCTGGGGCGGATCGTCGAGCAGGCGCCGGTCGAGGACATCTTCTCCCGGCCACAGCATCCCTACACGCAGGCGCTGCTCTCGGCTATCCCCGAGCCGGATCCCGAGCGGGCGTTCCAGCCGGGGGAGATCAAGGGTGAGATCCGGGCACTGCCGTCCGACTACGCCGGCTGCCGCTTCGCGCCACGCTGTCCGTTCGTGATGGATCGCTGCCGGGAGGTGGACCCGCCGCTGAAGGAGACGGCGCCGGAGCACACCGTCGCCTGCCACCTGTTCTGAGCAGGTGAGGTGACGTCCGGACCGCCGGGCCGGCTCGCGAGGACCAGGGGCCGTTCGCCGGGGGAGCGCGTGCTCCTCGAAGCCGTGTAGACCGGGGGTTCCGGGCCGGGCGCGGCCTGGAGACGCGTCCAGGGAGGGGACAGGGGAGCATGCGGATCGGTATCGACGTCGGCGGCACCAACACCGACGCCGTCCTGATGGACGGCACGGAGGTCGTCGGCTGGACCAAGACCCCAACCACACCCGACGTCGGCAGGGGGATCGTCACCGCGCTCGAGGACCTGTTGGCCCAGGCCAGTGTCTCCAAGCGCGCGATCAACGGCGTGATGATCGGCACGACCCACTTTACCAACGCGGTGGTCGAGCGCAGCCGGCTGCTCCAGGTCGCCGCGGTCCGGCTGGGGCTGCCGGCCACCGAGGCACTGCCGCCGATGGTCGACTGGCCGGCTGACCTGGCCGACGTCCTCGGGCGGCACATCTACCTGGTGCAGGGCGGCCACGAGTTCGATGGCCGGGAGATCGCGCCGCTCGACGAGGCCGAGCTGCACCGTGTGGCGGCGGATGTGCGCGCCAAAGGGCTGCGCTCGATCGCCGTCTCATCCGTCTTTTCTCCGGTCAACGCGTCGATGGAGGAGCGCGCCGCCGAGATCTTCCGCGAGGAGCTGCCCGCCGCCTATGTCAGCCTCTCCAGCCAGATCGGCCGGCTGGGGCTGCTGGAGCGCGAGAACGCCACCATCATGAACGCGTCGCTGCAGGACCTGGCACGCCGCGTCGTCGACTCCTTCCGGGACGCGCTCGATCACCTGGGACTCGACGTCCCGTTCTACATCAGCCAGAACGACGGCACGCTAATGAGCGCCGACTACGCCGAGCGCTACCCGGTGCTGACCTTCGCTTCCGGCCCGACCAACAGCATGCGTGGGGCGGCCTTCCTCTCCGGCCTGCAGGAGGCGATGGTGGTCGACATCGGCGGCACGACCTCCGACGTGGGCATGCTCATCCACGGCTTTCCCCGTGAGGCGTCGGTGGCGGTCGAGATCGGCGGGGTGCGCACCAACTTCCGCATGCCGGACGTGCTCTCGTTCGGCCTCGGCGGCGGCAGCCTGGTCCGCGGCGTCGACGGCGGCGTGCGGATCGGCCCTGACTCGGTCGGTTACCGCCTCACCGAGGAGGGGCGCGTCTTCGGGGGTGACCGGCTGACCACGACCGACATCGTCGTCGCGGCCGGTCTGGTCGACCTGGGCGACCGCGCGCGGGTGGCCGACCTGGACCCGGCGATGGTGGCGTCCGCGGTCGATGAGATCCAGCGCATGGTGGACGTCGCGGTCGACCGGATGAAGACGAGCGCGGCGGCGATCCCGGTCGTGCTGGTCGGGGGCGGCGCCATCCTGATCTCGCGGGAGATCCAGGGTGCGTCTGAGATCGTCAAGCCGACCCGCGCGCCGGTCGCCAACGCCATCGGCGCGGCCATCGCCCAGGTCGGCGGCGAGGTTGACCGCGTCTTCGCGCTCGAGGGGATGAGCCGCGACCAGGCACTCACGGCCGCCAAGGAGGAGGCCACCGCCAAGGCCGTCGCGGCCGGCGCCAACCCGGCGACCGTCCAGGTGGTCGACGTCGAGGACGTGCCGCTGTCCTACCTTCCCGGCAACGCCGTGCGCGTGCGGGTGAAGGCGGTCGGCGACCTGTTGATGGCCTGACGGAGGGGCGGCAATGCGACTGATTGGTCCGGAGAACATCGAGGACATCGCGCTCGGCGCGGCCGTCCTGGGCACCGGCGGGGGCGGCGACCCCTACATCGGCAAGCTGATGGCGATCCAGTCGATCCGCGAGTTCGGTCCGGTCCGGCTGGTCGAGCCCGACGAGATCCCCGACGACAGCATGGTGGCGCACTCGGCGATGATGGGCGCCCCGACCGTGATGGTCGAGAAACTCCCCAACGGGCGCGAGATCGTCAACGCCTTTCGCGCGCTGGAGGCCTACCTCGGCCGCACGCTCGACTACACCACCTCGGCGGAGGCGGGTGGACTGAACTCGACCATGCCCTTCACCGTCGCCGCCCGGCTCGGCATCCCGATGGTGGACGCCGACGGCATGGGGCGCGCCTTTCCCGAGCTGCAGATGGTCACGCCCACGATGTACGGCATCGCGGCGACCCCTATGGCGATCGCCGACGACAAGGGCAACAGTGCCATCATCAACGCCGTCAGCAACCGCTGGACCGAGACGATGGCGCGCACCGTGACCATCGACATGGGCTCGACCGCGCTGATCGCGCTCTACCCGATGACCGGCCGCCAGCTCAAGGAGGCCATGGTCCCGGGCACGCTGAGCAAGGCGGAGGCGATCGGCCGGGCGATCCGAGAGGCCAAGGTCCGCCATCGCGACCCGATCGAGACGGTGGCCGAGGTAACCGGCGGCGCGGTCGTGTTCCACGGCAAGGTAGCCGACGTCCAGCGGCGCACCGAGGGCGGCTTCGCGCGCGGCGAGGCCACCTTCGCCGGCACCGGCGACGACGAGGGGAGTCGGCTCACGCTCCAGTTCCAGAATGAGAACCTGGTCGCGGCCCGCGATGGCGAGATCGTCGTCTCGGTGCCCGACCTGATCACCGTGCTCGACGCCGAGACCGGGCACCCGATCACGACCGAGGGGCTGCGCTACGGCTTCCGGGTCGTCGTGCTCGGCATCCCCTGCTACGAGAAGTGGCGCACGCCGGCCGGCCTCGCCCTCGTCGGCCCGCGCTACTTCGGGTACGACGTCGACTACGTGCCGGTCGAGCAGCGCTTCGCGCGAGGAGGGCGCCCGTGAGGACGCTGAGCGCTCAGGAAGTGCGCGACGTCGCGGCCGGCTCGGCCGTCTTGGGCACCGGCGGGGGCGGTGACCCCTACTACGGCACGCTGTCGGCGCTGCGTAACCTCGAGCTCTACGGCGCACCGCGTCTGATGGACGCCGGGGAGCTGGCCGACGACGACGTGGTGGTGATCCCGTTCATGATCGGCTCGCCGGTGCCGCTGATCGAGAAGTTCACCTTCGGCCGGGAGATGCAGCGCTCCTACGAGGCGCTGGGGCATTTCCTGAATCGCCCGGTCGCGGCCGTCATGCCGGTCGAGATCGGCGGGGTCAACTCGATGGTGCCGCTCGCGCTCGGGTCGCTGCTCGGCCTGCCGGTGGTCGACGCCGACTGCATGGGTCGCGCCTTCCCCGAGGGGCAGCTCGTCACCCTGACGCTCGACGGCATCGGCATCAGCCCGATGGCCATCTCCGACGAGCGCGGCAACAGCGTCGTGCTGAACACGATCGACAACTTCTGGGCCGAGCGCTTTGGCCGCTCGCTGGCCGTCGACTTCGGCGCCATCGCCGCCGGCGTCGGCACGCCGCTCACCGGGCGGCAGGTGCGCGAGTCGACCATCGTCGGCAGCCTCTCCTACGCCGAGCGCATCGGCCGGGCCATCCGGGAGGCACACGCCGCCAAGGCAGACGGGGTCGCGGCCATCGCTCGCGAGACCCGCGGCGTGGTGATCTTCCGCGGCAAGATCGTCGACGTGCAGCGGCGCATCGAGCGCGGCTGGACGCTGGGCGAGGCGCGGCTGGAGGGAATGGGCGCGGACGCGGGCGCGACGATGGACGTGCGCTTTCAGAACGAGAACCTGGTCGCCATCCGCGACGGCGAGATCGTCGCCTCGGTGCCCGACTTGATCACGGTCCTGGACTCGGAGACGGGCGAGGCGATCACGACCGAGCACCTGCGCTACGGCTTCCGGGTGGTCGTCATCGGCATCCCCTGCGACCCCAAGTGGCGCACGCCGGACGGGGTGGCCCTCGCCGGGCCGCGCCACTTCGGCTACGACATCGACTATGTGCCGATCGAGCAGCGCTGGAGCCGCTACCGCGCGGTCGCCGGCTGAGCGCCGGGGGAGGATGGGCGATGGCCGGGCAGGAACTGACCGTCTCCGAGGAGCAGGCGTTCGAGCTGCTGGCGCACCTGGTGGCGAGCGCCGAGCTCTGCATCACCGAGCCGTACTACTACGGCACCTTCCGCCTGATCGACGCCGCCAGCAAGCTCGCGGGCTTCCTGCTCGCCGGCCCGGGTGACGGCAGCCGCGAGTGGCTGGAGCACTTCAAGACGGAGGTCGACGCCAAGAAGGAGTGGATGATGTGGGACCGGGAGGGGTACTTCGACTTCCTGCGCGCCGCCAGCGGTGACGTCGCCGGGGAGCTGAAGCGCCGCGTCGGCCGCCCACCGCTCGGTACTGCCGACGGGGCGGGGACCTCGCGATGAGCGCCGCGCCGCGGACGTCGCGGGAGCTGGCCGAGACGGTGCTGGAGGTCATGCGCACCCGGCGCGTCGTGCGCCGCTTCACCGACGAGCCGGTGAGCGAGGCCGACGTCCGCGCCGTGCTCGAGGCGGGACGCTGGGCCACGACCGGCGGCAACCGGCACGTCCATCGCTTCCTGGTGGTGCGCGACCCGGCGGTGATCCGCCTGGTCAAGTTGATGTCCCCCGGCATGCTCAACGCGCCGACGGCGCTGATCGTCGTCTGCCTCGACCTCGAGCAGTCCGAGCAGCAGCAGGTCCCGGTCGAGCGCCACGACAGCGTCTGGATCGACGTGGGCACGGCGGCGATGAACATGATGGTGGTGGCGCACGCGCTCGGCCTCGGCTCCTGCCCGGTGACGTCCTACAGCCGATCGGGCGTGAGCACGCTCCTCGACCTGCCGGAGACGGTCGTGCCCCAGCTGTTCGTGCTGCTCGGCCACCCGGCGCGTCACCGGCGGCAGCTGCGGACCGGCGCCTCCACACGGCTCAGCGTCGACGACCTGACCTACTGGGAGCATTACGGCCAGCGCACGACCGCTTAGAGCGATCTGCCGAGGAATCGGCGGACCGCCGAGTCGGCGTCGGGCACGCGGAGCACGCGCGCGGGGTCAAGCCGCCGCGCTGAAGGACGAAGCCCACGGAAGGGGCTGGGTTCCGGCCAATCGTTGCGGGAAATGCTGTAGGTCGGTAACGCAGCCGCTGTTGCGGCACGCGGGAGGGAAGCGGAGATGGCGACGCGAACGCTCGACGCGGCGGACCTGTGGGACATCTCGGTGGGCGGCGGTGCCCTGGCCACCGGAGGTGGCGGCGTAGGCCCGACCCGCGAGCAGTTCGACGCCACCGTCGGGCCGCGGCTCGCGCAGGGCGACCAGCCGCGGCTGATCGACGCCGCCGACCTGCCGGACGACGAACTGGTCTACCTGAGCGCGGGCGTCGGCGGCGGCGTGCGCCGCGAGGAGAAAGAGCGCTGGCTCGCGAATCCCGGCTGGGGAGCGCGCTCCCGACCCGGGTTCGACCAGACCGCGTGGATCAACGCGCGGCTCGACGAGCTCGAGGAGCTCTACCCCTCCTGCAGCTGGTCCGAGCGTCCGGGGCCGGATTGGCACGCTGTCGCGGAGGACCGCCTGCGCGCGGCGCTCGGCCGGGAGAGCTTCGCCTACATGCCGTTCGAGATCGGCCCGCGCGTCTACACGACCGTGCTGGACGCGGCGAGCAAGGGGAAGCCGACCGTCGACGCCGACCTGGCCGGCTATCGCGCCGTGCCCGAGGTCTCAATGGCCTCGCTCAACGTGCACCAGGCACGCATCGGGCCGGTGGTGCTGGCGACCGCCTGGGGCGACCTGGTCGTGCTCGAGAAGGTGCTCAACTGGCAGCGGCTGGAGGACCTGAGCCGGCACGTCGCGGTCTCCTGCGGTGGTGGCGTCGGGGGCATGATGGCCTTCCCCGGTGCGGTCGTCCGCGCGGGCGCCGTGGCCGGGACCATCTCGAAGGCGATGCACGTCGGGCGGGCTATCCGTGAGGCCACCGCGGCTGGCCGGGACCCGGTCGCGGCCGCCGCCGAGGCGGCCGGCGGCCACGTCCTGTTCCGCGGACGCGTCCTGGCCCAGCTCAACGAGGATAAGGGGTCCTTCATCTGGGGCGACGAGCGGCTGGAGGGCACCGGCGACTACGCCGGCCACACCTTCCGCGTCTGGTACAAGAACGAGAACCACATGAGCTGGCTCGACGGCCGGCCACACGTCATGTCGCCCGACCTGGTCACGGTGCTGGACGCCGCGACCGGCCACGGGCTGTCAAATTTCGCCCCCGGCGACTGGGGCTACGGCCGCGAGGTCGGGGTGATCGGCGTGCCGTGCGCGCCGGTGTGGCGCACCGAGCGGGGCCTGCGCATCTTCCACCCGGCGCGGTGGGGCTTCGCCTGCGAGTACCGCCCGATCGAGGACGTGGTCGGGAGCTAACCCGCGATTCGGCGTCGGCTTGTTGCCGCGCGCAGCCGGAGGTGAGCGCATGCGTGACTTCGCGGTGGCCGAGCTCGTTGCCCGGCCGGGTGAGAAGGACAAGGGCTATCTGGGGCAGGTGATGCTGGGCGATGGCAGCCTGGTCGGCGTGCCGGCCATCGTCGCCAACGGCGTCGAGGACGGGCCTACGCTCCTGGTTATCGCCGCCGTCCACGGCACCGAGGTCGTCGGCGCGGCCGCGGTGATCGAGGCGCTGCGCGCCATCGACCCACGTGAGCTGCGCGGCCGCGTGGTGGCGGTGACCGCCGCCAACCCGCTCGCCCTGCGCGATTCCGCCTACGAGACGCCCTACGACCACGTCAACCTGAGCACGCCCCTGTTCAAGGAGCCGAAGCCGTCTGGCGGCCTGACCGAGCGCCTCGCCGCCGTCGTCATGCGCGCGGCCGAGGGGGCGACCAATATGATCGACATGCACGCCAACCCCGACCCCTCGATCCCCTTCGTCCTCTACAACCCGCACCTCGCGAAGGACGAGCAGACGCGCCGGGAGACGCTGCGGCTGGCGCACGCGTTCGGCGTCACCGTCATCGAGTCGGGCGGCGACCCGGCCGCGGCGCAGCGCGACGTCCGCTACGGGCTGGGACTCACCACCATGACCGCCGAACTGACCGGCAATATGTTCCTGCGCGAGGAATCGGTCGCCGTCGGCAAGGCCGGCGTGCTCAACGTCGCGCGGGCGCTGGGCATGATTCCCGGCGAGCCGGAGCCGCAGCCCGGGATGAAGATCGAGGGCGACTTCGTGGCGGTCGGGCGGCTGATCACCAATCGCGGCGGCCTGTTGTGGGTGCGCCGGCAGCCGGGGACTTTCATCCCTCGTGGCGAGGTCGTGGCCACGATCCAGGACCTGTGGGGGGACACTCTGGAGGAGCTGCGCATGCCGACCGACGGCTACTGCTGGGCCTTCGGCGGCCGGCCCGGCACCAGCCACCTCGTCGCCGAGGGGACCGCCGTCAACTACGTGTTCAAACGGCGAGACTAGCGGAGGCCGAGGAGTCGATGCCGAATCTCATCCTGGACAACGACAACGACATCGCCGATTTCGTCCACGGATTGACCTTCATGGGCACCGGTGGCGGAGGAGGCAGCCCGGCCCCGGCGATCGAGCTCATGCGGGCCGACCGCGAGCAGAGTGGGCCATTCCAGATCGTGGATATCGACGATCTGCCGGCCGACGCCTGGACGGTCGCCGTCGCCGGGCTGGGCGGACGGCCGCCCGAGCAGGGGCCGAGCGAGGAGGAGCTGCACGCGCTTGGGCTGATCGAGCCGCGCTACGGCCGGTTCGAGCTCCTGGCTGCCGCGGTACAGGAGCTGGCCCGCTACGCCGGGGTCGACATCCGGGCGATCGTCCCGGGCGAGCTCGGCAGCGCCAACACGCCGGCCCCCATGATCGTCGGCCGGCGCCTCGGCATCCCGACCGTGGATGGCGACTACGCCGGTCGGGCGATCCCCGAGATCGGGCAGACAGTGCCGGATATTCTCGGCCGGCAGACCTGCCCCTTCAGCTTCGTCGACCGCTGGGGGAACGTCGTCATCGTCAAGGAGGCGGCCTCGCCCGCGATGATCGACCGCATCGGCCGCATGCTCTGCCTGGCCGGCTACGGCGGGGTCAGCTTCGCCGGGTTCCTCGCCCAGGCCGGGGACGTGCGGGACGCGTTCGTGCGCGGCACGCTCAGTCGTGCGGTCCAGATCGGCCGGGCGGGGCGGCAGGCGCCCGCCGACCGCGTCGCCGCGGCCATGGCCGAGGCGGCCGGCGGTTGGGTCCTCTTCACCGGCACGATCGAGCGCAGCGAGCGCGACGACCAGGCCGCCTACATGTTCGGCTACGGCACGCACGTCATACGCGGCGCGGGCGACGACGACGGCCACGAGCTCCGGGTCTGGTACAAGAACGAGCACCACCTCTCCTGGATCGACGGCCAGCCGTTCGTCACCAGCCCCGACTGTCTGGCCATCGTCGACCTCGACCGCCGGGAGGCGCTCCCGAACAGCGTGATCCAACCCGGGCAGCGCGTGGCGGTCGTCGGCTGGCCGGGGAATCCGGTCCACCGCTCGCCGCGCGGCGTCGCGGTGCTCGGACCGCGCCACTTCGGCTTCGACGTCGACTTCGTGCCGATCGAGGACCACGTCGGTCGTGGCCGGCCGCGGCGCGGCACACCCGCGGCACCGGAACGGCGCATCGGAGACATGAGCGCAGAGAGGATGCAGGGTGAGTGAGCTGGGTAGGGCTCGGACGAGCCTCCGTCTCGGGATCGACGTCGGCGGCACGAACACCGATGCCGTGGTGCTGGACGAGCAGGCGAGACTGCTGGCCAGCTTCAAGTCGCCCACGACCGCCGACGTCATGTCCGGCGTACGGGACGCGCTCGCCGGGCTGGTCGCGAACCATCCGGAGCTCGACCTCGGCGCGATCCGCCACGCCATGCTCGGCACGACGGCCTGCACCAATGCCATCCTGGAGCGACGCAATCTGAACCGGGTCGGTCTCATCCGGGTCGGCTACCCGTCTACCCTGGCCATCAAGCCGTTCGTGGGCTGGCCTGCCGATCTCAGGGAGGCGATCGGCGGCCACTACGCGATCGTCGAGGGCGGCCACGAGTACGACGGCCGGGAGATTCTCCCGCTGGACGTCGGTGCCGTGCGGAAGGCGGCCGAGTCCTTCATGGGCAAGGTCGACGCGCTGGCCGTGGTCAGCGTCTTCTCACCGGTCGACGCCGACCACGAGCGCCGGGCCGCCGAGGTGCTGCGGGGTGTGCTCGGTGATCTCCCGCTTACCTACTCGTACGAGATCGGCAGCATCGGCCTCCTCGAGCGCGAGAACGCCTCGATCCTGAACGCCGCGGTCATCAACGCGGCGCGCACCGCGGCGGAGGGGTTCGCGCAGGCGCTGCGCCAGCACGGCATCGACGCCACGCTCTTCTTCAGCCAGAACGACGGTACGCTGATGGCCCTCGACTACGCCGTCCGCTACCCGATCCTCACGGTGGCGAGCGGCCCCGCCAACTCGATCCGCGGCGCGGCCTTCCTCTCCGGGCTCCAGGATGGGATCGTCGTCGACGTCGGGGGCACGTCGACCGATGTCGGCATCCTCGTCCACGGCTTCCCCCGCGAGTCGGCGATCGCCGTCGATATCGGCGGGGTGCGCACGAACTTCCGCATGCCGGACCTCATCTCGATCGCGCTCGGCGGCGGCTCTCGCATCCGGCACGACGGCGCGCTGCGCATCGGCCCGGACAGCGTCGGCTACCGGATCACGCGGGACGCCCTCGTCTTCGGCGGGGACACGCTGACCCTGTCGGACGTGGCGGTCGCCGGCGGGCGCGTCGCGATGGGTGATCCGTCCCGCGTGAGCGAGCTCGCTCCCTCGCTGGTGTCCGACGTGACGGACCGGGTCCGCGAGATGGTCGAGGACGTGATCGACCGCATGAAGACGAGCGCCGACTCGGTGCCGGTGGTGCTGGTCGGCGGCGGCAGCGTGGTCATCCCGACGGAGCTGGCCGGCGCGTCCGAGATCCGGCGCCCCGACCACTACGACGTCGCCAACGCCATCGGCGCCGCGATCGCCCAGTGCAGCGGCGAGATCGAGCGCGTCTTCTCGCTGGCGGAGATGACGCGTGACGAGGCGCTGGCGGCGGCCCGCCGGATGGCGCACGACGAGGCGGTCCGTGCCGGTGCCGCCGCGGACACCGTCGAGATCGTCGACGTCCACGAGGTGCCGCTCGCTTACCTGCCGGGAAACGCCACGCGCATCCGCGTGCGTGCGGCCGGGGCGCTGGCGGTGGCGGTCGCGCCGTAGTGGCGGCGTGGTGAACCGACGGGGTACGGGAAGGGAGATCGGGGATGGAGTTCCTGATCGGGACGGAGATGCGGGACGACTACCTGTCGTTCGAGGTCGCGCGAGCGGCTCGCAAGGCAGTCGAGGAGGTCATGCCGGTCAAGTCCGGTGAGAACGTCGTGATCACGGCCGACACCATCAGCGACAGCCGCGTCGTCAACGCGGTCGCTCAGGCCGTCTATGCCGCGGGCGCGCATCCAATCGTGCTCTGGTATGAGACCCAGCCCGACGCGCAGATGGAGCCGCCGGCTCCCGTGGCCGCGGCGCTCAAGGCGGCGGACGTCTGGTTCGAATTCGGCGTCCAGTACATCCTCTACACCGACGCGCGCCGGGAGGCGACCGCGGCCGGCTGCCGCCACGCCTGCTACGGCGGCATGGACGTCGAGATGCTGGTGCGCACGATCGGGCGCGTCGACTACCCGGCGATGCAAGAGCTGGGCACGCGCCTGCGCGAGCTCTGTATGGCGGCCGAGGTGGTGCACCTCACCGACCCGAACGGCACCGACCTCACCTGCCCGGTCGACAAGAACCCCGCGCCCTACCTGTCCGGCACGCACCAGCCGGGTGCGGGCTACTCCCAGATGCTCGGCGGGCAGTCCGGCTTCTCCGCGCTGGTCGACGCAGTGCAGGGGACGATCGTCTTCGACGGCGCGATCTGGCCGCCGGCGGAGATCGGGCCGCTCGCGGCCCCGGTGCGGCTCACCGTGGAGAACGGCTACGTGACGGGGATCGCGGGCGGACCGCAGGCGCGCACGTTCGAGCGCTGGATGGCGCGGTTCGACAACCGGCAGATGTACCGGCTGGCACATCTCTCGTTCGGCTTCAACCCGGGCGTCGGCGGTATCACCGGGCGCATCGTCGAGGACGAGCGGGTCTTCGGCTGCCTGGATATCGGCATCGGACCGCAGGCGCTGGGCGCCCCCAGCCACACCGACGGCATCATCCTGCGGCCGTCGATCGCCGCCGACGGGGTCGAGATCGAGCGCGAGGGCGTCTACGTCTATTCCGAGCTGACGGACCTCTGCCGGCGGCTCGGCGTCGACTAGCGGCGACCGGTGGCGTGGCCGTTCGACGGCGGCCGGGGGGAGAAGAGAGGCAGCATGGCGACGAGGCGACTCGAGAGCCGGACCGAGATCGAGGACTTCGTCCACGGCCTCGTCCTGTTCGGCACGGGCGGCGGGGGCGGGCCGGCGGATCCGGTCATCGAGCGGCTCACGACCGCGCTCGACGCCGGCAGCCCGGTCGGCTGGACCGACATCGCTGACATCCCGCCCGACGCCTGGACCTTCAGCGTCGCCGGGGTCGGCGGCAAGTCACCGCCTGGAGGGCCCGATCCTGCCGTGCTCCAGCGCACCGGCCTCGACCGCCTCGCCTTCGCTGATCCGCAGCAGATGCAGCTGGCCGCCGCGCGCCGCTTGACCGAGCTGTACGGCGTCCAGCCAGGCGCGGTCATCGCGGTCGAGCTCGGCAGCAGCAACACCGTCAACCCGATGCTGGTCGCCGCCGCGCTGGGCGTCCCGTTCGTCGACGGCGACTACTGCGGTCGTGCCAAGCCCGAGATCCAGCAGTCGACGCTCGAGATCGAGGGGCGCGGCGTCTGGCCGCTCGTCTTCCTCGACCGCTGGGGTGACGTCGTCCACATCCCGGAGGCGGCGAGCACGGCGATGGTCGACCGGATCGGGCGGCATCTCTGCAGCGCCGCCCTCGGGGGCGTGGCCGTGGCCCGGTCACTGCTGCCGGCCGGGCAGGCGAGCCAGGCGCTCGTTCGTGGCTCGTGCGAGGCCGCCTACCTGGCGGGATGCACGCTACGGCACGCGCGGGAGCAGCGCGGAGACCCGGTGAGCGCGGTCGTCGAGCACCTCGGCGGGGCGCACCTGTTCGACGGCGTGGTCGAGTCGACGGAGGAGGACCCGGAGAGCGGCTACCAGTTCCATGTCTGCACGCATCACGTCACCGGCAGCGGTTCGTTCCACGGGCGGCGCTGCGCGATCTGGGTCAAGAACGAGCACCACATCGTCTGGGTCGATGACGTCCCGGCCGTCACCAGCCCGGACATCATCGCCGTCCTGGATCGCATCAGCGGCCGCCCGCTGACCAACCACGAGATCGTGCCCGGCCAGGCGGTCGCGGTCATCGCGTCGCCGCCACTCGACCCACGCTGGCGCTCGCCCAAGGGGCTCGCGCTCCTCGGCCCGCGAGCGTTCGGGTTCGGGCTGGACTACGTGCCGACGCCGCGAGCCGACGCATGAGGGAGCGCGCTGGCATGCGAGCCGGGACGACAGCGTGGTGGTAAAGCCACAGGGTTTCCGGCTCGAGGCCTCCGATCTCCTGGATCTCGCCACGGGGTCGGCCGTCTTGGGTACGGGCGGCGGCGGCGACCCGTACATCGGACGCCTGGTCGCCGCCGGGGCGATCGCCGCCCACGGTCCGGTTACGGTCGTGCCGCTGTCGACGCTGTCGGACGACGACGTCGTCGTCCTGGTCAGCATGTCGGGCGCGCCAACGGTGATGGTCGAGAAGATCCCCAGCGGGCGCGAGCTCGACGTGGTCTATCGCCGAGTCGTCGAGTATGCCGGGCGGGAGCCGAACGCGGTGCTCGCGGTCGAGATCGGGGGGATCAACGCGCTCTTCCCCGTCGCCACGGCGGCGCGGGTCGGCCTGCCGCTGCTCGACGCCGACGGCATGGGGCGGGCTTTCCCGGAGTTTCAGATCACGTCCTTCAATGTCGGCGGCGTCACCTTTGGCCCGCGTTTCGTGACCGATGAGAAGGGGAACGTGCTGCGGATCGAGGGGATCGACGCGCGCTGGATCGAGCGGATCAATCGCCACGCGTTGGTGGCCATGGGTGGGTCGGTGATCACCGGGTTGGCACTGCGGGGACAGGACGTGCGGCGCACGGCGATCGCCGGCTCGATCTCGCTCGCGCTCGCGATCGGTCGCACCCTGCGCCGAGCCCGCGAGGAGAAGCAGGACTGGCGCGCCGTGCTGCCGGGCGTCTGCGACGCGCTGCCCCTGTGTACCGGCAAGGTGACGGCGGTTCTGCGGCGCACGACCGGGGGCTTCGCCCGCGGGCATGCCGACGTGGCGGGGATGGGCGACGACGCCGGCAGTACGGTGCGCCTGGAGTTCCAGAACGAGCACCTGCTGGCGCGGCGGGGTCACGACGCAGCCTACCCGGAGGTGCTCGCCTCGACGCCGGACCTCATCGCGGTGCTGGAGACGGACACCGGCACGCCGATCACCACCGAGGCGCTGCGCTTCGGCCAGCGCGTGACGATCGTCGGGATTCCCTGCCAGCCGATCTGGCGCACGCCGCGCGGGCTGGAGCTCGCCGGCCCGTGCTACTTCGGATTCGACGTCGACTACGTCCCGCTCGAGGTGCGCGCGGAATCACGAGCGCGGGCACCAGAGCATCACGACCGACGAGAGGAGAGCGCATGCCCTGGCATCTGACCCACCACGATGTGGAGCGCATCGCGATCGGCGCCGGGATCCTCGGCACGGGTGGGGGCGGCAACCCGTACCGCGGCATGATTCGAGCCCAGATGCAGCTCGACGAGGGGCGCCGGCTGACGGTGCTGGGGCTCGACGAACTGCCCGACGACGCACTGGTGGTCCCGATGGGCGGCATGGGCGCGCCGACGATCGGCCTGGAGAAGATTGGCCGCGGCGACGAGGGGCGCGTCGCCCTGGAGAAGCTCGAGGCTCACCTCGGTGTCAAGATCGCCGCGACGGTCCCGGTGGAGATCGGCGGCGGCAACTCGTTCGCCCCGATGATCGCCGCGGCGCAGCTCGGCCTGCCGACGGTCGACGCGGACGGCATGGGACGCGCCTTCCCCGAGGGCTCGATGATCACCTACTACTTCGACGGCGTGGCGCCCTCGCCGAGCGTGATGGTCGACTCCCAGCATCGCACCTTCGTCCTGGAGAACGTGGGCGACACTCGGATGCTCGAGCGCGTGGCCCGCTCGATCTGCGTGCAACTGGGCGGCAGTGCGATGGTAGCCGACGCGCCGCTCACCATGGCCCGGCTCCGGGAGACCTGCGTGCCGAACACGATCACCCTGGCGTACCGGGTTGGCGACGCCGTGCTGTCGGCGAAGGAGCGGGGCGTCGACCCGATTGAGGCGGTATGCGCGGTGACGCGCGGCCGGGTCCTGTTCGGAGGCAAGGTGACCGACGTGGACCGCCGGGTCGAGCGCGGCTACAACTTCGGCCACCTGACGATCGCCGGGCTCGGCGTGTGGCAGGGAGAGACGGCCGACATCGACCTGCAGAACGAGTACCTGATCTGCCGGGTCGGGGGCGAGGTGCTCGCGATCGTGCCCGACCTGATCACCTTCGTCGACACCGAGCGGGGCACGCCGGTGACGACCGAGGTGGTGCGCTACGGCCTGCGGGTGACCGTGCTCGGTATTCCGGCGCCGGCGCAGCTCACGACGGAACGGGCGCTGCGCTTCGTCGGTCCTCAAGCCTTCGGCTACGACGAGCCGTACACGCCGCTCGAATCGATGGCGGCCGCCCACTGAGCGGACGGCGGTCCCGAAGCGCGATCGTGAGTCGCGCCGCAAGCGGCGACCCACGTCCCGTCGCCGCGCTCGTACGCGCTTCCCTCGTGGTCGGCACGCCGCTTGGGCATGGAGTCATCCTTTCTCCATGCCTCAGCGCGTGGTGGGGTTAGCGCGATTTGCAGCGGAATCGGCGGACCGTCGAGTCGGCTCCGGGCAGGCGGAGCACGCGCGCGGGGCTCAAGCCGCCGCGGCTGGGGTCGCGCGG
>DATKRJ010000082.1:0-4851 GCA_035532355.1 Thermomicrobiaceae bacterium | reverse complement strand
CCCACGCCGCGGGGTGGAGCAGCGGCAGCTCGTTGGGCTCATAACCCAAAGGTCGCGGGTTCGAATCCCGCCCCCGCTACCACGCCGACCAGCCCCCACCGGATTCCGGTGGGGGCTGCCTCGTTACGCCCACCGCGCGCCGTCGCGGCGCTCCGGCACCCGCGATAGGGTACGCGCCCTCACGGCCAGCGTCCGACTCCGCCGCCGCCGCGCGGGTCGGCTCCGGCCTTCCGCTCGCCGTTCTCCGTCGCGCGAACGGCCTGAACGCGAGACATGTAGGTGCTGCGCTCGACGGTATTGCCCAGCGACTCCAGTTCGGCCACGATGGTCTCCGAGAAGGCCGGCTCGACGAAGACCAACTGCTCCTCCTCGCTGTGAAAGCGCGGCACCGAAACCGCCTGCTCCATCGGCATGTCGAAGTCCAGCGCGTTGACGACTACCTGAGCCACCGACGTGATCAGGCGGCTCCCGCCCGGGGCGCCGATCGCCAGGTAGGGCGAGCCGTCGCGGAGAACGATCGACGGCAGGCCGCCACCCAGTCTCTTGCCGGGCTCGATCGAATCCGGCTGGCCGTGAAGCGGGTTGAAGTGCCCTAGGAAGTTGTTGAACAGGAAGCCAAGGCCGGGGACGACAACGCCGGACCCCGCAAGCGAGCCGATCGAGTGGGTGAAACTGACCACGTTGCCCTGGTCGTCGATCGCGCTCAGGTGCGTCGTCCCGGGATCCACCGCCCCACCGCGGACGACGATACGTTCGCCCCGCAGAATCCGGTCGACCCAGTAGTCCGTGCGCTCTCCGTCGAGGACCTCGGCCGCCAGCGCCGGCCCGTCCGCGGCCTGGATGCCCTTCAGCCGGACGTTGTCGCTGAAGGTGGCGCGCTGCACGCGCGCGAACAGGTCGACATACGCCGTCGAGTCGTGTTCGAGCGCCTTGACGTCGAACCGCTCCAGGATTTGCAGCATCTGGAGCAGCTGCGCGCCACTGCTCGGCGGCGGAGTCGAGGTTACGTCGAACTTCCGGTAGCGGGCGCGCAGCGGCGCCTCGTCGCGCACGGCGTAGTCGGCCAGATCGGCGGCGCTGAACAGACCAGCGTGACGCTCGAAGGCCTCGAGGATGCGGCGCGCGAGCTCGCCGGTGTAGAAGTCGTCACCACCGGCCAGGGCCAGGCGCTCGAGCGTGTCGGCGTATTCCGGCTGGACGAGTCGATCGCCGGCTCGGAACGGGCTGCCGTCCGCCTTGAAGTAGAGGCGCCGGGCGTCGGGCGTCGCGGTCAGCTTGGTGACCATCCCCGGATAACCCGGACGGGCGTCGCCGGCGTCCCCACCGACGCCGTCACGCCAGAATGCGGCGATGTACGGGTAGACCTCGAACCCTTCACGCGCCAGGCGGATCGCCGGCGCCAACAGCTCTGCCCACGTAAGGTGGCCGCTGCCGAAGCGGTTGAAGGCCGTCCAGCATCCGCGCACGAAGCCGGGGATCATGACCGACTGATGGCCGACCTGGTTAGCCTCGCTCCGAATGATGTAGCGCCCGACCGTCTCGGCACGGCCGACGTACTCCTCGCGCCAGGCGGACGGCACCGGCCGAGACCCGATGGCGACTTCCGCGTTCAGCACGACGCCGCGCCGGGTGGCGGCGTCGTAGTAGTGAAAGAGTGCCGTCCCGCCGACGCCGCAGAGCAGCGGATTCGTTACGCCCTGGCAGAAGGCGGCAGCCACTGCCGCGTCGACGGCGTTCCCGCCGGCCGCAAAGACGTCCTGGCCGGCGCGCGCCGCGGGCGGCTCGGGACAGACGATCATACTCGGCATCCTGGCACCCTTCACGATTGGCCCGGATCCCGCCGGTTCCCGACGGGCGCACCGTAACCGCTACGTCGCCGCAGTGTAGCCCCTCCGTCGTGCCGGCGCGCAACCTCCCCCCCTCCGGTCGGACGGCGTCGCGCGAGCCGCGGGAGGTGGAAGGCGGCTCCATTGACACGATCTCCGGGCGTGCTTAGACTGGAAAACACGAACACCACCTGGATCTGTTGCGCTGGTTACCCGGACCGCCGCGTTTCGCCGGCTGGTCTCCCAGCCGAAGCGGAATCGAGCGGCGGCCTCTCACGAGAACGGAGAGGGACGCATGGACCTTCGCTATACCACCGAAGACGAGGCTTTCCGGTCCGACGTGCGCGCCTGGCTCGCCACGAACGTGCCGACGGAGAAGTTCCAGGACTTCGAGGAGCACCGGTCGTGGCACAAACAGCTGTACGCGGCCGGGTACGTCGGCATGGGCTGGCCGGTCGAGTACGGCGGGCGCAACGCCCGGCCTATGGAGCAGGCGATCCTCGGTGAAGAGATGGCGCGGGTCGACGCGCCGGGACCGGTCAACGGTCTCGGCCTTGGGCTGCTCGGGCCAACCCTCATCCACCACGGCACCGACGCGCAGAAAGATCGCTACCTGCGTAACATTCTGACCGCCGTCGAGATCTGGTGCCAGCTCTACTCCGAGCCGAACTCGGGCTCCGACCTGGCCAGCCTGCGCACCCGGGCCGAAATCGTGGGCGACGAGTTCGTCATCAACGGACAGAAGATCTGGACGAGCGGAGCTCAGCACGCCGACTGGGGCATGATGTTGGCCCGCACCGACCCCGACGCGCCCAAGCACCTGGGCATCTCCTGCATCCTGATCGACATGCACCACCCGGGCGTGGAGGTCCGTCCGCTCCGACAACTCCACGGCGCGGCCGAGTTCAACGAGGTCTTCTTCACCGACGCGCGCATGCCGCTCGAGAATCTCGTCGGTGAGCTGCATCGGGGCTGGCAGATCGCGCAGACCACCCTGTCATACGAGCGCGGTGCCCGCGTGCTCAGCCGCGTGACCGACCACCAGGCGACGATCGCGCGGCTGCTGGAGGTCGCCTCCGTGCTGCGCCGCGACGGTATGCGGGCCATCGACGACCCGATAATCCGGCAGAAGCTGGGCCGCATCTACGCCGAGGTCGAGGTCCTCCGCTACTATGGACTACGCGTGCTATCGCGGATGGAGAAGGGGCTGCGGCCGGGGCCGGAGTCGTCGCTCTCCAAGCTGTCGTACTCTGAGCTGAACAAGCGGGTGCAGGAGCTGATCCAGGAGATCCTGGGCCCCTATGGCCAGCTGATCGAGGGCGAGCCGGCGAAGTACGCGCTCGACCCGGGCGCGAGCTACGGCGAGCAGGGCTCGTGGGCGTACGCCTTCGGGGGCTCGCGCTCCGGCACTATCGCCGCCGGTACGTCGGAGGTCCAGAAGAACATCATCGGCGAGCGCGTGCTGGGGCTGCCCAAGGAGATCCGGGTCGACCGGCTCGAGCTCCAGCGGGCGGCGCAGGCGGGCGGCGGCGAATAGGGTCAGGAGGGAGGGCTCGGGTGAGCTCGTCATCGGCCGAGGGAGCCGCGGCGCTCCAGGGACGCGTCGTGCGCTCCGTACCGGAGCTGAAGGAGTATATCGGCCAGGAGATCTCGATCGGGCCGTGGGTCGAGATCACCCAGGAGATGGTCGACAGGTTCGCCGACGCCACGGGTGATCACCAGTTCATCCACGTGGATCCCGAGCGCGCCCGGGAGACCTTCTTCGGCGGGACCATCGCCCACGGTTTCCTGACGCTCTCGATCGGGTCGATTCTGGGGCGCGGCCGGCAGGGGCTGGAGATCGACCTGGGCGGCCGCATGGCGGTGAACTACGGGACAAATCGGGTGCGCTTCCCGGCGCCGGTGCGCGTCGGCAAGCGGATTCGGATGCACAGCAGGCTGCTCGCGGTCGACGAGATCGGGGACCGCGCGGTCCAGATCACCCGGGAGCAGACCATCGAGATCGAGGGCGAGGACAAGCCGGCCTGCGTCGCCGAGACGCTGGGGCGCACCTACTTCTAACAGCAGCGACTGCCGTCCCGAATGCGAGGAGGACCCGGCGACACGGTGCGCCGCGGATCGGCGTGGCCCGCTTGGGACGGCGTTCGAGCCTGGCATGAGTCGGATGGAGTCGGTGCCGCCGGCAACCGTCTCCGAGCGAGACGCAGCCGTGCCGGCGGATCACGCGATGGAGGCCATGACGATGGCGGAAGCTCCTGAGTACCTGGACGTCGAGCAGCCGATGCACCGCCGGGCGTCCGGAGGGTTCTCGGGTGAGCAGTCGCGGGAGGACTTCGACTGCGCCATGCGCGCGCTGCTCCACCCGCTGCGCATCGCGATCATCGGCGCGAGTCCCAACCGGGGCTTCGCCAACCACATCCAGCGCCGAATCGTCAGCTGCGGCTACCAGGGCCAGCTCTTCCCGGTCAACCCGAATTACCAGGAGATCCTGGGGTTGCCGTGCTATCCGTCGCTGGAGTCCATCCCCGGCGGCGCCGACCTCGCCATCGTCGTCGTGCCCAGCCGGATGGTATTCGACGCGCTCGACGCCTGCGAGCGGGCCGGGGTCGGCGCGATCGACATCATCACCAGCGGCTTCGCCGAGAAGCAGGAGGACGAGTCGGGCCCCGAGCGCCAGGCCGCCATCCGCGCCTTCGCCGAGCGCACCGGTATCCGGGTGATGGGTCCGAACTGCCTGGGTAACATCAGCACGCCCAATCACATGGTGGCGTCATCCGGCGCCTACCCGCCGCTGCACCAGGGACCGATCTCGCTCGCGCTGCAGAGTGGACTGCTGGCCTACAGCCTGATCATGCCGGCACACGACCGCGGCATCGGCTTCCAGTACGCGGTCACGCTGGGCAACGAGGCGGACCTCGACGTGGCCGACCTGATCCGCTACTACGTGGCAGACGAGGGCACGCGGGTCATCGGCTGCTTCGTCGAGCAGTTCCGCCGCCCGGAGCGCATGCTGGAGATGGCGGCG
>DATKRJ010000081.1:0-5363 GCA_035532355.1 Thermomicrobiaceae bacterium | reverse complement strand
CGGACCCGAGATGAGGATCGCGTCGGCCAGGCTGGAGACGACCGCCGAGCGTGCCAGCTGGCCGACCGTCCGGCGCCCGAGCGGGGAGGCGAACTCGGGGGTGACGTTCATGAAGACGGCCACCTGCTCGGCCCCCAGCTGGCGGCGGTAGCGGAGCAGGCCGGCGGCGTCGGTGTTCCAGAGTCCCATGTCCGACTCGTAGACGCCGGTCGTGACCTCGCGCATGAAGCTGGCGCCGGTCGCGGCGGCGACCGCCATGGCCGCGCGCGGGTCCCAGAGGAAGTCGACGCCGAAGGGCCGGTCGCGCGGCGCCAGCTCGGTGACGACGCGCGTCATCGTCGCCACGCCGTGGTAGTCGGCGTGCAGGGTGTAGGGGCGGTCGCCCTCGTTGCAGAACATGACTGCGTCGACGCCCGCGTCGAGCAGGACGTTCAGGTCGCGCTCGGCGGCCTCGATGAGGTGGCCGACGCCGCGCGCCTCGTCGTAGAGGGGCGTGCCGGGCAGGGGAGGCAGGTGCACCATGGCGATGATCGGCTTCGTCCGGCCGCCGAAGATCTGCGCGAAGCGCCCCGCCATCGTGCGTTCCCTTCCCGCTATAGCCCGTAGTGAGCGTCGATCGGCCGCTGGTAGGCGTCGACGCGGCCCTCCAGCACGTCGGCCACGCGCACCGGCCCGCCGGCCGTGGCCGACTCCATGATCGAGAAGGCCGTCGCCAGGTCGCGCAGCCCCTCCGCGCCGCTCGTCTCCACCTGCTCGCCGGAACGCATGGCCCGCAGCCAGTCGAGGTACGCCAGCGCGAAGGGGTCGGTCAGGCCCAGCGGGAAGAGCCGCTCGCGCGCCGCCGCGTCGGCCTCCCGGGCAAAGAGGTCCGTTGCCTCGACCCGCGTGCCGCCGTCCCGCACCAGCTTGGTGCCCTTCAAGCAGCCGCGCTCACCGTAGATGGCCATGCCCTCCGGCAGCCCGGTGGCCTCGCCGTGGCCCGCCCAGGTAAAGGAGATCGTGCCGACGGCGCCGCCGGCGAACTCCGGCAGCGCGAAGAACGCATCGTCCGCGTCGGCGGTGATCCGCGCCAGCGCGTTGCCGGCCGCGTCGCGGAGCACGCGCTGGGGCTCGAAGACGCGGGCCACGGCCGTCATCCGCTCGACCTCGCCCACCAGGTAGCGCAGCCGGTGCGCCAGGTGCACGCCGATGTCGATCGAGGCGCCGCCGCCCGCTTCGACGATGCGGTGCCGCCAGGGGGTGTCGGCCACGACGCGGTCCGGCGACCACTCCGCCGTGCCGATCGAGACCGCGGCGACCATCTGCGCCCGTCCGAGCTCGCCCCGCTCGATCAACCAGCGTGCCAGCCGCACCCCCTCCTGGTAGCGGACCGTCTCGGCGACCGCCAGTGTCAGCCCTCGTTGACCCGCCGCTTCGACCAGCCGGCGCGCCGCTCTCACCGTGACCGCCAGCGGCTTCTCGACCATCAGGTGCCGGCCGGCCTCCAGGCAGGTCAGACCAAGCGTGTGGTGCGCGCCGAGCGTGGCGGTGATGTCGACCGCGTCGACGACGCCGGCCGCGAGCATCGCCTCGACCGAGGGGTAGACCTCGGCGTCCTCCTCTGGCTGGAAGTCGCTGATGTAGAGGTGCGGCGCGGCCAGGGCGTCACCCGGGTTCTTGCTCACCGGCGGGCGCGGCGTCGGCCCCTCGCCGCGGCGGCGGAACATGTGGGCGTCCTCGGGCCGGCGCGCGACGAGGGCGGTGATGCGGAAGTCGTCGACCCCTGCCTCCCGTAGCAGCCGGTAGCCGCGCAGGTGCGCCGGTAGGATGCGGCCGGCGCCCACGATCCCGATCCTGATGCGACTCGCCATGCTCGCTTCCTCCCGTCTCAGCACCGGTCTCTCAGAAGTCGAGCGGCAGCGACATCTCGCGCCCGAGCCGGGCCGCCCGCAGCCCCGCCTCCAGGATCTCCTGAGTGTCGCGGCCCACGGCCAGACTCACCAGCCCTTCGATCGGCCGGTCCGCCGCGAGACAGGTCAGCAGGTACTCGGTCGCGGACCGCTCGCCTTCTGGCAGATCTGGCGCCTCGATCGGGCGGCCGTCCGGCTCGTCGGGCGTGACCTGGAGCACGACGCCACGCCCGCCCGCCTCGCCCTCGCGCCGCGCCTTGCGCTGCTGCACGACCAGGCTGCCGCCGCTGCCCATGATCGTCGGGCCGCCGTCCGGCACCGGTCCGGCCGCGGTCCAGGTCGCCTCGAGGATCGCCATGGCGCGCGGGTAGCGCAGTACAAGCACCGCGTTGTCGTCGACGTCGACGTAGTCCTTGGCCAGCCGGCCGATGGTGGCCTGGACGCGGCTGGGCATCCCCAGCAGCAGCCGGGCCATGCTGGCGCCGTAGCCGCAGTAGTCGATGTAGGCGCCCGCGCCGTTGCGCTCACGGTCGTAGAGCCACTCGTAGAAGTAGGGCGAGCAGCCGTACTCCTTGGGCCCGCCGTGGCCGCCCCGGTGGTCGACGCGGAAGATTTCGCCGACCGCGCCGCCACCGGCCAGGTCCAGCGCGTGGCGGATCGCCGGGCTCCAGGCCGTCGGCCAGTTGACCATCAGCGGCACGCCCGCTCTGTTGGCGGCGACCCGCATGCGCTCGGCATTGGCGAGGGTGTCGGCCATCGGCTTCTCGACCATCATCGGCGTGCCGTGGGACGCCGCGAGCTCGACCAGCTCCGCGGTGCCGGCGTTGTCGACGTAGATCAGCACGACGTCGGGACGCTCTTGCTCGAGGAGGTCCGCGTAGTCGGCGTAGAGCCGCTCGACGCCGGCTCGCTCGCGCGCCTGCTCGCGCAGCGGCGGGTTCGGGTCCGCGACCGAGAGGGTGACGTCGTCCCGCGCCGCCAGCTCCGGCAGGTGGTTCCAGACGTGGTCGTGGATCATGCCGAGGACGCCGACCTTCCAGCCCATCTCAACCGCTCCCTGCTCGCTCACCCTCGCGCCGGGGCGAAGCGCCCGCGACGCCGCCGCGCTGGCAACCAGTATCGCGCGTTCGGCCGCGCGAGCGAAAGCGGCGGGGCGCTATGCTTGGGGCCGCGACGGCCAATTAGAGAAGGGGAGCGTGGGTATGGCTCACGCGTCGACGCCCGATGCGACGGCAATCCTCCGACGGTTCCACGTCCCGGACGACCCGCGCTGGTTTGCGGCCGCCGGGGACGCGAACGGCCGTGCGTGGATCGCCGGGCTGCCCGCTTTGGTCGACATGCTCCGGGCTCGCTGGCGGCTTACTCTAGAGGACGGAGGGGCGCGCTTCGGCTACCACGCGCTGGTGCTGCCGGTCATGCGCGGCGGTGATCCGTGCGTCCTCAAGCTGACCTGGCAGACCCGGCGGACGGTCATCGAGGCGCGGGCGTTGGCGGTGTGGGACGGCCACGGCGCGGTGCGGCTGCTCGCGGCCGACACCGAGCGCGGCGCGCTGCTGCTCGAGCGGCTGGACGCCGGGCGAACGCTCGCCGACCTGGAGGTCTTCGCCGCAGCCGCCGAGGCGGGGCGGCTGATGCGCCGGCTGACGGTCCCGGCGCCGCCCGGCATCCGCGGCCTGCGGGACTTCTCGGCCGGCGTCGCGGACTCGCTGGAGTCGCGACAGGCACGCCTCGGGCACCCAGTGCCAGCCCGCTGGCTCGAACTGGCGCGGCGTCTCGCCGGGCAGCTCGGCGCGGAGGCGACGGACCAGTTGCTGGTCCACGGCGACCTACACTATGGGAACGTGCTGGCGGGAGAGCGGGAGCCACGGCTGGCGATCGACCCGAAGCCGATCGCGGGCGAGCCGGAGTACGGTGTTCCCGAGTTGCTCTGGACGCGGGCGGACGAGGTCTCGGACGCCGTGGGGATACGCAGGCTAATGGCGATCCTGGTCGAGAGTGCCGAGTTGGACGCCGCGCGCGCCCGCTGCTGGGCGATCGCGCGCGGCGTGGACTACTGGCTCTGGGGCCTGGAGCACGGCCTGACCGACGACCCTGAGCGGTGCCGCCGCATGCTCGCGGCGTTCGCCGGGGCGGCATGAGATTGTGCGACACGGCATCTGATCCGCATTGATTCCGCGCCCGGTGGAAACGAGGCGCGAATCATCGCGTCCGTACGAAGCGTGTGGTCGAATGGTCTGGCGGCGCTCACGCGGCGCCGGACGCGAAGCGGTCGAGCCGGAAGAGGCGCACGTCGTGGAGCGTCTCATCCTCCAGCGCCAGGTCGGCCAGGATCTCCCCGACCACGCTGCAGAACTTGTAGCCGTGGCCGGAGAAGCCGGCGGCGACCGTGACCTCCGGGTGCTCCGGGTGGCGGTCGATCAGGAAGTGCTCGTCGGGGCTGTTGGTGAACATGCAGACCTTCAGCGCCGTGGTCGGGCCGGCCGCGTCGGGGAAGTGGCGCTCGACCGGCCGGCGCAGGGCCTCCTCGTCGCGCGGCGTGACGACCTCGCGGTCGAGCGTCTCCGGGTCGATCCGCTCGCCGAAGTGGTGGTAGAGGCCGAACTTGAAGCCGGGGATGCCGTAGATCGGGAAGCCGTAGACGTGCCCCTCCGGCAGCTCGGCGTTGAAGACCGGGAAACGCTCCGGCGTGAAGAGCTCCGGCCGGCGCGGCTGCATCCAGATCAGCACCTGGCGCTCGGGCACGGCCAGTCCGGCCAGCCCCTCGACCAGCGTGCCGGCCCAGGCGCCGGCCGTCAGCACCAGCCGCTTGGCCCGGTACTCCCCACGCTCGGTGCGCACCACGACGCCGTCTCCGGGCGCCTCCCAGTCGAGCACGCGCTCCCGGCCGTGGACCTCGGCGCCGTGGGCCACCGCCGCGTTGACGTGCGCCACGATGGCGCGCTCGGAGAGGAGGAAGCCTCCGTCCGGCTGGAAGACGGCGACGGTGTCGGCCGGCAGGCGGTAGCCGGGGAAGCGGCGCGTCAGCTCGGCGCTGGTCAGCACCTCATGCTCCAGGTGGTGCTCGCGGCAGGAGCGCAGCGAGCCCTCCACGACCATGCTTCCCGCCGGCCCGGCGTCGATCCCTCCGGTGATGAAGAGGAGCTGCTCGCCGGCCTCGGCCTGGAGCTCGCGCCAGAGCTGGTAGGCGCGGCGCAATAGCGGCACATAGGCCGGGTCCTCGAAGTAGGCCAGCCGGATGATGCGGGTGACCCCGTGCGAGGAGCCCATGGCGTGTGGGATGTCGAAGCGCTCGAGCCCGAGGACGCGGTCGCCGCGCCGGGCCAGGTGGTAGAGGGCGGCGCTGCCCATGCCGCCGACGCCGACCACGATCGTGTCGTATTGCTGATCCATCATCCTCATCCTCCCTCCTCGCGCACCCTCATCCCCGCGTCCCTTTCTGTCAATGCTGGGCGAGGAGCTGCGCGCGTCAGCGAG
>DATKRJ010000080.1:0-7249 GCA_035532355.1 Thermomicrobiaceae bacterium | reverse complement strand
GAGACTCGAAGGAGAGGACTCCCATGACCGTGCTCGGATACGTCGTCGCCCTGATCCTGGCGGCGGCACTGGCCCTCGGGGCCACCTATTTGATCGACGGTGTCCCGCGCGTCGGCCGCGCCGTCTACCTGTTCGTCCTCGGCTTCGTCGGCCTGTTCGCCGGGGCCCGGCTGTTCGGGGCCTTCGGCACGAGCCACTACCTGAGCTTCAGCGGGCCGGCCGTCGGCGGCTTCTACCTGCTGACCGGACTGATCGGCGGGCTGGTGCTGGTCGGCGTGGCCACCCTGACCCTGCGCCACCAGGCGGCCGGGCAGCCGACCGACATGGCCAGCCAGGGCATCAATGACCCGAAGATCGCGCACGTGCTGTTCTCGGACGCGCGCTCGGCGCCGGTCTGGTTCGGCATCCGGCTCTACATCGGCTACGAGTGGCTGGCGGCGGGGTACGAGAAGCTGACCGGCAAGGGCTGGTTAGGCGGAGGCACGGCGCTCAAGGGCTACTGGACCAGCGCCACCGCCGTCCCGGCCAGCGGCAAGCCGGCCATCACCTACGGCTGGTACCGTGACTTCCTGACCTTCATGCTCAACCATCACGCCTACAGCTGGTTCGCTCCGCTGGTCAGCTTCGGTGAGGTCCTGGTCGGCCTGGGGATGATCATCGGCTGCCTGGTGGGCTTCGCCGCCTTCTTCGGGGCGCTGATGAACTTCAGCTACATGCTGGCGGGGTCGGCCTCGACCAACCCGGTGCTGTTCGCGCTGGCGATTGCGCTGATCCTGGCCTGGAAGGTCGCCGGCTACTGGGGGATCGACCGGGCGCTACTGCCGATGCTGGGTGCGCCCTGGAGCCCGGGTCGCGTCTTCACCCACGCGCCCGCGCCGACCGGGTCCCCCGCGCGAGCCTGAACGACGCTATCACCTCCCCCTCTCCACGCGGCTCCGACCACCCGGGTCGGGGCCGCGCACCTGTCTGGTACGCAATGTGGGAGTATGCTCGCGGGACGGTTTTCGTGGCCGGCGGCCGCCCCGCGTACCCACACCCGCCGGCTGGCCGGCTCATACGAGGAGGAACGACGATGGAGAGTGCCTGGCTGTACGACGGTGGTGAGTGGTCGGCGATCGACAACCCCTTCCCCGACATGGCGCAGGAGACGCTGCGTGAGTTCGGCTATGCCTCGTCGCCGACGGCCATCTTCGGCACCGGCGGCGACACGCCGGGCTTCACCGTGGAGCTCTATCCCACGCGCGAGGCGAGGCGGCGACTCCCCTACAGCTACCTCCTCCTGGTGCCCGCCCTGACGTCGCAGCCGATCTTCGCGCTCGACCTGCCCAGCGTCCTGCAGCTTCTCGGCCAGTTGGCCCCGCTCATCCAGGCCGCGACGGCCTGACCGCGGTTGACCGGCGACCAGCCGGGAGTCGCCACGTTCCTGCCGGCGCGGCGGCCAGTGCGCGGCCGCGCGTCGGCTCACGATGGGGATGCCGGATGACCACGTTCGACTCGGCCGCACCGCTGCCGGCCCGCGCCGTCCACGAGAGCGAGGTCACGCTGGCGCAGCTCATGCTGCCGAGCGACGCCAACCCGCACGGCAACGTACACGGTGGCACCGTCATGATGCTGGTGGACACGGCCGGTGGCATCGCCGCCGCGCGCCACGCGCGCTGCCGAGTCGCGACGGTAATGGTCGACTCGATGACCTTTCTGCACCCTGTCTTCGTGGGCGATCTCCTCCTGCTCAGCGCGCGCCTGACCTGGACCGGACGCACCAGCATGGAGGTAGAGGTCACCGTCAGTGCCGAGACGATCACCACCGGCGAGCTCACGCACACCTCCACCGCGTACCTGGTCTACGTCGCGCTGGACGACGCGAGCCAGCCGTATCCGGTCCCACCCCTGCTGCTGGAGCAGCCGGACGAGCGGCGGCGCTGGGAGGAGGCGGAGTCGCGGCGCGCCTACCGGCTGGCCCGCCGCCCGGCCGGTTGAGGCGGCTGACTGCAGTGCCGGCCGGTACGGTATGATCGTCGGGCTTCGCCGCCAGCGAGCGCGGATGCGGTGGGATGAGACGACGGGTGGCCTGGGCGAGTCCCGGCCACTCGCGAGCGTCTCCGGCACGACACGCCCACGGAGGGGCAGGCCAGGCGGATGAGGGAAGAGCATGCCCGGCTGTTAATGCCGGTCTACGTGCCCACGCTGCTGCTCGCCTTCGGCCAGGGCCTGATGATTCCCATCCTCCCGATCTACGCCAAGCAGTTCGGCGGCTCGTACGCGCTGGCCGGATTCGTCGTCGCCGCCGCCTGGATCGGTACCACCCTCTCCGATCTCCCGACCGGGATGCTGCTGCCCCGCATGGGATACCGCCGGTCGATGGTGGTGGGCGCGGGGCTGTTCGCGCTGGCCACGGTCGCGCTGGGGCTGGCCCGGGTCACCCCGGAGCTGATCGGCTTCCGCTTCGTCGCCGGGGTGGGCACCTCGCTCTGGGGCCTATCGCGGCATGCCTACATCGCCCAGGCCGTCCCCTCGGAGTCGCGTGGGCGGGCCATCTCCACCTTCGGCGGCATCAACCGGCTGGGCACCTTCGCCGGCCCGGCCGCCGGGGGTCTGATCGGCCAGCACTTCGGCCTCGGAATCGCGATGATCGTGGCTGGGGTCCTGGCCGGCGTCGCGACGATCATCGCCGGCATCTTCATTCACGACGAGGTGCGGTCGGTGCACCCCGCCGGGCACCGCCTCGACTTCGGCGTGCTGCGCGAGGCCGTCGCGGGCAACCACCGTGACGTGGTGGCGGCCGGCGCCGGACAGATCTTCGGCCAGATGGTGCGCGCCGGCCGACAGCTGGTGATCCCGCTCTTCGGCAGCTACGCGCTGGGCCTCGATCCGGCTCAGGTTGGTGAGATCGTCAGTGCCTCCTCGCTGATCGACGTTCTCCTGTTCATGCCGGCCGGCTACGTGATGGACCGCTGGGGGCGCAAGGCCGCCTCGGTGCCCTCCTTCGCCATCATGGGCGTCGGCATGGCGCTCGTGCCGCTGGCCACCGGGTTCTGGAGCCTGCTGCTGGCCGTCCTCCTCGTCGGCGTGGGCAACGGGATGGGCGCCGGGACGATGATGACGCTGGGGGCGGATCTGGCGCCGCCGGGCCGCATAGGCGAGTTCCTCGGTATCTGGCGGCTGATCGGCGACAGCGGCCAGGCGATCGCGCCGCTGGCGGTCGGCGCCGTCGCCGACGTGATCGGCCTATCGCTCACGGCGGCCGCGGTCGGCGGTCTCGGACTGATCGCCGCCGCGATCATTGGCGTGTTCGTGCGCGAGACCCGCTGGTCGCAGGGCCAGCGCCCGGAAGCCGTGATCGGCGATGCCAACCTGGTGGTACCGACCGTGCCCGAGGTCCACCCGCCGCCTTCCTGACCCCGGTATCATTGCGGCCGTGATCTCGGGCGCCGTCGGCGCCCTCTTTCGATTGAACGTGGGATCCAGGATCCAGGAATGGTCAGGATGGGCCGGGGCGGACATCGAGGTGCGAGCGGGGCTGGACGCGCCGAGCGCATCGACCTGCAACTGGGACGGTTTGCCAGCGACGGATCGATCGTGGCCGAGCTCGCCGGGCGTCGCGTGGCAGTCGAAGGCGGCATCCCGACCGAGACGGCGCGGGTTGCCCTGCACGGCGCGGGGAGCCGCTGGCGTGGCGACGTCGTCGCCGTGCTCGACCCGGCACCCGAGCGCGTGGCGCCGCGTTGCCCGGTCGTCGACCGCTGCGGCGGCTGCGAGTGGCAGCACCTCGACCACGCCGGCCAGCTCAAGCACAAGGCGGCTATCGTGCGACGCCTGCTGGCCGGCCAGCGGCTACAGGCCCGCCTCGACGCGGTCGTCCCGATGCCCGACCCCTGGCACTATCGTGTGCGCGCCCAGATCGCCCTGGCCGAGAGCGCGGGTTTTCGCGAGCGGCGAGCCAAGCGCGTCGTGCGCCTCACCGCCTGCCCCGTCGTCCACCCGCTGATCGACCGCCTGCTCGAGCAGGTCAACCGGCTTATCAAGCTGGGCGAGATACCGGACTACCGCGGCCGCCTGCTCGTCCACGCCCAGGTCGTCGGCCCGGCGGTGGAGCGTCGGCTGCAGCTGCTGCTGGAGACGGTGGATGGCCTCGCTCTCGACGAGGCGCCGGGGTTGGCAGAGACCGCGGCCGCGCTCGCCGGTCAGCGTGGCGTCGAGAGCGTGGCGCTGCGCGAGCCAGACGGCGGCGTGCAAGCACTGCACGGCGACCTGTTCTCGGAGGTGGAGATCGGCGGGCTGTCGTACACGCTGCCGGCCGGCGCCTTCTTCCAGTCGAACCTGCAGCTCCTGCCCGACCTGCTGGCGCGGGTACGGCGGCTGGTGGATCTCAGCGGCGGCGAGGAGGTAGCCGACCTCTACGGTGGGGTCGGCGTGTTCGGCCTGGCCCTGTCGGACGCCGCCGCGCACGTCACGGTGATCGAGATCGAGCCGGTCGCCAGTGAGGCGGGACGGTTGACGGCCGCCAAGTGGGGCCGGACGAACGTCGACTTCGTCGCCGCGCCGGCCGAGGAGGCAGTCGTCGACCTGCCGCGGCTCGACCGCGTGGTGGTGGACCCGCCGCGCACCGGGCTCGACCGGCGGGTCGTCGACGCGCTGGCCGAGCGGGCTCCGGAGGCCATCGTCTACGTCTCCTGCAACCCCGCCACCTTCGCCCGCGACGCCGCCGCGTTCGTGCGGGCCGGCTACTCGATCGAGCACCTCAGCCTCTTGGACTTCTACCCGCAGACCGTCCACGTCGAGGTCGTGGCCCGGCTGTCGCGGCCCGGCTGATCGCACGCTCGCCGCCCCGATGCCCCAGGTGGCCTCGCCGGGCTCGTCGGATTGGCGCACGGAACATCGCTCTCCGCCGCTCCACGACCACGCGTCCCGCCAGTGAATCGTGACCTATTGCCGTCTTGACCATTGCTGACAATGATCAGAAAATATGTTCGACTACGGACGGGACGAGCCGGGCCTCTGCCCGGTGCGTAGCGAGGGCGAGGGAATGGCGACGACCGTCACGGTCTACGACCGGGAGACCGGCGGCGGGCTTGCCGCCGAGCTGACGCTCGAATTCCTCAACGAGCGCATTACCGTCCGCGAGCTGATCCGCGGCCGCGTCTACCAGGAGGTCACCGAGCGCAACGCCCGCTGCGGGACGAAATCGGCACTCCCCATCCGGCTCAGCGAGGTCGAGGTCCAGCTGAACGGCACCCGGCGCGAGCGCCCCGACCGGATCGACTGGCAGACAGCGTTTGACCGGGCGCTCGAGGCCTTCCACCGGCACCGCTTCGTGCTGTTGGTCGATGACCGTCAACTCCTGGACCTCGACGAGGAACTCGAGCTGCGCCCCGGCACCGCGATCGTGTTCCTCAGGCTCATGCCCCTGATCGGCGGTTAGGAGTACCGCCGTGGACGCCGACGCGCCGGGGCAAACAGCGCCGACCGATCCGGACGCCCTGCGGCACGAGCAGGCCGATCAGCTCTTGCGGGACTACCTCCGCGAGGCCGAGCCGATCCGCGGCGTGCTGCCGGTAACCATGTTCGCGGGCGGGCGCTTCCGCCCCGCCGCGGCGGTCGATCTGGCGAGCGGTCGGGCCGTCCTCGAGGCCGAACCGCCGCTGCAGATCGCCTTTCTGCTGGCCGCGCTCGACTGGTCGCTGGACCAGATTGAGCGGCACCGCTGGACGTGGGAGTTCGACCAGCTCGCGGCGCTCACGGCGCAGCTGCTCCGGCGGCGGCAGCCGTACACCGCAGCGGACGTCGAATGGATACTCGAGCGCCTGGCCGGAACCTCTGCCACCTGGCACGACATCCACGGTCGCTTCGGCTACAGCCTGCGCAGCCCGCTGCGCAGCGTCGCACGCTGGTGCGATGACCAGCCGCTACCGCGTGAATCGGTCAACGCGCTGGCGCGGCTGCGATCCCGGCTGGCGGAGGCCGAGGCGCACGCCGACGGCCGGGACCTTCTGGAGCTCATCGACCAGGTGCTCGGAGAGGACACGGCGGCACGCGATCTGATCGACCCGCGCGACGACTGGGGACATCACGCCGCGGCGGCTCTGTCCGCCATGGAGCCGGCGTCACGTCGGGCCTGGCTCGAATTTCTCCGCCACGCGGCAGCCTGTGCCGGCTCGAAGCCGTCGAAGAAGTGGCTCGTCCAGGCGAGCGGACAGATCGTCGCGCTGGGAAACGATCCCTTCCGTGAGCTGGTGACGGCGTGGTTCGGTTTCCTGAACGAGCCGTCGCGCAACACGACCTACCGGCGGCCCGACGGCTTCGACTTCCCGTCGAGCGTGATCGCCGACCGCAACGCGGACCTCCTCAAAGGCCTTGCCTGGTGCTGCGCGGCCGTCGACGACGACGCGCTGGCCCTGACGGTGGGCGACGCCACGCTCGCCTGCTTCAAGAAGATCCCCGGCATCGGCGCCCGGTCGCCCAGGGCCGGCAACGCCGGCGCGGTGGCCCTCAGCCTGATGCCCGGGCTCGGCGGGGTCGCCCAGTTGCAGCGCCTGAGCGGGCGGGTCAAGCTCCCGTCGGTCCAGAAGCAGATCGAGGCGGCGCTCGAGCGCGCCGCGGTGCACAGCGGGCTGGCACGCGAGGACCTCGAGGAGCTGGCCGTGCCGGACTTCGGTCTGCGAGACGGCCGGGCGTGTGTGTCGCTCGGAGACGTTGCCGCCGAGATCAGCCTCAGCGGGCCGGACACCGTCCGGCTGCGCTGGCGGTCGGGCCTCGGACGAGAGCAGGCCACGGTTCCGGCCGAGGTCAAGCGCGACTTCCCGACGGAGCTGGCCGCGCTGCGTCAGACGATCAAGGCGATCCAGACGGCCCTCCCCGCCCAGCGCCAACGCCTCGAGCGTCTGCTGCTGGCGGAGCGCCGATGGACCCTGAACGCCTGGCGGGCCCGCTATCTCGACCACGGCCAGCTCGCGCACCTCACGCGTCGCCTGATCTGGACGTTCGAGCAGGGAGCACACGCGGAGCAGGGAATGTGGCTCGACGGACGTGTCGTCGACGTGCTCGACCGCCCGCTCGACCGGCTCGACTCCGAGACCTCGGTACGCCCGTGGCACCCGATCGAGTCCAGTCCCGAGGTCATTCTGGGCTGGCGGGAGTGGCTAGAACGACACCAGGTCGCCCAGCCGTTCAAGCAGGCCCACCGAGAGGTCTACCTCCTGACCGACACGGAGCGGTCCGCCGGCACGCGCTCGATCCGCTTTGGCGGCCACGT
>DATKRJ010000079.1:0-17503 GCA_035532355.1 Thermomicrobiaceae bacterium | reverse complement strand
AGTGCTCAACAGGCTGTGGGAGAGCGGCGGATTGCCGAGCCGCACAGGGTGCTCGCGGCACCCGATCGCGTGGTGCCGATGTGGGGCGGGCGCGGGTTCCGCATCGAGCGGACGCCGCACCCGCATGAGAGAGGAGTCCAGCGTGCGGGAGACGCTCGATGCTCGCGGTGACCGCTATCAGCAGATGTCGGGCGGCCGCCTCACCCGGCGCGCCCTGCTCCGCTGGTCGGCGCTCGGCCTCAGTACGCCGGCAATCGCCTCGCTCCTGGCGGCCTGCGGCGGGAGCAGTGCCCCATCGCCGGCCGCGACCACGGCGTCGCAGGGCGGCGTGACCCCGACCAGCGCGGCGGTGACGATCAACCAGAACACGCCCGGGGCGGGCGCGGCGGCCAGTCCGTCCGCGGCGGCCAGCCCGCAGGCGGCCGGCACCCCCGGCGGCTCCGTCACGTTCCTCCGCTCGGTCGACTCGACCAGCGCCGATCCGGTGCTCTGGCACAACCCGGACATCTGGCCGTTCGACAGCGTCTACCAGACGCTCATCCTGGTCGGGAACGACGGCATCAGCCTGGTGCCGGGCCTCGCCGAGAAGTGGGACCTCTCCAGCGACGGTCTGACCGTCACCTTCAACATCCGCCAGGGCGTCAAGTTCTCCGACGGCACGCCGATGACCAACGACGACATCATCTGGTCGCTGCAGCGGGCGCAGGCCGACACCAAGGGGGGCTGGAACTTCTCGCTCAAGCAGATGAAGACCATCACCGCCACCGACGCCAGCACGATAACGGTCACCCTGACCGGCGTCTGGGCACCCTTCCTCTCCGACGTCTCGCTCTTCAACTGCAGCATCATCGCCAAGGCCTTCGCCCAGAAGATCGGTGAGGCGAACCTCACCTCGCAGGCCATGGGCACCGGCCCCTTCTCGCTCAAGGAGTGGGTGCGGGCCGACCACGTGACCCTGGTCAAGAACCCGAGCTACTGGGAGCAGGGGCTACCGTACCTCGACCAGATCACGCTCAAGCAGGTGCCGAACACCAACAGCCAGATCCTGCAGGTCCAGGGCGGCCAGGCCGACGGGATCATCGGCCAGGGCGACGTCCCGCTCAATCGCGTGCCAGACCTGGAGAAGGACACCAAGCTCCAGGTCCTGAAGTTCCTCTCGACCTACAACAACTTCGTCATCCTGAACACCAAGAACGCGCCGCTCGACGACGTGAAACTGCGCCAGGCGCTCAACTACGCCACCGACAAGCAGGCGATCATCACCACGATCCTGTACGGCAACGCGGAGGTCTCCAACAGCTTCATGCCCAACGGGATGCTCTACTGGAACAAGGACCAGCCGGCCTACCCGTTCGACCTGAACCAGGCGAACCAGCTCATGGCACAGTCGAAGTCCCCGAACGGTGTCACCGTCACCTTCCAGGTCTCGGCCGGCAACGCGCTGCAGGTGCAACTCGCCACCGCGCTCAAGGCCATGTGGGCCAAGATCAAGGTCGACCTCAACATCCAGCAGCTCGACTCGGCGGTCGTGCGCCAGAACAACCTGGACGAGAAGTACGAGTCGATGCTCAGCGGCTGGACCAACGACATCATCGATCCGGACGAGCTGGTCTCCTACGCGATCCTGCCGGATTCGAACGACGACTACCACACCGGGTGGCAGGACCCGCAGGCGATCAGCCTGGCCCACCAGGCCCAGACGACACTGGACCCCGCCAAGCGGCAGCAGCTCTACTACCAGATCCAGCAGATCCACAAGGACGCGGCACCGTTCGTCTATCTGTTCGTGCTCCCGTACATCGACGTCCTGACGGCCAAGGTGAAGGGCTTCTTCCACCACCCGATGGGACAGTACGTCTTCACGCGGACCTACCTGCAGAGTTAGCACCGGGCACCGGGCCGGGCCGGCCGTCAGCCGGCTTCGGCCCTATTGAGGAGGCGCGCATGTCGCGCGGACGATACATCCTGCGGCGACTGTCGCAGATGGTCCCCGTGCTTTTCGGCATCACCCTGATCATCTTCCTGCTGCTGCGGCTCATCCCGGGTGACCCGGCCATCCTGCTCGCCGGAGATCACGCCTCCGACGCCGCGATCGCCCAGGTCCGGCACGCCTACGGCCTGGACCGGCCGATCTGGGTCCAGTACCTGTACTTCATGCGCAACCTCTTCGAGCTCAACCTGGGCCAGTCGCTGAGCTACCACATCCCCGTCGCCAGCCTGATCCGGCAGCGGCTGCCGGTCTCGCTCTCGGTCGTCGTCTTCACCGCGCTGATCACGACCGTGGTCTCGCTGCCGCTCGGCCTGCTGGCGGCGCTGAAGAAGGACAGCTGGCTCGACAACGTCGTGCGCAGCACCCTGATGATCACGATGGTCATGCCGTCGTTCTGGATCGGGATCATCTTCATCATCATCTTGAGCATCAACTTCGGCCTCTTCCCGGTCTCCGGCTACGGCACCGGATTCGGCGACCACGTCAAGCACCTCTTCCTGCCCTCGCTGACCATCTCGCTGAGCCTGGCGCCGATCCTGATCCGGGCGCTGCGGGCCAACGTCCTGGAGACGATGCGCGCCGACTACACGCGGACCGCCCGCGCCAAGGGGCTGTCGGAGGGCAAGGTGGTGCGCACGCACGTGCTGCGGAACGCGCTGATCCCCTGGGTCACGCTGCTGGGTCTCAGCGTCGGCTCGCTGATGGGCGGGACCGTGATCACCGAGAAGGTGTTCGGGCTGCCCGGAGCCGGCGCCCTGATGATCGACTCGATCACGGCGCGCGACTACCCGGTCGTGCAGGCCTCCACCTTGATCTTCGCCTTCATGGTCATCCTGGTGAACCTGACGACCGACATCATCTACTCGTTCATCGACCCGCGGATTCGGTTCGGCTAGCCGCCGCGCGGCGACCACGGGAGGGCGGATCGGCATGAGTGCCGAGGTTTCGGCGGATCTCTCGCTGGCGGCGGTGCGATTGGTGCCGTCCCAGCGCTGGTGGCAGCGCGTGCTCCGCAGCCGCAACCTGATCATCGGCGCGACGGTGCTGGGCATGCTGGTGCTGGTCGCGCTGCTGGCGCCGCTGATCTCGCCCTCCGACCCGCTGGCGCAGGACTACAGCGCGGCCACGCAGCCGCCCAGCCTGGCGCACCCGTTCGGCACCGACGAGTTCGGCCGCGACATCCTCTCGCGCGTGATCTATGGGACGCGGATCGATTTGCAGGTGGGGATCATCAGCGTCATCTCGCCGTTCGTGGTCGGCATCCTGCTCGGTGCGCTGGCCGCCTACTACGGCGGGTGGATCGACACGCTGATCATGCGGCTGGTCGACGTGGTGCAGGGCTTCCCGTTCATCGTGCTGATCGTGGCCATCGTCGCCGCGCTCGGCCCGGGTCTGACGAACATGTACATCGCGGTGGCCATCATCGCCTGGGTCGTCTACGCCCGGCTGATCCGAAGCGAGATCCTGGTGGAGAAGGAGAAGGAGTACGTCACGGCCGCCCGGGCGGTCGGCGGGAACGATTGGCGGGTGATCCTGCACCACATCGTCCCCAACACGATCACGACCTGCGTGGTCTTCGCCATGGCCGACATCGCCCTCTACATCCTGCTGGCAGCCTCGCTCAGCTTCCTCGGGCTGGGCGCCCAGCCGCCGAGCCCGGAGTGGGGGGCCATGATCACCGAGGGCCAGAACTTCATGACGACGGCCTGGTGGATGAGCGCGCTGCCGGGCCTGGCGATCATCGTCACCGGGGTCGCGTTGAGCTTCCTCGGCGACGGCCTGGCGGATATCCTCCGTCCCGAATGGCGGTAGCGGCGACAGCCCTGAAAGGAGTGTCGGATGAAGGTCTACATGTCGGTGGACATCGAGGGCATGGCCGGCATCGTGGATGCCAACCAGGGGAACATCGCGGGCGGCGGTGCGGAGTTCGAGATGGGCCGCCGGCTGATGACCGAGGAGACCAACGCGGCCATCGAGGGCGCGCTGGCGGCCGGGGCGACGGAGATCGTGGTCAACGACAGCCACGCCACCATGCGCAACCTGCTGCCGGAGCTACTGCACCCGCGGGCGGAGCTTATCCAGGGGCGGGTCAAGCCGGGCTTCATGATCGAGGGGCTGGACGGCTCCTTCGACGCCGTCTTCCTGGTCGGCTACCACGCCTCGGCGGGCATCCGCGACGGCGTACTCAACCACGCCTTCCACCCGTATGAACTGCGCTACAACGGACGGGTCTGGAGCGAGACGGGGTTGAGCGCCTCGGTGGCCGGCTACTTCCGCGTGCCGGTGGCCCTGGTCACCGGCGACGACGCCGCCATTCGGGATGCCGAGGCGATCCTGCCACCCCATGTCGGCGTCTCGGTCAAGCGGGGCATCACCCGCTTTGCCGGCGCCAGCCTCTCGCCGACCGAGGCGCGCGCCCGCATCCGCGCCGGCGCCGCGGAGGCGCTCGAGCGCCTGGCCGGGTTCCGGCCGCTCGAGCTCCCGACGCCGATCACGGTCGAGGAGGATCTCTACTACAGCTTCCAGGCCGACCTGGTCGCCCTGATGGCGAACGTCGAGCGGATCGGCGACCGCACGATCCGCTACCAGGCGGCCGACGCGCTGGAGGCATACCGGACCTTCCTGGCGACGAACTACCTGTCGCGGGCGGTGCCGGTATAGGGGCGGCCGCCTTTTCGCCCTCACCCCTTTTCCCCTCTCTCAATGCTGGGAGAGGGGAGGCTACTCTGTCCTCTCCCGAGCCGAGCTCCGCCCAGAGAGGGGACGCGAACGGCAGCGAGCCGGGGTGAGGGCGGCCGGTCGGCTGCTCTACCCGACGACCAGCGGCGCGCTCCAGTCCCGCGAGCGGGAGAGGACCCGGTGTCCGCCGGCGGTGATCTCGATCATGTCCTCCGTGTGGAATGGGCCCTCGGGCGTGGGGATCATCGGCTCGAGCATCAGCACCATCCCCGGCTCCAGCACCGTTTGGTCGAAGGGGTGGAGCATCGGGTTCTCGTGGACGCTGTGGCCGATCGAGTGACCCACGTGTGGCATCGGGAACGGCTGGCCGTGCCGCTCGAAGGTCGCCGCGCACAGCCGATAGACGTCGCAGGCCCGCACGCCCGGATTCATCGCGGCGATCACGGTCTGGTGCATCTCCTCCAGGAGCTGATACGTCTTGCGCTGGCCGGGGCGCGGCGGCGCGACGAAGGCGGTACGCGCGATGTCCGACACATACAGCCCCCAGAACATGCCGAAGTCGGTGCGCAGCACGCCGCCGGGGGCAAGCGGCGTGTCGTCCGGCTCGTGGTGCACTCTGGGCAGGTTCGGTCCGGTCGACAGCGCGAGATGGAGGAGCCCTCCGGCGCCCTTGTCGCGGCAGTAGGCGATCATGCGGTCACCGACCTGGCGTTCGGTATCGCCCGGACGCGCGGCGGTGAACGCTGTGGCGACGGCCTCGTCCGTCCAGAGGATCGTCTGTCGCAGCCAGTCGATCTCCTCGGGCGTCTTGATGGCCTTCATGCGGTCGAAGACGCCGTCACCCTCGACGATCGCCGCGTCGGGCAGGGCCTCGTGCAACTCGTCGTAGTTCTTGGCCACGAGGAAGCGCTTCTCGATGCCGATGCAGCCACCGGCGGCACCCAGCTCACGCACCACGTCGGCGAGCACGTCGATCGGCCGGTCGGCGAACTCGGTGTAGCCGCGCAGGTCGGTAATCCACGACTCGGTGCGGGCGTGCTCCGCCTCGATGGTGCAGAAGACGAAGACGGGCGCCCGGCCCCGGGCCATCACCACCAGTGCCAGGCGCTCCGGAATCGTGCGCTGGGTGAAGAACGACGTGCCGGCGGTGTAGGCCACGTTCCAGGGCGAGGCGGCCACCAGCACGTCGAGATCGTTCTCCCGCAGCGCGGCCTGGACCTTCGCTTCGACGGCTTCCCGCGTGATCATCGTTGCTGCCCTCCCTGAGACGAACGACGGCGTCGCGGGCGCGGGTGCGAAACGTGCGATCCCGGGCACCGCTCCGGCCGGACCGGATCGATCATGCGGCACGGGCCGCGCGCACCCAGTCGGCCGCCCGGCTCGATGCGATGCGTCGCCGGAATCTAGCGCACGAACGTGGCGCGGGCAACCGGAACGGGCGGCAGCAACGGGTTCCGTTGCGTCCCGCGAAGGGTTGGTCTATCCTCAGTCAGCCAGGGCCGCGCCGGTTGCGGGCCGTCCAGGGCACGCGCCGCAATCGCCCCGCACGTCCCCGCCGGATCGCTTCGAGGACGCCGGGTCGCGCGGCGGAGAGGAGGGACCGATGCCGAAGCACTACACCCGCCTGACCCAGCCACTCGTCCGCGAGGACGGGGTGCTGCGACCGGCAACCTGGGACGAGGCGCTCGACCGTGCCGCCGCCGGGTTCCGCGCGGCGGTTGAGCGGCACGGACCCGACACCTTCGGCCTGTTCTCCTGCTCGAAGGCGACCAATGAGGTCAACTACATCGCGCAGAAGTTCGCCCGGCAGGTGATCGGCACGAACAACGTCGACTCCTGCAATCGCACCTGACACGCTCCCAGCGTCGTCGGTCTGACGGCGGTATTCGGAGCAGGCGGCGGGACGAGCTCCTACCAGGAGGCGGAGGTCGCCGACGTCATCATCCTCTGGGGCTCGAACGCGCGTGAGACGCACCCCATCTACTTCCACCACGTGCTCAAAGCCGTGCGGCGAGGGGCGCGCCTGTTCGTGGTCGATCCCCGGCGCACCAGCTCCGCCCAGTGGGCCGACGGCTGGCTGGGCCTGGACGTCGGGACGGACATCGCGCTCGCCAACGCGGTCGGTCGCGAGATCATCGCCGCCGGCCTCACCAACCAGACGTTCATCGAACGTGCCACGACCGGGTTCGAGGCCTACCGCGCCTCGGTCGAGCCCTGGACGCTCGAGCGCGCCGAGCAGATCACCGGGGTACCGGCCGACGCCATCCGCGAACTGGCGCACGCCTACGGCCGGGCGGATCGCGCGCAGCTCTGCTGGACGCTCGGCATCACCGAGCACCACAACGCGGTCGACAACGTGCTGGGGCTGATCAACCTGTCGCTGCTGACCGGTCACGTCGGTCGCTTCGGCTCGGGCGTGGTGCCCCTGCGCGGCCAGAACAACGTGCAGGGCGGCGGCGACATGGGCGCCATCCCCAACAAACTGCCGGGTGGCAACGACCTCGAGATCGACGCGGAGCGCATCCCGTTCGAGCAGGTCTACGGCGCCGCCATCCCCCGGAAGCGGGGCATGCACCTGTCGCAGATGTTCGAGGCCATCGAGCACGGCGCGCTGACCGCGCTCTACGTCATCGGTGAGAACCCGGCCCAGTCCGAGGCCGACATGGGCAGGACGGTGCGCCTGCTTGGCAGCCTCGATCACATGGTCGTCCAGGACATGTTCTTGACCAGGACCGCCGAGATGGCGGACGTCGTCCTGCCGGCCAGCGCTTCCTGGTGCGAAGCGGAAGGCACCGTCACCAGCTCCGAGCGACGCGTCCAGCGCGTGCGCAAGGCGCTCGAGCCGCCGCCGGGGGCGCGTGACGATATCGAGATCATCGCGGCCATCGCCCGGCGGCTGGGCCACGACTGGGGTAGCCCCAGCGCCGAGGAGATCTGGGACGAACTGCGGAGCCTGTCGGACTGGCACCGTGGCATGAGCTACCGCCGGCTGGAGGAGCTCGGCGGGCTGCCCTGGCCCTGCCCGTCGGAGGATCATCCGGGAAGCCCGTTCCTCCATGGGCGGCTCTGGGCCGACCCGGTCGAGGGTCCGCTCGCTCCATTCCACGCGGTCGACTTCGACCCGCCGGTAGATGTGCTGAGCGACGAGTTCCCGATCCGCCTGACGACCGGCCGCCAGCTTGACGCCTTCAACACCGGCGTCCAGACCGGCGGCTACGCATCGCCGCTGCGCCGGGACGACACGCTCGACATTCACCCCGAGGATGGCATCCGGCTGGGGATCACCGAGCACGAGCTCGTGCGCGTCGTGTCGCGGCGCGGTGCGATCGAGGTTCCGGTGCGCTTCGACCTGACGCTACGGCCTGGACTGGCCTTCATGACGTTCCACTTCCAGGACGACGTCGCCACCAATGTTCTCACCGTCGACGCGACCGACCCGAAATCCGGCACGGCAGAGTTCAAGGCGGCCGCGATCCGCGTCGAGAAGCTCGACGTCCGTGGCGCGGCGCAGCTGGTGGCCGTGGCCGGCCGGGAGTCGTAGATGGACCTGCACCTCATCCCCGATGCCGCCCCGAGCGAGGCGGAGCGCGCGGCGCTCGACGCGCTGCTGGGGCCACCGGACAGCGTCTGGGAAGGGGCCGGCGTGGGTTCCCCCGTCGAGGGGCACGTCGGCCACGCCGGACGCAGCCTGCGGTCGCGGCGAAACCTGCTGCTCCCCGCGCTGCAGGCGGCGCAGGCGCACGTCGGCTACATCAGCCCCGGGGCACTCAACTACATCTGCCGGCGCCTGGGCGTGGCGCCGGCCGAGGCTTGGGGGGTCGCCAGCTTCTACGCCTTGCTGACGCTCGAGCCGAGCCCGCCGCGGGTCGCGCACGTCTGCGACGACATCGCCTGCCGGCTCCGCGGCGGCCTCGAGCTGTGCGCGGCGCTGGAGCGCCAGCTCGGCCCAGAGGGCGAGCCGAGCGCGGATGGCCACGCGACCTGGCATCGCAGCCCCTGCCTGGGCCTCTGCGAGCGGGCACCGGCCGCGCTCCTGCTGCAGGCCGGCCAGGATCCGCTCGAGGTCGCGCTGGCTCCCATAGACATAACCTCGCTCATGGGAGCCACGACTGCCGGCCTCGACGGCTTGAGCGCCGAGAGCGGCTCCGTCCGGGGAGCCGACTCCGTACCGCAGGCGCGCCGCCCCGACGCCGGCAGTCTGCGGCTGCTGCGCCGCGTCGGACGGGTCGACCCGGCCAGCCTGGACGCGTACCGCGCGAGCGGGGGCTACGAGGCGCTGCGCCGGGCGTTCGCGCTGGGTCCGGAGGGCATCGTCCGCGAGCTGAGCGACTCCCGGTTGGTCGGCCGCGGCGGAGCGGCCTTCCCGACGGGCCGCAAGTGGCAGGACGTATCCCGCGCGCCGGTCCGTCCGCACTACCTGATCTGCAACGCCGACGAGTCCGAGCCCGGGACGTTCAAGGACCGCGTCTTGATGGAGGAGGACCCCTTCGCGCTGGTCGAGGCCATGACCGTCGGCGGCTACGCCACCGGCAGCGAGCGGGGCTACATCTACATCCGCAACGAGTACCCGCTGGCTGCCGCCCGCCTCCAGCACGCGATCGACGCCGCCCGGCAACGCGGACTGCTCGGCGACGACGTCATGGGTCAGGGCATCCACTTCGACATCGAGATCCGCCGCGGAGCGGGCGCCTACATCTGTGGCGAGGAGACGTCGCTCTTCAACTCGATCGAGGGCCTGCGCGGCGAGCCGCGCAACAAGCCGCCCTTCCCGACCCAGGCCGGCCTCTTTCGCCGCCCGACGCTGGTCAACAACGTCGAGACATTCGTGAACGTGCTGGATATCGTGCTCCACGGCGGCCCGGCCTACGCCACGATCGGCACCGAGGGGTCGACCGGCACCAAGCTCTTCTGCGTCTCGGGCTGTATCGCACGCCCCGGCGTCTACGAGGTGCCCTTCGGCGTCACCCTACGCGGGCTAATCGAGCTCGCGGGCGGCGTCCCCGAGGGGCGCCCAATCCAGGCGGTGCTGCTCGGCGGCGCGGCCGGCGGCTTCGTCACGACCGCCGAACTCGACGTGCCGCTGACCATCGAGGGCACACGAGCGATCGGGGCGAGCCTCGGCTCCGGGGTCATCATGGTCTTCGACGATACCGTGGACCTGGTCGACACCGTCCTGCGCATCGCCGAGTTCTTCCGCGACGAGTCCTGCGGCCAGTGCGTGCCCTGTCGGGTCGGCACGGTTCGCCAGGAGGAAGCGCTGCGCCGGCTGGCCCGGGGCGCCCCGCTCGGCTCCGCCGCCGACGAGCTGGCGCGGCTGGCCGACCTCGAGCTTGTCATGCGGGACGCCTCCATCTGCGGCCTCGGTCAGACCGCCGGCAGCGCCGTGCGGTCCGCCATCCAGAAGCTCGGCCTCTTCAACGACGGGGTGATCCAATGACAGCCACGGCCACCGCGAGCGGGCGCGGGACGCGAACGGTCACGCTGACGATCGACGGAGAGTCGGTCAGCGTCCCCGAGGGCTCGACCATCCTGGAGGCCTGCCGCGGCGTCGGGATCGACACGCCGACCTTCTGCTACCTGGAGACACTGACGCCGGTCAACGCCTGCCGCGTCTGTGTAGTCGAGCTGGAGGGCTCGCGCGTGCTGGTGCCGGCCTGCGCGCGCAAGGCCGAGCCGGGCATGGTCGTCCGTACCGACAGCGAGCGGGTCCGCCAGAGCCGCAAGATGGTGCTCGAACTGCTGGCCTCGTCGGTCGACCTCTCGTACGCCCCGGACGACGTCCAGGGCTACCTCACACGCTACGATGTCGAGCCGGAGCGCTTCGGTTCCCCCGCGGCGCCAGATGCCGGCGGCGAGCGCGACCGCGCGGCGACCGGGCGCCACCACGCCGCGCCGGACGGGCGGGCCGCGACCGTCGCCCAGCCGGTCAAGGTCGACAACGAGCTCTACGTGCGCGACTACGCGCGCTGCATTCTGTGCTACAAGTGCGTCGAGGCCTGTGGTGTGGACGCCCAGAACACGTTTGCCATCGCCGTCGCCGGGCGCGGCTTCGAGGCGCGCATCTCGACCGAGTTCGCGACGCCGCTGCCGGACTCCGCCTGCGTCTACTGCGGCAACTGCATCGCGGTCTGCCCCACCGGCGCGCTCATGTTCAAGAGCGAGCACGACATGCGCCGGGCCGGGACCTGGGACGAGCCGCGGCAGACGGTCACCGACACGATCTGCCCGTACTGCGGCGTCGGCTGCACGCTCCAGCTGCACGTGCAAGACAATCGCATCGTGAAGGTCACCTCGCCGCTCGACCACGACGTTACCCTGGGAAACCTCTGCATCAAGGGTCGTTTCGGCTGGCAGTTCGTGCAGAACCGGGCGGACAATGGACCCGATGGCCGCGTTGCCCAGCAGTGACTCGCCGCCAAACGTCAGCCGAGACGTCATCCGGGTGCACGACGGTGCCTGGACCAGCGACGTCGATGCGCTGGCTGCCGAGGAGCCGATGGAGATCCGCCTCCTCTGGGACGAAGACGGGCAGCTTCACCGACAGAGCCTGGCCATCACGATGCGCACGCCCGGGGACGACTTCGAACTGGCGGCCGGCTTCCTGCGCGGGGAGGGCATCATCGCCTGCCGTGAGGACGTCCTCGATATCTCCTACTGCCTCGAGGAGGCCGAGGAGCAGCGCCTCAACGTCGTGTCGGTGACCCTGCGCTCCGGTCTGGACCTGGATCTCGCGCGCCTGGAGCGCCACTTCTACACCACGTCGAGCTGCGGTATCTGCGGCAAGGCCGCCCTCGACGCACTCGACCTGCGGGGCTGCCAGATCATGCCGCCGGGCCCAGAGGTGCGCTCCGCGGTCATCCGGTCGCTACCGGACGCGCTACGGCGGGCCCAGGCGGTCTTCCGCCGCACCGGCGGCCTGCACGCGTCCGGGCTCTTCGACCTCGAGGGCCGGCTGCTCGATCTGCGTGAGGACGTCGGACGGCACAACGCGCTCGACAAGCTCGTGGGCCACCAGCTGCTGCGCGGGCGTGACCAGCTCGACGCCTGCGTCCTGCTGCTGAGCGGCCGCGCCAGTTTCGAGCTGCTGCAGAAGGCGCTGGTCGCGCGCATTCCCGTCGTGGCCGCTATCGGCGCACCCTCGAGCCTGGCCGTCGAGCTCGCCGCGTCGTTCAACATCACGCTGCTCGGCTTCGTGCGGTCCGAGGGCTTCAACGTCTACACGGGCGTCGAGCGGGTGATCCGCTAGCGCCGGGAACGAGCCGGTTCCGTTCCGCGGGGTGCCGCGTGCCCCGCACCGTTGGGTGGAGTCGCTGGGGAGGACACTGGCAACCGATGACCTTCGCCGGGAGCTTCGACGACCTCGTCCTGCCGCCGGACCATCGGGCGGCGCTGGAGACTGCGTGCACGGTCCTCGTCGACGACTTCCTCGACGACATGTCGACGCTGTCCGACAATCCGGAGGCCTGGGACGAGACCTACATGTCGGGCTACCTCCCGCGCCGGAGCCGCGATGGCTACACACCGGTCTTCGCTCGGGAGTTCCTGGTCTGCACCGTCGTCGTCGGCTGGAAGGTGGCGCAGGATCCCTGGCCGGGACTGGCCTGCCTGGGTGAGGAGCTCGCGCTCAATGCCCTGGTCGAGGCAGCCGCCATTCGCCTCGAGGACGACGGAGCCGACCCGGATTTCCGGACCTTCCTGCGCCGGGCGCTCGCGGGTGCCGCCTTCGCCGACCTGTTCGTGGACGCGCCGGGCGGTGTCGACGAGTCTGAGCTCGGCCGGCGGCTGCAACGGAGCGGTCTGCCGGTCGAGGGATGGTTCTCGCCCTTCCCCGGTCTGGACGCGGCGACCCTCCATCCCTACCTCGTCGGCCCGGTCGACTTCCCTGCCGACGACGACGCCGAATGAACGTCCCGGGCCGGTAGATCGTCACCAACGACGGGTCGATTGCGCCGCCGCGGGAAGCCGGGGTCAGCCCGTGTCACCGCCTGGCGTGCCTGGCCGCGCACCACGACTTCCACCTCGGCGAGATCGCGACCAGGCGGTCGATGCTCGGCCACCGGGGCGAGGACTACCCCAGCGGGATGACGCAGGCGCGCCACAGCGTTTTTCAGAGCGATCGACTGCCCGACGACGTCCTGGTCACGATGAATCGCCTCCCTACACGACACGCAACGCAGCGAGCCAGTTCGGTCGGGGCCACTGCACATGACTCTCGCTTGGATCGCGGAGAGCCCCGGCGCATCGACCTCGAGCAGTCACTCAGACAGGGCATCCCGAAAGTCCGGCGAGATTTGACCGTTCCGCGCAACGCGGAACGCGCTACAATCGAGGATATTGTTTGAGTGACCGGCAGAGCCGGCTGAGACGCGCGTCATGTGGCGCGGTGACGAGAGATGCGAGCGAGGCCCGGTGAACGACAACGGGGTGCCGGAGAGATCTGCGACATCTGGCGCCTGAACGACGACAACCTCTGGGAGCCGGCCGGCAGCGTGTCCTGTGAGTTCCGGCCCGAGCCGGTGGGCAGCGTCACGGTCATGCTCTGGCTGCCCGCGGGAGTGCCGGTGACGGACCGCACGCGTTTCGTCGTTCGCCACGGCACCTTTCACCCCACGCGCTACCCGCCCGTCCCGGACGGCCGGGACCAGCAGGTCGTGCTGGTGACTCGCGACGGCGCGCCCGAGCCGCAGTGATGGACTGCCGTCGGGTCAGTACGACTTCGGCAGCCCCAGGACGTGCTCGGCGAGGTAGTTGAGCACCATCTCCTGGGTAATGGGCGCGATCTTGTAGAGCCGCACCTCACGCCACCAGCGCTCGACGTGGAAGTCCTTGCGGTAGCCCCGTCCGCCCAGCGTTTGCATGGCCGCCTCGCAGGCGGCGAATCCCGCCTCGGCGCCCAGCAGCTTGGCCGCGTTGGCCTCGGCGCCGCACGGCTGCCCCCGGTCGAACAGCCAAGCTGCCTTCATTGCCAGCAGCTCCGCGGCGGCCAGGTCGGCCCAGGCGCGCGCCAGCGGATGCGCGATCGCCTGGTTCTGACCCACCGGACGATCGAAGACCAGGCGCTCGCGCGCGTCGGAGCTCGCCAGGGCCAGCGCGGCGCGGCCGATGCCGATGGCCTCCATCGCGATGACAATACGCTCGGGGTTCAGCCCGTCGAGCAGGTGGTAGAAGCCCCGGCCGACCTCACCGACCACGTCGGCGGCGGCGACCTCCAGATCGTGCATCGTCAGGCGGTTGGAGTCGACGGCGTTGCGGCCGAGCTTGTCGATGACTTCGAGCGTGCAGCGCGCCGGGTCGAGGTCGGCGAAGAAGAGGGTCAGGCCGAGCAGGGGGCGGGACGGATCGCGCGGCGCCGTGCGCGCGAGGATGAGCGCCTTCTGAGCGTGCTGGCCGTTCGACAGCCAGGCCTTGGTGCCGTTGAGCACCCAGCGGTCGCCGCGGCGCTCGGCGCGGGTCTCGATGCGCGAGGTGTCGCTCCCGGCGGCGGCCTCGGTCACGCCGAACGCCATGCGCAACTCCCCGCTCGCCAGGCGCGGCAGGTAGCGCGCCCGCATGGCCTCCGACCCGTGCCGGATGATCGGGAAGGGCGGGAAGATCGCCAGATGCACCGGCGAGGCGCCGCTGGTGCCGGCGCCGGCCCGGCAGATCTCGTGCAGCAGCAGGGCGGCCTCGGTCACCCCGAGGCCGCGCCCGCCGTACTCGCGCGGGACAATCGTGCCGAACCAGCCGGCCGCGGCGCAGGCCCCGACGAACTCGCCGGGGTACTCCTCCGCGCGGTCCTTCTCTCGCCAGTAGTCGTGCGAGAACCGACCGGCAAGGGCCGCCGCCTCGCGCACCAGCGCCTCACGGTCCGGCGTCAGCCCGAAGTCCATCGTCGCGCCTCTCCGGCCGGCGCTCTCGCGCCGTGTCGCTACTCCCCGACCGGAACCGCCGACGCGTCCGGCATCTCCGCCGAGAAGTCGACGTCGCGGCGGAACTGGCTCATGTAGAGGTCGTGGTAGAAGCCGCCGGCCGCCAGTAGCTCCTCGTGCGTGCCGCGCTCGACGATCTGCCCGTCCGCGAGTGCCAGCACCTGGTCCGCGTGGCGGATGGTGCTGAGCCGGTGGGCGATCACGAACGAGGTACGCCCGTGCAGCAGCTCCTCGAGCGCCGCCTGGATCAGCCGCTCAGTCCGGGTGTCCACCGACGAGGTGGCCTCGTCGAGGATCAGGATGCGCGGGTCCGCGAGCGCGGCGCGCGCGATCGCCAGCAGCTGCCGCTGGCCGAGGCTCAGGCCGCTGCCGCGCTCGCCGAGCACCGTCGCGTAGCCGTCGGGCAGCCGCTCGATGAACGTGTCGGCACGGGCCAGGCGCGCCGCCGCCACGACCTCATCGTCGGTCGCGTCAAGCCGGCCGTACCGGATGTTGTTCATGACCGTGTCGCTGAACAGGAAGGAATCCTGCAGCACGATCCCGATCTGGCGCCGCAGGCTGCGAGCCGTCACGCGGCGCACGTCGATACCGTCGATAGTGACCGAGCCCGCGGTGACGTCGTAGAAACGCGGGATCAGGTTGACCATCGTGGTCTTGCCGGCCCCGGTCGGGCCGACGATGGCCACGGTCTGGCCACGCTCCGCAACCAGGCCGACGTCGCGCAGGACCGGCTGTCCCAGCTCGTACTCAGCGCCGACGTGGTCGAAGACCACGCGGCCCTGAATCTCGGGCATATCGCGGGCGTCCGTCGCGTCCTGCAGGTCGGGGACCTCGTCGAGGAAGCCGAAGATGCGCTCACCACCGGCAATGGCGCTCTGGACGTTGGCCCACATGACCGCGATCTGGGAGATCGGCTGGTTGAGCCGCTGGGTGTAGGCGATGAACGTCACGATCAGGCCGAGCGACATCGTGCTGCCCAGCAGCGGGTGGCCGCGTAGCAGGAAGAGTCCGCCGACCCCGGCCACCAGGGCAATCGAGACGTAGCCCAGCGCCTCCAGCGTCGGTGAGAGCGCGCTCGTGTAGGCGACCGCGCGGATGCTGGCGTCGCGTGAAGCGGCGTTCGACTCCGAGAACATCTGAATGTTCTGGCCCTCGCGGTTGAACGCCTGCGCCTCCCGCACCGCCGAGAGGTTCTCCTGTAGGTTGGCGTTGACGTCGCCGACCGTGGTGCGGACCTGCCGAAACGCCTTGCGCGCCTGGCCCGAGAACCAGGACGTGGCCAGATACATCAGCGGCGCGACGGCCAGCGCCACCAGCGCGTAGACGGGACTCTTCGTCAGCATCGTCAGCGCGATCCAGACGATGAGCAGGCTGCCCGAGGCGACGTTCACCAGCGGAAAGCTCATCGCCTGCGCGATCGCGTCGGCGTCGTTGGTGATCCGGCTCATCACGTCGCCGGCCTCGTGCCGGGTGAAGTAGCCCAGGGACAGGCGGTGGATGTGCTTGAACACATCGACCCGCAGCGCGCGCAGCACGCTCTGGCCGGCGTAGGTCATCAGGTAGAACTGCAGGCCGGTCAGGACCGCGCTCCCGGCGAACATCCCGACGATCAGGAGGACGAGGCCGCCCAGGCCCGTGATGTAGTGCGCCGTCGTGTCGTGCGGGTTCACCGTCGTGTACCAGCAGTTGGAGTCGGATGCCTGCACCTGCGCGGTCCCGGAGATACCCGGCGCGGCCTGCCGCGACAGCGCCGAGACCGTGGCCGGCGTCAGGTAGCAGTCGACCGCCTGCCCCAGCAGATCCGGGATCCGCACCTGCAGGTAGGTGCTGGTCACGATCAGCACGGCCACGACGAGGAGCACCGTGAGGTGGCGCCGGAAGTAGCTCCAGAACCGGCCGAAGGTCACCCGGACGTCGGTGGCCTTGCGCGACTCCTGCTGCAGCATCCAGTCTGGCCGCATCATCGCGTGACCCCTGCTTTCTCGGCCTCAGGGGCCGCTGCTCCGGCGGCATCATCCACCAGCTGCGAGCTGTAGATGTCGGCGTAGATCTCCGACGACTCCAGCAGTTCCTCGTGCGTGCCGCGCGCGACGATCCGGCCCTTGTCGAGCACCAGGATCTGATCGGCATTCAGCACCGTGCTGATGCGCTGGGCGATGACGAAGGACGTCCGGCCGACCATCAGCAGGTCGAGAGCCTGCTGGATGCGGTACTCGGTCGCCAGATCCACGCTGCTGGTCGAGTCGTCCAGGATCAGGATGCGCGGATTCATCAGCAGCGCCCGCGCGATCGCGATACGCTGCTTCTGCCCGCCGCTGAGGGTCGAGCCGCGCTCGCCAACCGGCGTGTCGTAGCCGGACGGGAACTCCATGATGAAGTCGTGGGCCGCCGCCGCCCGCGCCACGGCCACGATCTCGTCCATGGTGGCGTCGTGGCGCCCGTAGGCGATGTTGTCACGGATACTGCCGCTGAAGAGCGTCGTCTCCTGGAGCACGATGCCGATCTGCGTGCGCAGACTCTCGACGGTGACGTCCCGGACGTCGTGATCGTCGATCAGCACCCGGCCCTCGGAGACGTCGTAGAAGCGCGGCAGCAGGTTGATGATGGTCGTCTTGCCGCTGCCGGTCGCCCCCAGCAGCGCGACCGTCTGGCCCGGCTCGGTGGTGAAGGAGACGTGACTGAGCACGGGGTCGCCGCCGGCATAGTAGCGAAACGTGACATCCGCAAACTCGACGCGGCCGCTGGTCTGACTCAGCGTGATCGCCCCCGGCTTGTCCTCAATGTCGTTGGTGGTGTCGAGGATCTCGAAGATACGCTGGGCGGAGGCGGCGGCCTGCGACATCAGATTGATAATGAAGCCGAGCTGGCCCAGCGGGAAGAAGACGTAGGCAAGGTAGAGGCTGAACTTCTGCCACTCGCCCAGCGT
>DATKRJ010000078.1:0-21188 GCA_035532355.1 Thermomicrobiaceae bacterium | reverse complement strand
TCGGGCCGCGACCGTCGGAAGGCCAGCGCGAAGTGCCACGCCTGGACCTCGCGCGCGTCGGCGCCTCCCAGTCGCAGCGCACGCGGGTCGACGCCGCGGTGGTCGTGCGCGGCGTGCCCGAGCTCATGGAGGAACCAGAGGGTTACCGCCTCGGTGTAGCGCCGCACCGCGCGCTCCAGCGCGTCCCGATACCATTCGCCGCCACGCGTGTTCACGTAGATCGCCCGCGCGGCGGGATGATGGTAGCTAGACGGCAGCTGACGATCATCGACCAACCAGACGGCGGTAACGCCGTACGCGGCGGCGTCGACGCGCCATGGTTCCGGCGCGCGTCCCTTGCGGAGAAGATCGAAGCTCACCACGTGCAGCGGCATTACCGGCACTTAGCCGCGCAGCGACTGCACGGTCGCCGACAGCGCGACGGCCGCGCGCTCCACGTCGTCGGGCGTAGTCAGCCGGCCGAGGCTGAGGCGAATCGCGCCAACTGCCTCTGACGGTGGGACGCCCATGGCGAGCAGGACCGGTGAGGGGTCCGACTGCCCGGCATGGCAGGCCGACCCCGTGCTCGCGGCCACGGTCGGAGTCGCCGCCAGGACCGCATTGCCGTCGACGCCGGCGAAGCGCACGTTCAGCGTGTTGGGCAGCCGGTCGACGGGGTGGCCGTTGAGGGTGACCTGCCCGGCGTTATCCTCGAACGCGCGGTGCAGCCGTTCACGCAGCGCGCGCTGTCGGGCGCGCTCGCTCGACATGGTGCGGCGCGCCAGGTCCGCGGCGGCGCCGAGTCCGATCATCCAGGCGACGTTCTCGGTGCCGGCACGCCGTCCGCCCTCGTGGCCCGCCCCGTGGATCAGCGGCTCCAGCGCGGTTCCGCGCCGGACGTAGAGGACGCCGATGCCTTTTGGGGCGTAGAGCTTGTGCCCCGCGATGGTCAGCAGGTCCACGCCCAGATCGTCCACCCGGGTCGGGATCTTGCCGACACTCTGCGCCGCGTCGGTGTGCAGCGGCACGCCCGCCTCGCGGCACGTGCTTGCGATCTCGGCAATCGGCTGGATCGTGCCGACCTCGTTGTTGGCGTGCATCACGGAGACGAGCACGGTGCTCGGACGGAGCGCGCGACGGACGTCGTCCGGATCGACCCGCCCGGTGGCGTCGACCGGCAGGTAGGTCACCACTGCTCCCCGGCGTTCGAGGAAGCGGCAGGTCGCCAGGATCGCGGGGTGCTCAATACCGGTGGTGACCAGATGGGGTGAGTCGATCCCGGCCGCCCAGACACGCCCGAGCAGTGCCCAGTTGTCGGATTCGCTACCGCCGCTGGTGAACACGACCTCGTCCGGCTGCGCGTCGAGCAGATCCGCGACCTGCTGACGGGCGAGCTGGACGCCCTCAGCGGCCGCCCGCCCGAAAGCGTGGTCGCTCGACGGGTTGCCGAAGCGCTCGTCGATGTACGGCCGGAGTGCGTCGGCAATCTCCGGCAGGACCGGGGTCGTGGCGTTGTAGTCGAGGTAGATCGGAGTCCCGTGGGTGCCGGCCGGCATCGTCGTGCTCCTCGCGCTCTGTCGACGGATCCTACCATGGCGCCGGGCCACCATCGCGGAGCCGTGCTACCATCGAACGCGCGATCGCGCGGAGCAGATTCCCGCCAGAGAGGACCCGAGGCATGGAGGACCGTCAGACGAGCCCCGCGGAGGTCGTGAGTGCGTCTATCGCGGCGCTCAACCGGGGTGACGTGGACGACGCGCTGGCCTATTGCGCGGACGACATCGTCCTCTGGGCGCCGGGAAACGAACTCGCCGGGCAGGAGATCCAGGGGAAAGCGATGTTGCGGCTGGTGCTCGAGCACAGCGAGGCGCGCTGGCCCGACCTCTGGACCGCCGTGCGCGCGGTGATCGCAGACGGGGAGCGGGTCGCCGTCGAGATGACGATCGTGGCCACGGAGGCGGGCATCCACCTGAGCCAGCCGGCCGCGGCCTTCTACGTGGTGCGCGACGGGATGATCGTCGAGCAGTCGACCTACTACGACCTGGGCGCCCTGAGCCGGATGCTGCTCCGCTGACCCCTTAACCCTTGTGGTCGGCGAGAGCGTTGAGGGCCGCGACGGCGCCGGCCGCCAGGTGGTCGCGCGAGGTTGCCGTGGACACGCCGGCGATGTGTGGGGTCAGCACGACGTTGTCGAACCCGAGCAGCGGGCTATCCGCCGCGAGGGGCTCGTAGGCGAACACGTCCAGCCCCGCACCGTCGATCGCGTCCAGCCGCAGGGCGCGGATCAGCGCGCCCTCGTCGATCAGCCGGCCGTCGGCGGTGTTGACCAGGATCGCCCCCGGCTTCATCAACGCGAGCTCCGGAGCGTCGATGATCCGGTTCGTGTCCCCGGTCAGGGGCAGGTGGAGCGTGACGATGTCCGACTCGCGCAACAGCTGATCGAAGCGTCGTCGCTCGGCGCCGTAGCGCAGCTCGACGTCCTGGCGCGCGACGAGGTCATGGTAGATCACCCGCATCCCGAAGGCGACCGCCCGGACCGCGACCGCCTCTCCGACCCGGCCCAGTCCCAGGATGCCGAGCGTCCGCCCCCAGAGCCAGCCCGGCTCAGCCATGCCGACCCAGTTGGGTGTCGAGGGCCCACGATCGGTCGGGCGCGACGCGATGTCCCGCCGGCGGGAGCCGGCGACGAGCTCCGAGTAGGCCGGCAGCAGGCGCCGGACGGTCGCGAGCAGGAGCAGGAAGGTATGCTCCGCCGCCACCAGCGTGTCGAGCGTGGGCACGACGACGAGACGGCCTGCGCGGCGCCCAGCGAACGCCTGCGTGGCGCGCAGGCGTTCGGGCGTCGTTGAGTCGAGCAGGACCGCCAGCCGGGCCTGGCGCAGCGTAGCGTTCGGCACCGGTTCGAGTTGGTCGCGCGTGGCGACGATCGCCTGGTGCTCGGCAGACGGGTCCGCGGGTTTGGTCGAGGCGTTCGGGAGGTCGCGGGCCAGCGCGTCGGCGAGCCACGGCTCCGCGGCGACGAGCGCGGTGTGGGTGCCGTAGCGGTCCTGCCAGGCTACCGACCTCATCGACGCGCGTGCTCATCGAGCCGCCCGGCAGCGCGGCTCGTCCCGCGTCGGCCAACGGCGGTGGGGCGGTGGATCCGCCGGCCGGGCTGCACGTCGCGAGCCGCCCGGAGCTAAGCGGGACGCGCCGACGGCACGTCGAGCTTGGGAAACATCGGCGCTGGGTCGCCGACCCGGGTGCGCGGAGCGAGCGCACCCCAGCCCAGCGCCTCGGTCCAGGGCGTGGCCGCGAGGTCTGCCCCGAGCTGGGCGGCGATGCGCTCGGCGGTGTTAGGCAGGAACGGCCGAAGCGCCTGGGCGATCAGGCGCAGCGACTCGGCGAGGTGGTAGAGCGCACCGTCGAGCCGCGCGCCGGCCTCGCCCTCGCCGGCCCGCTCTCGGCGCGAGAGAGCCCAGGGCGCGGTCTCCTCCACGTAGCGGTTGGCGCGCACGACCAGGTCCCAGATGGCCGCCAGCGCGGTCTGTGGGTCGTAGTCCTGCCCCATGGCCGTCGCCAGACGGCCCGCAATCGCCGACGCGACCAGTTCGAGATCCTGGTCGACGGCGTCCGGCGCGGCCGGAGCGGGCACGGTCCCGTCGCGGTAGCGCCGAATCATGGTGACGGTGCGGTTGAGCAGGTTGCCGAGGTCGTTGGCCAGATCGGCGTTGTAGCGGCGCTCCAGCTTCTCCGCGGTGTAGTCCGCGTCGCCGGACGGCGGCACCTCGCGCAGCAGCCAGTAGCGCACGGCGTCGGTGCCGTAGCGATCGACGAGCTCCGCCGGGTCGACCACGTTACCGAGCGACTTGCTCATCTTCTCCCCGGCGATCGTCAGGTAGCCGTGGACGAAGACGGTCGTGGGGACCGGCTCGCCGGCCGACAGCAGCATGGCCGGCCAGTAGACGGCGTGGAAGCGGAGGATGCCCTTGCCGATGACATGAACTCGATGGGGGTTCTCCAGCCAGTAGTGTCGATAGAGGTCCGCGTCGTTGACATAACCAAGTGCCGTAACGTAATTCGCCAGCGCGTCGAACCAGACGTACATGACCTGGTCGGGATCGCCCGGCACCGGGATGCCCCAGTTGCGCGCGCGCGAACGCGAGCGTGAGACGCTGAAGTCCTCGAGCCCGCGGGCAATGAAGGAGCGCACCTCGTTGCGACGCGAGTCCGGGATGATGCGCAACTGGCCGGAATCGATCAGGCGTGCCAGCTGGTCGCCATAGCGCGAGAGGCGGAAGAAGTAGTTCTCCTCCTCGACGATCTCGAGCGGGATATGGTGCTCCGGACACAGCCCATTGTCGAGCTCGTCCTCGGTGTAGAACTGCTCGCACCGGACGCAGTAGAGCCCACGGTAGTGGCGCGGATAGATGTCGCCGTTGCGGTCGCAGGCCTCCCACAACCGGCGGCAGCCAGCGAGGTGGCGCTCCTCGGCGGCGGTTCTGATGAAGTCGTCGTTGGAGATGTCGAGGAGCTCGGTGAGCTTGAGGAAGGCCCCGGCGTTGCGCTCGACCAACTCCGCCACCGGGACGCCCTCGCGCTCGGCGGCCAACACGTTGGTCAGGCTGTTCTCGTCGGTGCCGCTCAGAAACCGCGCGTCGTTGCCGATCAGGCGGTGGTAGCGCGCGAAGGCGTCGGTCTGGGCGAACTCGAGCGCGTGGCCGATGTGCGGGACGGCGTTCACGTACGGGATCGATGTCGTGATGTAGTAGCGGTAGTCGCTGCCGTTCGTGCTCACGGTATCCCTCGCTGCTTGCCGGGCGCCGGTACGTCTGCTTCGACTCGGCCGGTTGCCGGCGGGTGCCGACCATCGTGGAAAGGACCGCGCCCGGCAGTGCCCGCTGCCGACGGTGGCAACGTTCATACCACAACAGCCGCCGGAGCGGCCACGGGCGAGCAGGGTGGATGACGCTAGAACTCCTTGAGCCGTGCCTCGACGTTGGACCAGCGATCGAGGCGCGGGTTGAGGACGCGCGGTCCCTCGGCCTCGACGACCACGGTCTCGCTGTTCCGGGTGCCGGTGCGACCGGGGACGAAGATCCCCGGCCGATTCGCGAGGACCATCCCCACCTGGAGCGGCGTCTGCTGCGAGCGGGTCAGCCAGGGCGCCTCGCATCGAGCGAGGCCGATCCCCTCCCCGGTGCGGTGCCGCACGTTGCTGATCAGGCCCAGCCGGTCGAACACCTTGCGTGCCGCCTGGTCCACGCCCTCCGCCGGCATGCCGGGCGTCATCGCGGCGCGCGCCGCATCCTGAGCGACCATGGCGGCCTCCACCCAGCGGACCACGTCACGCAGCGGATCGCCGACGAAGAACGTGGCACCGGCGCGGGCGTGATAGCCGCCCACGTTGGTCACGAACTCGGTCACGACGCTGTCGCCGCGGGTGAGCCGGCGGGCGCTGGTGGGGGCGTGCGGCAGCGCGGCGCGGGTGCCGCTCTGGAGGGAGCCGGTTATGCCCGGTCCGGGATCGTCGTAGAGGTCGCCGAGCTCAGCACGCATCATCCCGTCGACGACGGTGAGGATCTCGGCGAGCACCTCCCGCTCAGCACTGCCGGTGGTCAGGCGGGCGTAGGTGCGCTCGAGCGCCAGATCGGCATAGTCGGCGGCACGCTCGATCAGGTCGATCTCGGCGGGGGTCTTGACCTGGCGGAGCTCGCGGACGGGATCGAGCAGCGCGACGTCCGCGACCTCTGCCTGCAGCTGCGTCCAGGCGTCGGCGCCCAGGCTGTCGACGAGGAGGGGGCTGCCGGCCTCGCGAGCCATCCAGCGGACGGGTGCCTCCTCGGCGGGGTACTCCGCGTACCAGCGGATATCCCGTACCCAGCCGGAGGCCAGGTGCTCTGCCTCGAGGTGAGGCACGAAGAGGGCCGTTCGCCCGTCTGCCCAGACGCAGGCTGCCAGGGGGCGATCGGTCGGCCGGACGGCGAGGCCGGTGAGGTAGCGCACGTTGTCCGGGTCGAAGATCAGCACCGCCGCCTTCTCGAGCACGTCCAGTCGCGCGGCGACGTCCTTGGTCGTCCGGCGATGGAACGCCTCCCCGAGCACCATCTCAGGCTCCTCCCGCTGCGTGCCCGTCCGGCCGCCCACCCACCGCCGGCGCGCTAATCATCGCCGCAGCCGGGCGAAAATGCCACGACGCGGCGGCCGAAAGCTCGAGGGTCCGGCGTGGGAACGGCAAATTGACGCGGTCGAGGGGGTAGACAAATGCGTGGTTACGAGAGACAATGGACACATCCGGAGAGCGGACGGTACGTTCGACATCTCGGCGATCTGACGATCTCCGGTGTCTTGTTCGCACACCAGACTCATCTCCTCCTCACGTGCGGGGCAGCCGTCCACCAGCGGCTGCCTCGTGCGGTTAAGGCCGGCGCTTCCACGTGACGCATTCGGTGAGGAAGACAGCGGCGCCCTGCCTCGGTACAATGCAGGTGGCGGCCGGCATCGCTGGTGCGATCGCGCTGGCGCCGACGTCTCGGCGGGTTGGGCGATCCCCAATCGGCGAGACGGCCTGTCTGTTTGAGGAAGGTACAACCCGCCGATGAGAGATCCCACCAATCGAGAGGGTCCGCCCGGTCCAGGCGGTCCACGCGTGCCCAACACCCAGCGCTCGCGCTTCCCGGGCTGGATCCTGTGGGTCGCGTTGATCGCCCTCGCCGTCTGGAACCTCTACGTCTTCTTCTGGCCCTCAACGGCGAGCCGGCTGTCGGTGCCGTACTCGATCGTCGTGCAGCAGATCAACGCCAACAACGTCAAGGACGCGACGATCCAGGGCCAGGACCTCAAGGGTGACTTCAACACCGAACTTCGGCTGCTGAACAGCCAGGTGCTGGGACCGAACGAGCCGCTGCCGACCGGCACGACCCAGGCTGATGTCAAGAGCGGCACCGCCTTCGACACCACGATTCCGGAGAACAGTCAGACCGACGTGGTGACGCTGCTGCAGCAGCACAACGCGACCGTTGCGATCCAGACGGCCGGCGGATCGATCCTGCCAACGCTGCTCGGATACCTGCTGCCGCTGCTTCTGTTCGTCGGCCTGATGGTCTACCTGGGCCGGAACATGTCGCGCGGCCAGCAGAACGTGTTCAGCTTCGGGCGCTCGAAGGCCCGAGTCTACGACGCCGAGCGGCCGCGCGTGACCTTCGCCGACGTCGCGGGTGAGGAGGAGGCCAAGAGCGAGCTATCCGAGGTCGTCGACTTCCTGCGCAACCCATTGAAGTACCACGCCATCGGCGCGCGCCTGCCGCGGGGCATACTGCTGGTCGGGCCGCCGGGCACCGGTAAGACGCTGCTGGCGCGGGCCGTCGCCGGCGAAGCGGGCGTGCCCTTCTTCAGCGTCAGTGCGTCGGAGTTCGTCGAGATGTTCGTGGGCGTCGGTGCGAGCCGAGTGCGTGACCTGTTCGAGCGCGCCAAGGCGTCGTCCCCCGCAATCATCTTCGTCGACGAACTCGACGCGGTCGGCCGCCAGCGCTTCGCCGGGCTGGGTGGCGGCAACGACGAGCGCGAGCAGACGCTGAACCAGCTCCTGGTCGAGATGGACGGCTTCGACGTACACCAGGACGTCATCGTCGTCGCCGCCACCAACCGGCCGGACGTGCTCGACCCTGCACTGCTGCGCCCCGGCCGCTTCGACCGTCAGGTGACAGTCGGGTTGCCGGACCGCCGTGGCCGGGAGGCGATCCTGCGCATTCACTCACGGGGCATCCCGATCGCGCCGGGGCTCGACCTCGAGAACCTCGCTGCCGCCACGCCCGGTTTCTCCGGCGCCGACCTGGCGAACCTCGTCAACGAGGCCGCGCTGATGGCCGCGCGCAAGAACAAGAAGGTGGTCGAGCGGAGCGACTTCGACGAGGCGCTCGACAAGATCGTCCTCGGGACCGAGCGGTCGATGCTCATGAGCGAGCACGAGCGACGCGTGGTGGCCTACCACGAGGCCGGCCACGCGATCTGCGCCCATTTCTCGGCGGGCACGGATCCACTGCGCAAGATCAGCATCGTGCCGCGCGGGCAGTCGCTGGGTGTCACTATTCAGGCGCCGGACGAGGATCGGTTCAACTACAGTCGGACCTACCTGGTCGCGCGCCTGACGGTCATGATGGGCGGCCGCGCGGCCGAGCGGCTCACCTTCAACGAGGTGACGACCGGGGCCCAGAACGACCTCAAGGAGGCCACGTTACTGGCGCGGCGGATGGTCGGTCTGTGGGGCATGAGCGACGAGGTCGGACCGGTCTTCCTCGGCATGGGCGAGCAGCACGTCTTCCTCGGACGGGAGATCACGCAGGAGCGGGATATCTCGGAAGAGACGCTCGACCGCGCCGATGCGGCAACTCAGCGCCTGCTGCGGGAGTCGATGGACCGGGCGGAGGCGCTGCTGACGACGCAGCGGCACAAGCTCGACGAGCTGGCCGACGTGCTATTGACCGATGAGACGATCGGCCAGGAGAAGATCACCGAGGTACTGGGCGTGCCGCCGGTTCCGGCCGCGCCGCCGGCAGCCGTCGCGGACGGCGCCAATCCGTAGTCCGGTGGAATGCCGGCGTGGGTCGCGCGGCGATCCGCGCCGGTTTCATGTGCGGTGGGGGAGATCGACGTGGGTTCGAGGCTCCGGGACGAGCGCCTGAGCCCGCTGTTCGTGCTGATCGCGGGCCTCTTCGTGACCGCGTTGATCACGGCGAACATCGTCGCGGTCAAGCTGGTGGACGTGGGCGGTCTGATCGTGCCGGCCGGAACGGTCACGCTGTTCCCGCTGAGCTACCTGTTCGGTGACATTCTGACCGAGGTGTACGGGTTCCGCCGGGCGCGGCTCGTGATCTGGCTGGGTTTCCTCTGCAATCTCATCGCGGTGGTGGCGATCTACGCGACGCAGGTGCTGCCCGCCGCCAGCTTTTGGGACGGGCAGGCGGCCTACGAGCGCATTCTGGGCTACACCCCGCGCCTGCTGCTTGGCTCGTTCGCGGCGTACCTGGTGGGCGAGTTCGCCAACTCCTTCGTGCTGGCCAAGCTGAAGATCCTGACCCGCGGACGCTGGCTGTGGACCCGAACGATCGGATCCACGCTGGTCGGCGAGGGGCTGGACTCGCTGATCTTCATCACGCTCGCATTCGTGGGCACCATCACGACCGGCGACCTGTTACGCACGATGGTGACGGCGTGGCTGTTGAAGTCCGCTTACGAGGTGGTCGCGACGCCGCTGACCTATGTGGTCGTCGGCTACCTGAAGCACAGTGAGGGCGTGGACGCCTATGACTACGCGACCAACTTCTCACCGCTGCGTCTGGACTGAAGATTGCGTAACGAATCGCGGTCTGAGGCTGAAGAGGGTCTGCTGAGGCATGGTAAGATTCACGAGGTTCGGCACCAATCGTGCGCGGTGGTCAAAGGAGGCGGCGGAAAGCGATGGACCTCGGGAGCGTGATCTCCAAGCGGATCGCGTTCGTGTTCCCCGGGCAGGGAAGCCAGTACGTCGGCATGGGCAAGGGGATCTACGATGTCTCCGCCGCGGCGCGGCGTGTGTTCCACCAGGCCGACGAGATTCTCGGGTTCTCGCTCTCCTCGCTCTGCTTCGACGGGCCTGCCGACCTGTTGGGCGACACACTCAACGCGCAACCGGCGATCTTCACCGTGAGCATGGCCTACCTGGAGGCGCTGCGCGAGCGCTGGCACCAACTGGGTGAGAACGTGGCTCCCGCCTTCGTGGCCGGTCACAGCCTTGGGGAGTTCTCGGCGCTGGTGGCTGCCGGGGTGCTCGAGTTCGGCGACGCGCTGCAGATCGTGCGCGAGCGAGCGCGGCTGATGAAGGAGTGCGGCGACCGCCGACCGGGCGGCATGGCCGCGGTGGTGGGGTTGGAGCGCGAAGTCCTCGAGGAGGTCTGCGCGACGGCCGGTGACGTCGGCACGGTGGTGCTGGCCAACGACAATTGCCCGGGTCAGTCGGTGATCTCCGGTGAGGTGGTGGCGCTGGAGCGGGCCATGGGCCTGGCGCGGGAGCGCGGAGCTCGGCGCGTCGTCCGCCTGGATATCTCGATCGCGTCACACTCGCCGCTCATGGAGCGAGTAGGCCAGCAACTCGGCGAATTCCTGAACCACGTCCCACTGCGCGATCCGCAGGTGCCGGTGGTAGCCAACATCACCGGGCGGATCATGACGACGGTCGATGACGTTCGTAAGGAGATCGCGAGCCACACGGTGCGACCGGTACTGTGGACCAACTCTGTCCGGGAGATGGTCAACGAGGGCGCGGGCACGTTCCTGGAGATCGGGCCGGGGCAGGTGCTCGGGGGTCTGATCCGGCGCATTCGGAACGACGTCGAGATCATCAGCGCGAAGGACTTTGGTATCGCGGGCTGAGGCGCGTCGGGACCTGGGGAGGGACCGGGAGGAGTGAGCGTGCATCGTGTGGTCGTCACCGGTCTGGGTGCGCTCACGCCGGTCGGGATGTGCTACCCCGACTTCTGGCGTAATCTGCTTGCCGGCGTGTCGGGGATCGCTCGGATCACCGCCTTCGATCCGACGCCGCTCGAGGTCCAGATCGGCGGCGAGGTCAAGGACTTCGACCCGAAGAACTTCATGGACTTCAAGGCGGCGCGGCGCATGGACCGCTACTCGCAGTTCGGGGTCGCCGCGGCCGGCGAGGCGCTGCGTGACTCCGGCTTGCGCATCACCCCCGCGAACACCGATCGCATCGGAGTGATGCTCAACACCGGCGGGGGCGGCATCAAGACGCTGACCCATGAGGTGATGGTCCACCACGAGAAGGGGCCCAACCGGGTAAGCCCGTTCTTCATCCCGATGTTCGCGCCGAACATGGCGGCCTGCCAGGTGTCGATCACCTACGGTATCCACGGGCCGGTGATGGCTTCGGTGGCCGCGTGCGCGGCTGGGACACAGGCCTACGTGGACGCGCTACGGATGCTCCGGCTGGGCGAGGCCGACGCGATGATCACCGGGGGCACCGAGGCCGGTATGGATCCGGTAGCGGTGGCGGCCTTCGGCAACATGGGAGCGCTCTCCAAGCGGAACGCCGAGCCGACGCGTGCCAGCCGGCCGTTCGACAAGGGCCGCGATGGATTCGTCTTCGGCGAGGGCGCGGGGGTCATGGTCCTCGAGACCGAGGAGCACGCCCGGGCCCGCGACGCGCGGATCTACTGCGAGGTGGTGGGAGGCGCCCTCACGGCCGACGCCTACCACATCAGCGCGCCGGTCCCCGGCGGCGAGGGCGCGACGCGTGCCATGCGCATGGCGCTGCGCAGCTCAGGAGTGCAGCCGGACGACATCGACTACATCTGCGCGCACGGTACAAGCACCCCACTGAACGACGTGTCCGAGACGGAGGCAATCAAGGCGGCCTTCGGCGACGCCGCCTACCGGATTCCGATCAGCTCGCCCAAGAGCATGATCGGTCACCTGGTGGGGGCGGCCGGAGCCGTGTCCGGCATCGTCTGTGCCCTGGCGATACGCGATAACATCGTCCCCCCGACGATCAACCTCGATGAGCCGGACCCACTGTGCGACCTGGACTACGTGCCGCACACGCCGCGGAAGGTGCAGGTCGACACGGCCATGGCCAACGCGTTCGGCTTCGGCGGCCAGAACGCGGTGGCCGTATTCCGCCGCTACGTCGAATAGCCGGCTCCGCCTCTCTCAGCACAAGACGCGGTGCGGGCGCCCTCGAGGGCGCCCGCCATCGTTTCGAAGTTCATTGGCACGCGGTCGCGAACGGCCCGGGCGGCTCAATCGCCGACGGTGGCGGCCGTCACGCGGGAAGATGGCGAGCGGTGGAGGAGGAGCCAGCCCAGCGCCGCCACCGACGCAACCAGGGCCAAGAGCGAGATGACCTGTGCCTCCTGCAGTCCCCAGAACCAGACGCTCTCCTGCCGCAGGTAGGTGATGAAGAACCGCCCGACCGCGTAGATGGCGGCGAAGGCGGCGAACTCCGTGCCCGCCGGCAGCCTGAGCTTGCTCAGGCGCCAGATGACGACGACGATCGCCAGGTTCATCAATGCGTCGTAGACGGGGTAGGGGGCGGTCGGCACGCCCAGCAGTTGTGGAGGAATCAAGTCCTTGGCGTTGGTGTAGACGAGGGCGAAGGGGCCGGAGGTTGGCGCGCCCCAGGCGTCGCCGTTGATCAGGCAGCCGAGGCGTCCGAAGGCCTGTGCCAGCAGCAGTCCGGGCGCGATCGCGTCGATCACCGTCCCGAACGAGAAGTGGTAGACACGGGTCAGAATCGCCACGGCGACGAAGCCGCCGACGACCGCGCCGTAGATTGCCAGGCCGCCCTGCTGGATGGCCAGGGCCTCGAGCGGATGCTGGACCATGTACCCCAAATGGTCGATCACATAGAAGAGTCGGGCGCCTAGAATGCCGCCGACGACGGTCCAGAATGCCAGCGAGTCGAACCGATCGACCGGCAAACCGCGCGCGACGAACTGGCGGTAGATCACCGCGACCGCGACGACGATGGCGAGCGCGATGGCGATGCCGTGCCAGGCAAGCGTGAACGTGCCGACCTGGAAGATATTCGGGTCCATCCCGATGGTAATGCGCACGTCGGTTCCCTCCATCGATCCGACCGGAAGTGTGCCACACCATCAACCGGCAACCGCCGGGACCGGTGAAGCGGGTCTAGTAGTACACGACGGCCTGCTCGATCAGCTCCCACGGCGCCGAGCCGGTCTGGCCGGTCGGGGACAGGTTGGCGATCGTCAGCGTGTTGTTCCCGGGCTTGAGCAGCGCGTGGTCGGTCACCAGCCAGGCCTGATCCCCGGCCGTCCCGTCCGGGAATGGGCTCGGTCCCTCCCAGATGACGGTTCCGTTGAGCACGATGCGCAGTGGGACCTTGCCCGAATTCGGATCGTCCATGGCTTTGAGCTCGATAAATAGCAGCCGATTCTGTGTCTGCTTCGCCGAGAAGGTGGCGGTACCGGTGTGAAACTGGCTACCGCCCCCGAAGAGGAAGGCAGAGTTTGCCGGCAGGTTGGACTGCTGCCCGGTCTGCTTGACCGGATCGAACGCGCCGGTGAAGTCGTTCCCGTTGATGGTAGCCTGCTGGTCGTTGGCGATAAACGGACGGATCAGGACGGGATTGAGCGGCACGCCGGCCTGGGGGACGTCCGGCGGCAGGGTCGGCGTAGGTGTGGGCGGAATCGGCGTCGGCGTAGCCGGCACCGGTGTCGGAGTTGGCGTGGCGGTCGGCGCCGGGGTTGGCGTAGCGGTCGGCGCCGGGGTTGGCGTAGCGGTCGGTACCGGAGTGGGGGTCGGCGTGGGAGTTGGCGTCGCGGTGGCCGTGGGGCGCGGCGTGGCTGGCTGCTCGACCACGGCCGCGAGCGTTGGCGTGGGTGGCGGAGCGCCTCCGCCCCACTTTGCCAAAACGGCGAGACCGCCCAGTCCGAGCAGGATGACGAGCGCGACTCCCAGTACCAGCGGCCAGCTTGGGCCGGACCGGCCGCCAGCGGCCGCGGCGGGCGGTCGTGGTGGAGGTGGTCCGCCGCCACCGGGGCGAATGCGCGGCGTCGCCAGGGTCGGCGTGCTCGCCGCGGCCATGATGCGGGTCGCCTGGGCCGGATCCGGCGAATCGACCAGCGCCTGGGCCATGGCGTCGGCGGTGGGAAACCGGGCCGCCGGGTCTTTGGCCAGCGCCTGCATGATCACCAGCTCCAGCGCGGCCGGGATGGCCGGGTTGATGGAGCGCGGGAGCACCGGCGGATCGTTGACGTGCTGGTACATGACCTGGACCGGGTTGTCCCCGGGGAACGGGAGGCGGCCGGTGAGCATCTCGAACAGGATGACACCGGCGGCGTAGATGTCGGCGGCCGGCGTGAGGGGGGCACCGGTGGCCTGCTCCGGCGCCATGTAGGCGGCAGTGCCGAGCGCCATCCCGGTATCGGTCAGCCCGCTGTCGACGGACCCACGGGCGATGCCGAAGTCAGTCAGCTTGGCCGTGCCCGAGCGAGCGATGAGCACGTTCTGAGACTTGACGTCGCGATGGATGATCCCGGCGGCATGGATGGAGCCGAGCCCGGCGAGGATCTCGCGCATGAGTCGGGACGCCTCCGCGACCGGCAGCGGCGCGTTGTGGCGGAGGAACTCCTTGAGATCGGTGCCGTCAACCCACTCCATGACGATGAAGAGGGTGTCGCCCTCACGACCGTAGTCGAAGACGTCGACGACGTTGGGATGGCTGACGGAAGCGGCGGCGCGAGCCTCCCGCTCGAAGCGCGCGGCAACTCGTGGATCGCGCGCGTACTGGTCACGCAGGATCTTGATCGCGACCTCGCGTCCCAGCGCGGTATCCGTGGCGAGGAAGGTCTCGGCGAAGTTGCCCTCGCCAATGCGCCGAGTAATCTCGTAGCGACTCGCCAACGTGAACGGGAGTGACAGGGACACGAATTCTCCTTGCCGACCTCAACCCACCCGGCCCCACCTCACCCTCGGCGCGTGATTGTACGGTGCCCGGCGGGGACGGAGCGAATCGCGTGCGTTCGGATCAGGGCTTGACCGGCTTGGCGATGACGATGAGCCGATGGTCGTCCACCCCGTACGGCCAGCAGGTCACCAGCGTGACGCGCTCCTCCGGCATCGGCGCCAGGTACGTCCCCGTGGCCAGTTGGTCGGAGAGTGAGACGCCCACGACCTTGCGGTAAACGATCTCGGTGACGGCGTAGCGGACCTGCCGGTCAGCGGTCGTGAGGATGACCTGATCGCCGACTTTGGCGAGGTCGAGATTGCGGAAGACCTCTCCCCTCCAGTCGTCGTGCCCGCTGATCACGACGTTTCCACCCTCACCCGGGTTAGCGGAGAGGGAGTTGTGCCCGGCTGCGTAGTCGGCGACGCGCCACTGGATGAGTTGCTGGCCCTGGATGGTCACTACGTCGAAGCCGACGTTCACCACCTGTGTGTCGATGCCCACGGCCGGTATCTGAATCCGGGTCGCGGGTGCGTGCGCGACCGGCGGTGCCGGCGTGGAGACCGTCACCGACGTCGCGGCAGACGGAGCGGCGGCCGGTGTGACGGTCACCGGGGTGGCCGAAGGTGTGGCTATGGACGCCGCGAGGACCGGGGTTCCGGCTGGGGTCGCCTCGGGCGGCGGGAACGGCGTGGCCGTCAGGGACGCGGGCAGGGCGGAGATCAGCGGCGGAGCCGTCGCATCCGAAGCCGCCCGGACGAGCGACACGCCTCCGACGGATGTCGTGGTAAGGCTGAGCGCGCTCCCCAGGAGGGCTATGCCCAAGACGATGAGCAGGTTGCCGAGCGTTCCCGCGCGTCGTTCGCGCCCGCGTCGGTCCGCCCGCCGGGGCAGGTCATGGCTCATGCCGTCTCCCGTGAGTGCCGTCAATCCGTCCCTAAAGATAACGCACGGGGCTTTCGTCCGGTTAACCTCGCTGGGGCGACGGGACTGGGATAATGCGGTGGCATCTCGGGTGCACGACCAGGAAACCGACGGTGCCAAGCTGGACAGTGTGAGGAGCGCACGATGGCGGACGACCGTGGGCTGCAGGCGCCAAACGACTCGGTGGACGAGGAGGAGATCATCCGGACCCTTGCCCACGAACTCGAGGAGTCGTTCATCGCCTTCCTGCATGAGGAGATCGGCTTCGACGACCTGACGTTCGGGGTGTTCGACACGCTGCAGGCGGTGCACGCGGTACAGAGTGGTAGCTACAGCGTGGAGTACGTCGACGATGAGACGCCGACCCAGATGCAGGAAGAGCTGGCGCAGAAACCGGCGCGAACCGGCAGCAAGGCTCGTCGGGGAGGTCCGCACCGGAAGTAGAAGGTCCGTTCAACTCCGGAGCGATATCGTGCCGGCGCTCGCCTCGGGGCTACGGTGAGTGCAGTGGGACCTGCACGGTGCGTGTGCCGGCGGCGTCGGTAATCGAGTACCAGACGTCGTTCGCGCCCACCCACAGCGGATCGTCGGCGCCGATGCCGGTGGGGCTCAGCGGAATGCTCGTGCTCCCGTCGTCCGCGAGCAGTACGACCCTACCTCCGATGCCGGTGGCCAGCCAGCGCCCGTCCGGCGACCAGGCGAGACCCTCTCCGGGGTCGGCGCGCTCGATCTCCAGTGGTGCCGCCGCGCCCGTTAGCGACGCGACGTCGATCGTGTCATAGCGTCCGGATGTCGCGTCCGGTCCGGTCAGGTGCCGCACGCGCCAGGCCAGGTAGGACCCATCCGGGCTCAGTGCCAGGTCGGTGAGCTCGATGCCCCGGTCGGCCCCGTGAGCTCGCACGACCGCGACCGTGGCAGGGGAGCTCGCGCCACCGGCGTCGACGACCACCCGCTGGATGTCCACGGCCTGGGGCAGCCCGCGCTGCCAGTCTGCCGGCTCCGCATACAGCAGCACGTCGGTGGTGGCCCATGCGGCGACCGGCGCGGTGACGGAGAGCGCCGTCGAGCCGGTCGTCCAGCGCGCGACCATACGGGGCTCACCGTACCAGCCGCTCACCCAGAGCTCCGCCGCATGATGGGCGGTGTCCGTGACGAAGACGCTCACCGCGACTCCGCCGGGTGCGACCAGCGGCCGGGCGTAGGAGCGACCCGGGGCGCTCCCGATTCCGGCGGGGTCAAAATGCCGGAAGTCGAGCACCGGCGCCCCGGCGAGACCGCCGGCGTAGAGGGTGACCCGACTGGCGCCCGCGACCTCACTGACCCCGATCAGCGTCTGCGTGCCCGGTACCCAGGACAGATCCGCGGCCCCGCGGAGCTGCCGCGCCTCGCTGCCGGACCCGGAGTCCCAGATCACGCTGCCGGGCAGACGGGGGTCGGTGAGGACGACCAACCGTCCATCCGGGCTGGAACTGCTCCCGGCATCCAGCCCCGCCCCTGAGTGCGCGACCACCTCGGGAGCGCCGGGAACCGGCTGCCTTGCCGCCAGGTTGGACGACAAGGCCGGTAGCGCATCGGCCGGCTCCCAGCCGAGCCAGCCCACGCCGTCGGCCGCGGTGGGCGAGGCAGCGGCGGGTTGCATGACGCCGTCCTGAGAAACCTGGAGCAGCACCGGCCAGGTGACTGTCCCTTGCGCCTGCTCCGCTGGATCGGCAGGGAGGTAGAACGGAAGATCGTCGCGAATCAACGCGCTACCGTCTGGCAGCCAGGCCACGTTTAGCCCGGTGGGCACGGCGGTCTTGGCGACGGATACCGGCTGGGACCCATCCAGACGGGCGAGCCACACCTGCCCGGTCATATCGGCCGGAGCGGGTCCCTGCTGAACGTAGACGAGTCGGGTGTCGCCGGGTGAGGCTGAGACGGGGTATGCGAGCCGGTTCGTCGTCGCGGGGACAGCCGGGGTTTCATGTCCGTCGCGGTCGAATGCGTCGATCTCGCTCGTCGACGGGCCGGCGCGGACGAGGGCCGGTTCGGTGGCCGCGGCGTCGGTGATCCGAGCCAGATAGACCCGACTGCTGTCGGGTGCCCAGACGACCGCCGAGTCCGGTGCGAGCTGGTGGTCGACCGTGGCCAGGGGTGGGCCCAGGCCCTGGGAGCCGAGGGCGCGCAAGTCCGCGGTCAGACCTCGCCAGTGCTGATCGTAGGCCTGGATCAGGACCACCCGCGTGCCGTCGGGTGAGGCGCTGGCCGACGAGATCGATCCCTGGAAGAGCACGCGACTGACGCCGGTGTTCACGTCGAGCGCGACCAGCTGTGACTGGCTCGCGGCGTTGGTGAGGTTGACCTGTGACTGCCACGGTGGCGCCTGCGCGATCAGGACGGATGAGCTGCCGAGCCAGCCGATGAGACTGCCCGCACCGGGACCCGGCCCGCCACCAAGACCCCAGCTGCGAACCGCCGTGCCGTCGAGGTGGCTGACCGTGATCGTTCCGGTCGGCTCCGGCCCGTTGGGGCCGTATGGGGGTGTCCAGCTCGCGATCAGGCGGCCATCCGGGGAGAGAAGGCGCCGCACGTAGCGCCCGCTCGGCCCGCTCGGAGCCACGGCCCGGATCGCGCCGGTCCGCAGATCCAGGGCGGTCACTGCGCCGTCACTCGAGCTGGTGAGCAGCCAACCCGAGAGACGCGTGGGAGACGGCTGACCCATCGCCACGGCGGGTGAGGACGTCGGGCCCCGCATCCCCGCGGCGAGCACAGCCAGCGCGGCGCCGAGTACGACGATCAGGATCAGGAGGGCGACCACCGGCACCGCGCGTTCGACCGGTGAGCGCCGGGCGCGCAAGGGCGGGAAATCTGGCCCGAACGCCTGAGCGCGCTGCAGCAGTTCGGCATCGACCGTCTCGCACGCCGCAATGGCGGCGGCGCAGGCGCCGCACTCGCGGGCGTGTCGGAAGAGGGCGGCGCGGGCGCCGATGTCGAGCGCGCGATCACGGTGGCGACCGATCGCGGACGTGAACTCCGGGCAGGCCGTCTCGGGACCTCGAGTGATCGCGCGGCGGGCCTGAAGCAGCAGCTCACCGACGCGCTCCGGTGTGTCGCCGGTCAGGTCGGCCAGCGTCTCACCGTCGAGGCCGAGCCCCAGGTGGAGCGCGAGGTCGACTGCACCGCGCGCGCGGGCGCCAGTGTGGGGACCCAACGGCGGGTCGACGGACCGGGGTTCGCTACGGAGTGTGAGTCGTCGCAGCACGCGGACGGACGTGTAGCGACGCTCGGCAGCCTGCGCCGCGGCCACCAGGCCGCGATCGCCGTCGTCGTCGGCCACGGCCAGGATGGCCAGCCGATCCGCGTGTTCGGGGTTGAACACCAGCCGAAGCGCGACTCGCAGCCGCCGACCGTCGGCGTCGGAGAGTCGGGTCGTGGAGGGGAACGGCGGGGTCCGGTTTCCGCCGGCTTCGGCGCGCATGGCCTGTCACCTCGCCAGTTGCCGCGACGCGGCGACTACCGGAGCAAACCGGCGGCCGCGGCACCGATCCACGGATCCTACCGCACGTCACCGCGCGGCGGGCAAGGCTCCTCAGGCCGGTGCCGCAGACGTGGGGGATCGAGTGTCCAGTTGGACAGGAGCTCCGGCGACGGGCGGACAGTGTCGCGCCGGTCGCGCACCGGTAAGCTTTGGGGACCGGGGAAGATGCGCCCCCCGGGCACGTGGGGACCATAGGCGGGAAGGAGGGACGGACGTGTCGCCGGTCGAAGGCCAATCCTGGCCGTCTGCAGCCCGTATCCCGATTCGGCCGCCGTCCCGGCGCGTTGGTTGACGCGTCGGTTGCACTGGCCTCGGCGGCCCGGATCGATTGGATCGATCCGGGCCTTTCATTTGCTGCCGAGGTTGGAAACGGCGGCCCTGGAAGGGTGGTTCGAGTCACCGCGCAGCGGTGGCCCGTGTGGAGAGGTGGGGACACCATGTTTCAGGTCGACATCCTGGTAGCTCAGGCGATCGTCCGTGAGCGCGAGCAGTCGCTGGGGCGACGCGCCGAGCAGAAGCGCCAGTTGGCGGAGGCCGGGCAGGCGGCCGGACTGGGCGTGGGCGCGCGGCGCAGCGTGGGGATGGCCGTCATCCGTCTGGGCGAGGCGCTGGCCGGGCAGGCCGGCGAGGAGTTCGGCGTGGCCCGCGGCCGGCTGTCATCGGCTGGATAGGGCTCGTGAGATGATCGGTCGGCATCACGTCGCAAGAGTCGGGGCACGGATGACGTGCCCCGACTTCGTGTCTGGGGCCGGGCGCACCGCGCGGTACGTGCCTGGCGGTCACGGCGTGCCTGGACGCTCCGACGCGCCTCTGCTATCATGGGAGCGTTATGTACGTACACTGCGGAGCGGGGGAACTCCTATGGCGCCGATCGTCGCCTTCTTCAATCAGAAGGGTGGGACCGCCAAGACGACGAGCACGCTGAACGTGGGCGCCGCCCTGGCCGAGCGCGGCCGCCGCGTCCTGGCGCTGGACATGGACCCCCAGGCAAGCCTGACCATGGCGCTGGGCGTCGACGTGCAGCACCTCGCCCTGTCGGTCTACGACCTGCTGTCGGACGAACATCTCTCCCTGGCCGAGGTCGCTAGGCCGACGACCGTGGCGGGCCTCGACCTGGTGCCCAGCCATCCCGACCTGGCGGCGGCCGAGCTCGAGCTGCTGAACGTGCTCGAGCGCGAGCGCCGCCTCGACGACAAGCTCTCCGCCTCGCAACCGCTGCCGTACGACTTCGTGCTGGTCGACAGCCCACCGGCGCTGAACATCCTCAGCATCAACATCCTGGTGGCCGCGGACGCGCTGGTGGTGCCGATCGAGCCGCATCCCCTGTCGTTGATGGTCTTGCGGCGGCTGTTCGAGACGGTCACCCGGGTGCGGCGGCTCAACCCGCGGCTGGAGGTCATCGGCTTCCTGCCGACCAAGGTCCATCACTCGTCGCGGCTGGCGTCTGACATGCTAGAGACGCTGCGCGAGCAGTTCCCCGAAGTTCCGCTGCTGCCGCCGGTGCCGCTGTCGGTCAAGGGCGCGGAGTCGATCGCTGAGCACACGTCCATTCTGCAGTACATGCCGCGCTCCCCGCTCTCCGTCTCCTACCGCAAGGTGGCGGAGATCGTCGAGGGGCGCGTGGGGAGTCTGGCTCATGTCTGAGCTCGCGCGGGTTGACGCATCGGGAGATACCCGACCCGGCCGGCGGCGGCGGTTCACGGTCGACGCGTTGTTCGCCGACACCACACCTCGCGCCGTCGGCGTGAGCGACCTGGTCGACGCGAAGGAGATTCGACTCGATCGGATCGCGCCCGATCCGCGCCAGCCGCGCCAGAGCTTCGACGAGGAGCGCCTGCGGGAGCTGGCGGCTTCGATCCGACTGGAGGGTGTGCTCCAGCCGATCGCGGTGCGCTATCTGCGCGACGAGGATCGCTACGTCATCCTCCACGGGGAGCGCCGCTGGCGTGCGGCCGCCGTCGCCGGTCTGACCAGTATCCCGGCGGTCGTGCGCGAGGTCCCAGAGGAGCGGCGGCTCATCCAGCAGCTGATGGAGAATGTGGTCCGCGAGGATCTGAACGCGGTGGATCGCGCGGCCGCGCTGCGGGCGTTGAAGGCGCAGATGGGCGATGCTTCCTGGGAAGCGGTCGCCGAGGCGGTCGGAATCCGACGCAGCCGGCTGTTCCAACTGCTGGGAACCGAGAAGCTGCCCGACACGGTGCAGGACGCCATCCGCTCCGGTCGACTGTCGGAGAAGCAGAGCCGGGTGCTGCAGGGTCTCGCCTCCGGACCGCAGGAGGCGCTGGCGCACCTGATCGTGGACGAGGGGCTGGGCCCGGAGGAGGCGCG
>DATKRJ010000077.1:0-2528 GCA_035532355.1 Thermomicrobiaceae bacterium | reverse complement strand
CACCGGGTCAACCGGGTAAGACCGCAGGGAGACCACCTGTTTGATAGGCAGCATGTGGAAGTCCGGTGACGGATGAAGCTGAGCTGTACTAATGGTCGAGGGCTTGACCTCTTCAGCAACTGACCAGGCGTCAGTGGCTGAGCGGAGATGATCCCGTGCGCAGCGGCGCACGATGACGACCGTCGAATCGAGGTTCTTCGAGATCGACCGTTCGCGCACCCGCGGGGCGTGCGAACGATGCGCTGCCGAGACATCCAGACGCACAGAATCCTGGTGACTCTAGCGGAGAGGCCACACCCGTTCCCATCCCGAACACGGAAGTTAAGCTCTCCAGCGCCGAAGATACTGAGAGGGCAGCCTTTCGGGAAAATAGGTCGTCGCCAGGATTTTGGCGTTTCCGGGACTGCAGCGGCGTCTCGCACTCGGACCGCTAGACTTCCGGCGATGACGAACGACGGACGACCGGAGCCGCAGGGGCTGCCTTCGACCGCCCAGTCGGCCATCTCGCCGATCGCTGCGCGGATCTGTCCGTATCTCGCGACCGCAGGGCACGCCTGGCGGGCTGCTGTGCCCATGCGGGAGCACGTCTGCACGGCGGTCCAGCCTCCCGTGCCGCTCGCTACCGACAAGCAGCGACGCCTGTGCCTGACTGAAGCCCATCCGACCTGCGCGACCTTCGTCGCGGCTCGCGAACACGAGGCACGGCGACGTGGCTCGGATCGGCCCGCGCCGCGCTCTCGGTCATACCCAACGACGACTCCCGTGCTGCTCGAGCGGGTCCGGCGTCCGCTCCCCGCCTTCGGAGAGGTTGCCGCGCGCGGCATGGGGCAACTCCTCCTCGTCGCACTCCTCGCGGTGGCCCTCGTCGCCATCGCCGTCGCGCGCCTCGGCGCACCCGGCTCGACGACGCCGGGGAATCCGAGCGCGCCGGCACCATCGTCAGTCGCGGGCGGTCTCGGCTCGCTGAGCGCGGCTGCCGCGGGTGGGAGCCCCTCGAGTTCGCCCGCTGCTGCGGTGTCCCCATCTCCGCCGCCACCGTCCCCGCGACCGTCGCCCACGGTGCGACCGAGTGCGAGCCCCCGGCCGACCGCTCGTCCGACGACGAGTGCCACGGCCACGCCGCCAGCGAGCCCGTCGGCGAGCACCTCCACGATCACCTACACCGTCAGATCGGGCGACACGCTCAGCTCGATCGCAGCGAGATACGGAACGACAGCTGCCGCGATCCAGACGTTGAATGGAATCAAGGATCCGCGCCTCATCTATCCGGGGGAGGTCCTGCGGATCCCCTGAGGCGGTTGGACGCCCTCAGCGTTGGCAGCCTCGACAGTACGAGGTGATCATCCCGCCGGGCCGGATCTCGCTGATCCGCGTTCCGCACCGCGGACAGGGCTCGCCGCCCTTGTCGTGCACGGCAAGGAAATCGCGAACCTGGCGCTCGAATGTCGGTGGCACGCGCTCGCGAAGGATGGCGATCGCCTGGGCGATCGTTCTCCGCATCGCGAGGTAGAGTGCGTCGACCTCGTCGGCGGCGAGGCTCGAGCGCTTCCGGAATGGCAGCAGGCGCGCAGCGTGGAGGATCTCGTCGCTGTAGGCATTGCCGATCCCCGCGACGAATCCCTGGTTCCGGAGGAGGTTCTTCAGTTCGCCAGGGTGGCGACGGATCCGCAACCGCCACTCCTCGAGGGTGAGGCGCGGATCGTCGGCATCAGGTCCCTGCTCACCCTCACCGCGACCGGGGACCGGTCGCTCCACGCCAGCCGGGAGAAGATAGACCTTGCCCATCTGGGTCGGGTCGCGATAGCGGATCTCGACGTTCAGGTTGTCCGCAGGCATCCAGCCGGCGTCGACGGTCCATTCGGCCGCCGAGGGACGGGGTCGGAGCCGCGGTCCGAACCCCAGGACGACGGCGGTCTTCGGAGGTCGCGGCTCGGCAGGTCGCGCGAGCTGGAATCGACCGGTGAGCATCGGATTCACCAGGATCCGGTCGCGCTCGAGCCCGACGAGGAGGAACTTCCCCTGCCGGCCGATCATCGTCACACGCTGCCCGATGAGGGCGACCAGCTCGTCGGGTGTTCCCCGTACCGCCAGGGGCGCCAGGGCTTGCGTGGACAGGATGGACCGGCCAACGAGCGCGGCATCGAATGCCTCCGCCACGATCGTCAGGTCGGGAAGTTCGGGCATCGGAGGCGAATTGTAGCCTCCGAAAACGCGTGCTAGACTCTCCCGGCCTCAGCGACGGACAGCACGAAGACGCCTTCCCCAGCCTTGATCACGGAGGAGCGGACCGCGGCCCAGCAAGCACGGACCAGCTGATCGTCCAGACGGCTCGGGCGGTGCCCCGGGCCGTTCGCATGTTCGGGGTGAGCAATACAACAGGAGTGACTTTCAGTTGACCGAAGAACAGATGGGCGGGACCGCACCGGAGCCCGAGGCGATCGCCCCGGCAGCCGAACCGGTGTCCGAGGAAACCGTCGCCGCGATCGCCGCGGTTGACGAGCCCGCCGTGACCGAGTCCGAACCCGAGA
>DATKRJ010000076.1:0-3199 GCA_035532355.1 Thermomicrobiaceae bacterium | reverse complement strand
GAGAGGTTGCCGGCCAGGAATCCGCCGTCGACGTAGAGCGTGTGGCCGGTGATCCAGCGGGCGGCGTCGGAGCAGAGGAAGACGACCGCCTCGGCGATGTCGACCGACTCGCCCAGCTTCCCCAGGGGGATCTCCTTCAGGTAGGCCGCCTTGTAGGCCGACGAGATGACCGCCTCGTCGCGCTGCGACTCGGTGTCGATGAGGCCAGGCCCGACGGCGTTGACGCGAATCCCGTGCGCGCCCAGCTCCATGGCGAGCACCTGGGTGAGACCGACCAGGCCCGCCTTCGACGCGCAGTGAGCGGAGCCTTTGACCCGTCCCATGCGGGCGGCGGCCGAAACGATGTTGACCATCGCGCCGCGCGTCCCGTGCGCCAGCATGTCGCGTGCGACCTCCCGGCTGCAGAGGAACGGTCCGGTCAGCTGCACCGCCAGCTGGCGATCCCACTCGGAGCGCTCGGTCTCGACGACGAGCTTGTGCAGGTGGATGCCGGCGCAGTTCACCAGGTAGTCGACGCTGCCGAAGGCGGCTCGGGTGCCCGCGACCATGGCGCGGGCCGAGTCCTCGTCGGACACGTCGGTCGGGAGCGCGACGCAGAGGCCGGTCGCGCTCAGCTCGGCGGCCGTCTGTCGAGCCAGCGGCGCGTTGACGTCGGCGATGGCGACGGCGGCGCCGCGCTGCAGGAAGAGCTCGGCGATGGCGCGCCCGATGCCGGTGGCGGCGCCGGTCACGATGGCCGCGCGGCCCGAGAAGTCCGCCGTCGCGCTCGTGCTCATCCGATCCTCCTCCTGAACCTCACCACCGAGTGCTCCAGCGTCAACCGCGCGGGAGCGGCCAGCCGCGCCGTGGCGCGCCTGCGACCGTAGCAGGTGGCCGGGAATCCGACAATGCGCGTCGCGTCGCCGTCAGCGGGCGAGCTCACCGGCCAGGCGGGTCGCCTCGAGCAGGGCGTCCTCGACGCGGTTGCGCTGGCGGACGAGCTCGGTGCGCAGGAAGTGGTACTCGTCCGAGCGCGGCTCCAAGCTCGCCAGCTGGGCGGCCGGGGCCAGCCCCGGCAGGATCGGCAGCTGCAGCGCCGGGTCCATCTCGTAGGGGCCGTTGACGGTGAAGAGGGCGGAGTTGACGGTGCGCGACAGCCGCTTGAGCCCGTCGTTGCGCGCCCCGACGGCGTCCCCGGTGACGTCGCTCGCGTCCAGCCGCTCGGCAGCCGCCTTGAAGCCCTGCGCCGCCGCCGTGACCCCGGTCAGGTCGAGCCGGTCGCCGGCCGCCTCCTGGTACGCCGACAGTCGCTCGATGAAGTCCTGTGCCGCCGGGACGAACCGGTAGGGGATGACCGGCGGCACGCACATGCGCGCGGCGATCGTGACGTAGATCTGGACGTCGGCGGCCAGCACGCCGGCGTCGGCCTTGTCGAGCGTATCGGCGGGCGAGTGCCACCACCAGGCGCCGCCCGAGCCGCCCACCGCCTTGCGGTCCGCATGCTCGACCGGCAGCATGCGGAAGGCACCCAGCGAGGGCAGCCCGACGCCCAGGAACGACTGGTCCCCGGCACGCAGCGGCCGGCGGATGTTCGGCTCCTGGCCGCTCAACTCACCGACGACGTCGCGGGTGACGTGCTCGATCTCGCCGCAGTTGTAGCGGCAGTCGAAAATCTCGGTGCCCTTGACGCCCGGCGAGTCGATGTTGAGGTAGCCGACGGCGTGTGCGCGGAGCTCGGCGAAGTGATTGTCGACGAACCAGGTCGAGCCGGAGTAGCGGCCGGTCGAGTGGCCGGGCCACCAGCCGAAGCGCACGCCGCGGCGCAGGCCGGCGCGGCCGGCCGAGAGCACGCGCGCCATCTCGAGCAGGGCCGCGTCGCCGGTGGCGTTGTCGGTGATCCCCTCGTACCAGGAGTCGATGTGGGCGCCGACGAGGAGGAAGTCGTCGCTCGCCGCACCGGGGATGAAGCCGGTCACCAGCGGCACGCGCATCCACTCGGTCTTGACGTTGGATTCGGCGCGCACCCGGACTGTGCCGGCCCGGCAGTGCTCGGCGAGGCGCTGCCCGTCGGCGTGGGAGACGCCGAAGGAGGGGACGCGCGGCAGGCGGCGGGCCGACTCGCGGGTCGGGGTGCCCCAGACGCTGGTGCCGATCATCTCGTGCACGACCGGCTCGTCGGAGGGCCAGAGGTGGATGTGCCCGGCCGCCCCGCGCTCCTCGGCGCGCCGGATGCCGTCGGGTCCGCCGTCCATGGTCAGCACGATCTTGCCGGCGACGTCGAGGCCGGTGTAGTCGCCGGCCACGGCGCGGTGGGAGAAGATCATGGCGCCCTGCTCGGGGGCGGCGAAGGGCACGAAGACGAGCTCGGCCTCCAGGCCGCCGGGCGCGGTCTGCCCGCCGAAGGCTCGCGTGCGCACGGTGATCTCCTCGACCTCGCGGCCGGAGTCGTCGAGCAGGGCGAGCCGGCCGGCGAGCGGCCAGGAGATGAGCGAGTCGAACTCCAGGATCTTGGCGTCGACGCCGTAGCCGCGCAGGGTGTCCGCGATGTAGCGCGCGGCCTTCCACTCGTCCTCGCTGCCGGAGTCGCGGAACAGCGTGCTGAAGACCTCCAGGTGCTGCTGCAGCGCGTCGGACGAGACGGCCTGCCGCATGGTGCGCTCGAAAGCGAGCTCATTGGTCGAGGTAAGGCTCATGATCTTCCCTCTCATGTCGATGTCCGCGTCCCCGGGGCCGCCGTCCGTCGCGAAGGCGGTTCCCGAGGGACCCGTCCGCGCGAGCCGATTCACCGGGCGCGATGCATCGCGCCCCTACAAGGCGATGGCGTGCACCCTGCCGGAGGATGGGCCCATCCCTGGTCGATCCACACTAGACGAGCGCGGGCTGGCGGCTGGCGACGAGCTCGGTGACGATGCGGGCCAGCAGGGCGTGCGCCAGGATGACCGGTCTGCCGGTGATCTCGGCCACCACCCGCCGCATCGGCGGGTCCATGCCGATGCAGGTCATCCAGACCAGGTCGCAGCCGGCCGCCCGGATCTGCTCCGCAGCCGCAGACGCCAGCGCCAGGCGCTCCTCACCCGCGTAGGGCTCGGCCGCGGTGACGACCGCCTCGATGCCCAGCGCCGCGTAGCGCTCCCGCTCCCGCTCGATCTGCCCGGCCGAGGGCTTGATGACCCCCAGCTTGCGCCCGTAGGCCAGCGCGCTGATCGTGGCCGGGAAGAGC
>DATKRJ010000075.1:0-10386 GCA_035532355.1 Thermomicrobiaceae bacterium | reverse complement strand
CCCATTGAGGAGATACGCCATGGAACAATCCGAAAGCCTCGCCGCCCGCGTCCGCTCCGGTTACCTCCACGCCCTGGCCAGCCGCCCGAACGAGGTCCTGCGTGGCCTCGAGAAGGAGGCCACCGCCGAGGAGGCCGTCCGCCAAGTCCGCAGCCGGCTGGTGCCGCTCCAGACCCGCGACCGCATCGTCGAAGCCGTCGTCCGCGCCTACCGAATCGGTCAGCGCCAGCTCTGGGGACCGGTGCTGCTAGAGATGCTCGGTCCCCAGCTGACCGAGGCGGTCCAGCAGTTCGGCATCCTGGCCCCGCTGGTCGACGGCGATGACTTGGGCCAGCAGCTGGTGCTGGAAGTGCTGTCGGCCGCGGCAACAGTCCCCATCCCCGAAGGCGCCCGCTGGGTCGAGCAGCGCCTGCTCCGACGCGCCGGGTTCAACCTCGCCCGGTGGCTCTTCAAGCAGTCGCGGCTGATCAGGTCAGCCGTCGATCCCGACTCGCCCTTGGTCAGCCAGCAGGCCTACCGCATCTACCTGGAACAGCAGCGAATAGAAGAGGCAATCGAGTCGCTTGAGGGGCCTTATCCTGACCGTCGAAATCGCCGTCGGCGCCTGCGCCCGGCGGCAAGGAGAGGGAGGTGAGCGTCGCGGTTCCGGCCTGGACTTCGCTGAACACGTTGCGGCTTCTCCGTAACGCCCTCCTGGTGATTGGCTTCGTCCTTCTCGTCGCACTGGGGGTTGATCGCCTGACCGGCGGCGATATCCGCGGGCTGGGCTTCGTCGCGGCCGGCGGTGCCGGGCTCGCCTTCTTCACCCGTCGCGGTCTACCGACCGCGATCTGGCTCGGGGTTGCGCTCGACGGCGTCCTCGGGTTCCTTGGTGATTCGAGCTTTCGTTCATCGGAGCTGGTGGCGGGCCTGGTCGGAGCGGCGGTGGCAGTGGCGCCCGTAGGCACTGTCGAGGCGCCGGCTCTGACAACCGACGTGGGAGCTGACGCCGAGGGTGAGCCACCCCTCCCCGAAGGCCCGCCGGCCCGGCTCCGCCTTCGCACCATCGGAAGCTTTCAGGTGAGCGGCCCCGACGGCGACCTGAGCGCCGCTCTCGCCCACCGACCGGTCCAGGAGTTCCTCTGGCTTTACCTCTTGGCCCGCAAGCTGGCCGATGAGGGCCCGATCTCCCGAGCTTCCCTGGCTGAGGAGTTGAGCCCGAGGATCGACTCCGACGAGCAGGGCAACCGGCTCCGTCGGCGGCTCAGCGACATGCAGCGAGACTTGCCGGCTCCGTTGCTCGAATGCCTGGTTCTCGAGGGCCGGCAGGTCGACTTCAACCTCGACGGCTGCGCTGTCGACGTTCTCCGACTGGCCGATCTGCGAAACCGCCTTCACGCCTCGGGCGAGATTCCCCCTCCTACCCTGGTGAAGGAGGCCGAGGCGGCCCTCGAAGTCATCGGCTTCGGCAAGTTCCTCCCCGGCTGGGAAGAGATTGAAAAGCGGATGACCGGCGCCAAGGGCAGCGCCGGCGACACCATCATCGAGGTGAGGGTTTCGGTCAGCGAGGACCGGGCCGCGATCGTGCTCGGCCTCACCGGTCTCTACCGCGCGGCCGGGAATCCCTCGCGCGCGATACCTCTACTGATCGAGGTCCTAGAGGACAACCCCGAGCTCGAGGACGTGGCGCGGGCGCTGGTTGCCGCCTACCTGGCGACCGGTCAAAGCGCCCGCGCCAAAGAGGCGCAGCGCAAGTACCTGGCCCAGGAGGACGAGTGATGGCAAGCCCATCGACGCTTCCTCTGAGTCGTTTCCTCACCTTCAGCCGCCGAGGAGGCTGGCTCTCCCAGCTGATCGTCGGCGTCGTCCTCCTGCTCTTGGTGGGCGGCTTGGTCCTCAACAACTACCTCGGCAGCTACTACAGCGCCGACGGCACCGCTGTCGCCTACGTCGAGGCGATCGGCCGAGGCGACGCCGGGACCGCGTGGTCCCTTATGTCTGTCTCAGGCAGCGCGGCCCCAACCGGGGGCGCCGACCTCGCGACCGAGGCGGGTCTCGCTGGCCAGCTCCGGCTGGAGCCGGCACGCCTTGGTGTTGCCGAGGTGAAGGTGGTGAGTCATCGAGCGGTGCCGGGTGGGGCTCAGGTCACCGTTTCCTACAAGGCCAATGGAGCGGTGACAACCACCCAGCTGACCCTCACTGAGGAGTCCACCGAGAAGCACTTCGCTGTCTACCCCACGTGGGTCGTGTCGATCCTCCCCTCCATCGTCAACGTCAAATCTCCGGGCGTGCCCTACTCGGTCGACGGCGCCCGCCTGCCGCAGGCCACGCTCGCCGTCAGGGTCCTTCCGGGCAGCCACGTCCTGGCCACTCGCCCAACCGATCTCTTCGCCCAATTCGCCACCACCGTCGATGTTGAGGGTGGTCAGACGGCGACGGCCAATCTGGCGCCCAAGCTGACCTCGGCCGCGAGCACCGATGTCGGGTCGGTGGTAAAGGCGGCCATTACTGCCTGCGTCACCAACCCCTACGGCGGACGTTGTCCAGGCTCGTTCCACAGCTTCACCGGCCAGTGGCAGCTGGTTGGTGATCCCACCGCCGACATGTCCGTGGCTGTCGACGCTGACGGACGCCCGACAGCCACCGGCCACTACTTGGCGACCGTCCGGCAGTCCTTCGGCGGCGGTGCTTCCGACATCGCCGTCGGAGGTGGCTACAGCGCAGTCCTCGAGGCCGTCGGCTCGAGCTTCAAGGTCGACTCGGTTGACGATGCTTCCGATCTACCGCCGATCCCGCGGCCGGCCACTCCATCCGACCCCACTCTGCTCGAAGCCGTCGCCGCGGCGATGGCGGCGTGCCAGGCCAGGTCCGATCCCTCGCCGGACGACTGCCCACAGTCCCTCAGTCCAGGCACCGAAGCTGTCGGCCTTCAATGGTCCTGGGACTCCGACCCGATGGCCGGAGCCTCGCCTTCCTTTGACGGCCAGACCGGGATCTATCACGTCGCGGGCAAATTCGCAGCCACCGCCAACTACACCGAGAGTCTGCTCGGAACGATTAGCGCTCGGTCAGGCCACTCCTCGGGTAAGTACGACGCGGAGCTCGTTCTCGACGGAGGCAGCCCACGGGTCGTGATGATCACCGCCACACCATCATGAATCGATCTAAATCGATGACCTCAAGCTCAATCCGGACAGGGACCGAAAAGGCCTCTGTCCGGGTACGTTTGACGCCCTTTTGGCGTAACGAGATAAGTCGGCGTACGCCGATGACGCTTCCGCGATCGTGGATGCGGGGTAGACCGTTCGGATGACTTCAGCCGTTCCGGACGATCTGCTCGTACAGGTCCTTGCCGTAGCTCGTCGCAGTCGACGCTGCAGTGGCGTAGCTGCGGTGGCCTGACGTCGCCAGGACGCTCGGGAGGCGCGGTCCCGCTCAGGATGCCACGTGCCCGCCAACCCAGTACTTCGCGATCTTCCATTCCGGCTTGACGACGAGGACCGAAGCATTGGTTCGGGCACCGACCTTCTGGGCGGTTGCGCCGCTCACGAATTGGGCGATGCGCGAGTGACGCTTGTAGCCGAGGACGACCAGGTCCGCATCAACCTCGGCGGCAAACTTGACGATGACCCGGGCGGCGTCCCCGATCCGGGTCACGTGCTCGAGGACGATGCCGTGCCGGCCCGCCAAGGCCCTCGCCTCCTTGCCGACCTCGGCGAAGTAGCGATCCTTCTCACGGATAAACTCATCCGCCTCGATCTTGGTCGCGGCATAGCGGGGGAATCCCTCCTGGACGGAAATCCCGACCAGTCGGGCGTCGAAGCGTTTGGCCAGCTCAGCCGCCTCGGCGACGGCGGCATATCCGCCGGGAGAACCGTCGACGCCGACGACGATCACCTCGTGCACAACAGCGTCTCGGGATCAGCGCTGACCGAAATGTGGTCCATGACTGCACCCCCACCATTTCTGGTAGAGGCCATCATCTGGCGCGGCCAGCTTAGGCGGGCCTCATCGCCCGGTTGGTTCCAGATTCTACATACGGCCGTGCAGGGCGGCGTATCAGTCCGGACCCGACGCGTTGCGCCGGCGATGGATCCCACCCCGGCCTCCCGGCGATCGCTACCACTTCCTCCGCGAAGATCTCCGCCGGCTCCGATTTAAACTAGCCGGACGAGGGGGCGCCCCGGCGCTGTAGACTCCTCATCGAGGCGATGGGACTCGCCGCGGCGCTGATCGGCGCCGGAGCCGCTTTCAATAGCTAATAGTCCCTGACCACCGGCATTCGGAGGTTAGGGATTGTTGACTGTAGAGCCCACGGACAGGCGCGGATGGTAGCGGCGGCGGTCACCCAGCTGGTCGCGCTCCTGACCGTGTTGCTCATGTCCCCGCTCCTCAAGGGGGTCATCGACAACCTCAAGGCCAAGGTCCAGTCGCGGCGTGGGCCTTCCATCCTCCAGCCCTACTTCGACCTCCACAAGCTCTTTCACAAAGAGCGGGTCCGGACCCCGAACGCGTCGGCCATTTTTCAGGCGGCGCCTTATGTCGCCTTCGCCGCACCCATTGCGTTCGCCGTCTTGATCCCCGTATTGACTGCCGTGCCGGTGTCGTGGGCGTTCATGGCCGACATGGTCGGGTCGGGCTTCGTGATCGGAATCGGCGGCTTCTTCGTGAACCTGGCGGCGATGGACAGCGGCAGCCCCTACGGCGGGTTGGGGGCCAGCCGCGCGCGGCTGGTTTCGGCCCTGGCCGAGCCGACTTTCATCGTCGTCTTCTTCGCCGTCGCATTCGTCTCCTCGGCCACTGTCCCCTTCGTCGTCAACCGCGCCCTCTTCACCATCACACCGATCGTCGCGCCCAGCCACGCGATGATCGCGGCCGCGTTCCTGATGGTGGTGCTGGCGGAGGCGGGGCGAATCCCCGTCGACAACCCGGCCACCCAGCAGGAGCTGTCGATGATCGAGTCGTCGCGGCTCTTCGAGTTCGCGGGTCCCGACCAGGCGCTTCTCGAATGGGGCGGCTGGATGAAGCTGTTCGTGATCCTAGTCGTCTGGCTGAACGTCCTCATCATCCCGGTCGGACTGGCGGCGACCTTCACGCCGGTCACCATCGCGATCGCCATCGCGGCGCTTGCGGTCAAGATGCTGGTCGCGGCGGTCCTGATCGTCTTCATCGAGTCGGCGATCGCGAAGATCCGGATCCTGCGGGTTCCCGAGTTCCTCGGCGCCAGCTTCGTGCTGGCTGTGCTGGCCCTCGTCATCTACAGCCTCGGCCAGTGATCGACCTCGTCTCCTACAGCCTCGCCGGGGTGATGCTGCTGCTCACCTTCTGGCTGCTGGTGGTGCGCCTGGTTCGAGGAGCAGTCAACGCCTACGCCCTGCAGTCGCTGGTGCTGGCCTGCGTCTGCCTGGCTGCCTACCTGCAGTCGGGGCTGCTTCACCTGCTCGTCCTCGCCATCGCGACGGCGGTGATCAAGGCAGGCCTGATCCCGATCGTGATCCGCCGCCAGGTGAGCGGCACCGTCTACGACAAGCGCGAGACCGAGTACCACGTCGGCTTCCCGACCGCCCTGCTCTTGGGAGCCGCCCTCAGCCTGGCCGGCTTCGTGGGGGCGGCCCGGCTGCCCCTCGTGAGATACATCTTCGGGGAGCCGATCCTGAGAATCGCCATGGCGGTGATCCTGCTCGGCCTCTTCACGACGGTCGCGCGTCGAGACGCGGTCATGCAGCTGACTGGGTTGCTGGTGGCCGAGAACGGCCTCCTGCTCCTTGGCCTGGTGATGGGCGCCGGTCTGCCGCTGCTGATCGACTTTGCGCTCTTTCTGGATGTGCTGGTGGGTGCGGTCGTAATGGGCTTCCTGATCGCTCGCATGCACGCCACCGTCTCCACCACCGACACCTCCGAGCTGACGAGGCTCCGCGGATGAGCGATCAGACGTTGCTGCTCGGGCTGCTTGCCCTCCCCCTGGCCGGCGCCGGGCTTTCCTGGTTCATCCGCCCGGTCGGTGTCCTTCACACCCTGGTGGCGGTGACGCACCTCGCCGTGCTGGCGCTGGCGCTGGTCCTGATCGCCGGCCTCCTGGCGGGTGGCCATCCCCAGGCGTTCGGCAACTGGCTCTACCTCGACGACCTCAGCGGGGTGGTTCTGCTGATCGTCGCCGGCGTCGGGATGACTGCCGCCGTCTATTCGATCGGCTACCTGCACCACGAGCTCCGCGACGGGGCGGTGGCGCCCGGCGAGGTGAAGCGCTACTACACGCTGCTCCACGTCTTCAGCTTCACGATGCTGGCCTCGGCCGTCTCCGGCAATCTCGGCGTGCTCTGGACCGCGGTCGCCGCGACCACCATCGCATCGGCTCCCCTGGTCGACTTCTACGGCTCCCGGGAGCCGCTGGAGGCGGCCTGGAAGTACATCCTGCTGACCACCGCCGGCAGCATGGTCGCGCTGCTCGGCTTCCTGATCCTCTACCAGGCCGGGGTCCACGTCCTCGGTCAGTCCTACGACTTCTCCTACCCGGTGCTAGGCCCTGTCGCCGCCCGGCTGCCGGCGGCCGCTACCTCGGCTGCCTTCCTGCTGGTTCTGGTCGGCTTCGGCACCAAGGCCGGGCTCGCCCCGATGCACACCTGGCTACCCGACGCCCACAGCCAGGCGCCTTCGCCCATCTGCGCCCTGCTCTCGGGCGTGGAGCTCAACTGCGCGATGCTGGCTCTCTTCCGCGTCTTCAGCCTGACCGCGCCCTCTGCCGGGGCCGCCCACCTCCGCCTCGAGCTGCTCGTCTTCGGCATCCTCTCCGTGCTGATCGCGGTCATCTTCCTCGTCACCCAGAAGGACTTCAAGCGGCTCCTGGCCTACTCCTCGATCGAGCACATGGGCCTGGTCACGGTCGGTCTCGGTGTCGGGGTCCCGCTGGCCGTCTTCGGCTCGCTCCTGCAGATGGTCAACCACGCCCTCACCAAGTCCCTCATGTTCTTCGCGACCGGGAACCTGCTGCTCCGGTTCCGGACCCGGGAGATCGGAGCCATCGGGGGGCTCGCTCGTACGATGCCGGCCACCGCCGCGCTGGTCCTCTGCGGCGCCTTCGCAATCGCCGGCGCCCCTCCCTTCAACCTCTTCCTGTCCGAGTTCTCGATCGTCGGCGCAGCGGCTGTGAGCCGGCAGTGGGTCCCGGCGCTGGTGGTGGCCGTGCTGCTGGTGATCGGCTTCATCGCCATCGTGGCGCCCTTCAACCGGATGGTCTTCGGCGGCGGTAATCCCGGGGAGCCCGTCGCCCCGGCCGAGATCAACCCGCTTGCGCTGGTCCCGTCCTATCTGACTCTGGCCTTCGTGCTCATGCTCGGGGTCTGGATCCCGGGGCCGCTCAGCGACCTGGTCAAGGGCGCCGTGAGGGTCGTCCTGCCATGAGTGGGCTACGCGAGATCGCCGAGGCGATGGGACTGTCCGCGGTGCCCGCCGCGCCCGGCGAGGTGATCGTCGAATGTGCCGAGGAGGAATTCAGCGCCGCCGCCGGGGGGCTCGCGGAAAGAGCCTTCCTGTCCGACCTCTTCGCCACCGCAACCGACGACGGACACCGCCTGACGGCCGTCTTCTCGACGGTCGGCGATCCCGGCTGGCTGCGGCTCCAGGCCCGGCTGGCGGGGGAGACCTACAGCGCCGTCACACCCGCTGTGCACGCGGCAAGCTGGTACGAGCGGGAGATCGCTGAGGTGTTCGGACTCATCCCCCACGGGCACCCGGCGCTGCTGCCGGTCCGGCTCCATGGAGGCGAAACCGCAAAGCTTGGTCGGCGCCGCCGATCCCGGGCCGGGATGGAATCCATCGAAGAGTTGAATGAGACGGCCCCGATCCAAGGCCAGGGGGTCTTCCAGCTGCCGCTCGGCCCGGTCCGGAGCGGGCCACAGGAGTCGGCCCACTTCCTCTTCACCAGCGGCGGCGAGGACCTGGTGATGGTGCGGCCTTGGCTGGGATACAAGCATCGAGCGGTGGAGGAGATGGCGATTGGTCGCCAGGCCGATTCGGCGCTGATCCTCGCCGAGCGGCTGGCGGGCACCTCCACCTTCGCCAACGGCCTCGCCTTCGCCCAGGCGGTGGAGCGGGCCGGCGAGGTTTCGGTTTCGGACGATGCGTGGCGGGCTCGCGCGCTGCTGGGGGAGATGGAGCGCCTCCACTCGCACCTCGCAAGTCTGGCCAAGGTGGCGGACTCGACCGGGCTCACCGTTGCCGCGGCCCAGTACAACCTCCTCCGGGAGGAGGCGCTCCAGAGTTGTGCCGCGCTCACCGGCCATCGCTACCTGCGGGGCATCCTCGCCATCGGTGGGCTCGCTGGCCCGGTCGCGGCCGGCGGGTTGCGCGAGCTGTCCGGCTCGGTGGTCCGCTGGCGTCGCAGGGCCCGAGGCCTCGAGGAGCTGCTGGAGGGTACCGCGACCTTCGTCGATCGCCTCGAGACGACCGCCATCCTCGCTTCCGAGTACGCGCACGAGCACTACCTGGTCGGCCCGGTCGGAAGAGCGTCAGGCGTCGATCGCGACGCGCGCCGCGACCATCCCTACGCCGGCTATTCCGGGCTCGGGCTACAGGTCCTCGCCAAGTCCCAGGGTGACGCCCTGGCGCGGGTGCGCGTCCTCCTCTTCGAGGTGGGGCAGGCGCTATCACTGGTCGAACAGCTACTGAGCGCCGAGCTCGGCGAGGGCGTCGCGGCGCAGCCGTCCCTCAAAGCGGGGTCGGCGCTCGGCTGGGCCGAGGCGCCCGGTGGCGAGACGCTCCACTTGGTCGACCTTGACGGCAGCGGCCGGATCTCCCGCTGGCGGGCGAGGCCTCCGGCGGCCGTCAACTGGCACGTCTACTCGCGCGCCTGCGCCAGCGGCAACAACCTGACCGACTACCCGGTCATCGAGGCCAGCTTCGCCCTCTCGGTCGCGGAGTTCGACCGCTGATGTCGCGCTGGGTGATTCGAGGGCTGTCGGAGGGAATCCGGACAACCCGCTACCCATCTTGCCCAGAGGGCCAAGGCTCGCCGACGATGGTGCAGCTGGACGCGAGCCTCCTCACCCCCGAGCTGGCCATCGCGGCCGCTGGCGTCTGTCCGACCGATGCCATCACGGTGACGGGGGATCGGACTGAGGGAAGCCTCACCTTCGACGCCGGGCAATGCGTCATGTGCGCCCGCTGTGTTCGAGCCGCGCCCACGGCGTTCCGCCTGGTGAGCGAACCGGACGTGGCGGTCCGCTCGCCGGATTCGCTCCTTACCTGGGTGGGCTGGAAGGGCGGCAAGGCCGACCGGTCTGGCCGTCCGGCGGACCTGGAACCCGCTCAGGCGCCGCAGCCGGTCGAGGAGGCGCGTCGCCTGGTCGACGAGCTCCATGTCCGCGCGATGCGGATCTTCAGCCGCTCTCTGCACATTCGGCACGTCGACGCCGGCAGCTGCAACGGCTGCGAGGCGGAACTCCAGATGCTGGCGACACCGCGCTACGACCTGGCGCGGCTGGGCTTGTTCTTCACGCCCACCCCCCGGCACGCGGATTGCCTGCTGGTGACCGGGATCGTCACCCAGCAGATGGAGGCAGCGCTGGTCGAGACCTACGAGGCGATGCCCAACCCGAAGATGGTGGTGGCGGCAGGCGTCTGCGCCCTCGGCGGGGGCTGCTTCGCCGGCAGTCCGAGGCGGACCCGTTCCCTCGATCGAATCCTGCCCGTCGACGTCTACGTGCCGGGGTGCCCGCCGACTCCGCTGGCCCTGCTGCACGGCCTCCTCCTCGCCACCGGCCGGGCCGAGGAACGCTACCGGGCAGGTGGGACCCGCCTATGAGCCTCGACCTGACCGGCGCAGCACTCGCCTGCTTCGGCGCCGGAGCCGCTCTGGCGATCGGCATCAATCGCTTCGACGTCTTCCGGCAGCTGTCCGCAGCGGCCGCGGCTATCGGTTGCCTGCTTGCCGTCATCGCCGGTGCATTCCTGGTCGGCGGTGAGCGGCTCACACTCGCGCTTCCGGTCAGCACCCCGCTGGGTCAGTTCGAGGTGACCGCTACCGCCCTCGGTGGTCTGTTCCTGCTCGTGATCGGGCTCGTGGGCGTCGGTGTCGCCGTCTACAGCGCGGATTACGTCCTCTTTGTGGGCGGGCCCCCGCGCCAGGGGCTGCTTTTGGCGCTCTTCAACCTCACCCTGGCCTCCGTCACTTTGATCGTGGTAGCCGCCAACGCCGTGACCTTCCTGATCGCCTGGGAGGCCATGTCCCTGCTGACCTACGTCCTGGTCGCGATCGCCCAAGACCACGAGGCGCCCACCGCCGCCTTCCTGATGCTCGCGCTCAACGAGCTGGGCTTCGTGGCTATCGCGGTCGGCTTCGCGGTCATCGGCGCCCTTCAGCCCGGCCACGATTTCGCCTCCCTGAGCGCCTCAGCCCTTCCCAACCGGGAC
>DATKRJ010000074.1:0-5845 GCA_035532355.1 Thermomicrobiaceae bacterium | reverse complement strand
CCTAGCATGGCGCGACGGGCGGGGCAACGGGCCCGCCGGCTTGCCGGTGGCCTGCGGTGGCTCTGCCTTCCGCCCGCAACTCTTCCCTTTTGGCGGAGCCACATGGTAGGATGTGGCCGCTGACTTTGAGGCAGCGGGAGTTCATGATGCTTGGGCGACCGATGACAGGCGCAATGGACAAACCGGGCGCGGCGGGCCGCCGAGCGGCGCGTCGATTCGGACTGTCCGGGCTCGGCCGCGCCGGCATCCCCGCCCCTAGGCGCTTCCTGGCTCCCGCGCGACTCGGCGTCGGTGGAGGGTGCTCGTCCTAGCGGCACTCAAAGCGCGGAACTCCGAGCGGCGGTGAGCCAGTTGGCTCGCCGCTTTTGTGTTTCATCGACGTCCCGCGCAGGCGGGCCGGCCGCCCGCGAGCCCCGAGGGCCCGGCCGGAGCGATCATGGGGCGAGTGATATGAGGGAGTCGTTTCGATGGGTGTGTGTCCTGAGTGCGCGGGCGAGCTCGGCCTGACGAGCGTCGAGGCCGGCGAGATCGTGCAGTGCCCCGACTGCGGTGTTGAGCTCGAGGTGCTGGAGGTCGAGCCACTGACCCTCGGTCTGGCACCGGCCGAAGAGGAAGACTGGGGCGAGTAGGCCCCGGTGAGGCGCATTGCTCTCCTTGCTGATCGCCTGCGGGTCGAGGAGCGCCTGATCGTCGAGGCCTGCGCGTCGCGCGGCCTCGAGGCGGTGCTCCTGCCGCCGGCGCGGATCTATCTGTCCCTGGACGCGCCGAGCGTCGGCGTGTTCGACGTCGCCATCGAGCGCGGCACCGTCACGCCGGAGCGCGCCGCGCTGTCGGCACTGCTCGCCTCCGGCGGCACGCTGGTCGTCAACCGGGCCGCCACGGCGCGGCTGCTGGCCGATCGCCTGGCGCTGGTGCGCCACCTGGTCTACTACGGCGTGCCGATGCCGCCGACGGCCGTCAGCTTCGGCGAGGAGGCGACCTTCGCTGCCATCGAGGGCGTCGGCTACCCGGTGATCCTCAAGTCGGTGGTGGTCGATCCCGACGTCCCGGTCGCGTTGGTCGAGGACCGCGACGCGGCCGAGGCGATCGTGGAGCACCGCATGATGCTCGGCAACGAGCAGGCGGTGCTCGTGCAGCGCTTCGCGGCCGGCCGGTCGCGGACCGTGCGCCTGACGATCGTCGGCCACGACCTGGTCGGGATCGAGGCCCGGCGCAATAGCGGCTGGCGGCCCGCCCGTGAGGCACCGTGGGAGCCGTACGAGGGCGACGCCGGGCCACTCGAGGCGATCGCGGCGCACCTCGAGACCAAACTCGGCAGCGGCATCTACGCCATCGAGGTGCTCGAGGTCGACGACGGACCCGTGGTGGTGGGGGTGACCAACCTGGTCGACTTCCGCTCGCTGGTCGAACGAGGGACGGACGTGGCCGGCGCCATCGTGGACTTTGCCGTGTCCGAGGTGCGGCGAAAGGGCGACGAGGGCTACCGTGGTTAAGCAGGCCAGCCGGACGGGCGTTAGCACCGCCGAGCTGCTCCAGGGGCTCGTCGGCATCCCCAGCCCCTCGGGCGGCGAGGTCGACGCGGTCGACTGGCTCTGCCGTCAGATGGCAGCGTTGGGTCTGGAGGGCGCGCCCGACGCGGCCGGCAACGCCGTGGGCACGCGCGGCACGGGGCCGATCGAGGTCCTGCTCCTCGGCCACATCGACACGGTGCCGGGACACGTTCCGGTCCGCGTGGCTGAGGGCGCGCTCTACGGGCGCGGTAGCGTGGACGCCAAGGGGCCGCTGGCGACCTTCGTCGTGGCCGCCGCGCGCGCCGTGCTGCCGCGGGAGGTCCGGCTGACCGTGGTCGGTGCCGTCGAGGAGGAGACGATGAGCTCCCGTGGCGCGCACTGGCTGGTCGACCATCACGCGGCGCCCGCGGCGGTGGTGATCGGAGAGCCGAGTGGCTGGGACGGCATCGTGCTCGGCTACAAGGGCTCGATCGCGCTGGAATACCGCGTCGTCCAGGCTGTCTCCCACTCCGCCGGCCCGGAGCCGACGGCTGCCGAGTTGGCGGTGGGGTTCTGGAACCGGCTGCGCGCCTGGTGCGACGCGCGCAACGGTGGCGCCGCGCAGGGCTTCCGCACCGTTGATCCCACGCTGAACGCCATCACGTCGTCAACCGACGGCCTGCACGGCGAGGCGGTCGCCCGGATCGGGCTGCGCCTGCCGCCGTCGCTGGCGCCCGAGGAGGCGATCGCGGCGGTGCGTGAGCTGGCCGGGGATGGTGAGCTGGCCGTGGCGGTCAACGCGGCGGCCTTCCAGACCGACAAGCGCCTGCCGCTGGTCGGCGCCTTCGTCGCGGCGGTGCGCGCCCACGGCGGGACGCCTCGGCTCAAGGTCAAGACCGGGACCTCCGACATGAATCTGGTTGGCCCGGCCTGGGGCTGTCCGATCCTGGCCTACGGCCCGGGCGACTCGATCCTCGACCACACCCCCGACGAGCACGTCCCGCTGGAGGACCTGGAGCGGGCAACGGCGATCCTGACGACCGCGCTCGAGCGCATCGCGGCCCAGCTCGCGAGCGGCCGCTGGGGAGGCGTCCAATGATCCGGACCCTGCGCGTCGGCATGCTCCTCTCGCACGTCCGTGAGGAGGAGAAGCTGCTGATCGCCGCCTTCGAGAAACGCGGCGTCGAGCCGATTCGCCTGCTCGACCGGGCGCTCACCTTCGAGGTGACGGATCTCGACCGGCCGCAGCCGGTGCCGCTGGACCTGGTGCTCGATCGGGGGATGGCCCACGGCCGCGCCGCCGTCGCGCTGCAGGTCTTCGACGGCCTGGGCGTGCCGACGATCAATACGAGCCGGGCCTCCGGCATCGCCGACGACAAGGTGGCGACCTCGATCGCGCTGGCCGTCGCCGGCGTGCCGACGCTGCGCACGGCGGTGGCCTTCGACATCGACTCGGCGCTCAAGGTGCTGGACGAGGTACTGGGCTACCCGGCGGTCATCAAGCCGGTCACCGGCTCGTGGGGTCGATTGCTCGCCAAGGTGAACTCGCCTACCGCGGCTCGGGCGGTGCTGGAGCACAAACGCCGGCTCGGCTCCTACCACCACGGCGTCTTCTACCTGCAGGAGTACGTGGCCAAGCCGGGACGCGACCTGCGCATTTTCGTGGTGGGCGACGAGATCGTGGCCGCCTCCTACCGCAGCGCCGAGCACTGGGTCACCAATGTGGCGCGCGGTGCGGTCTCGACGGCCTGCCCGGTCACGCTCGAGATCGCCGACGTCTCGCTGCGCGCGGCCCGCGCGGTGGGCACCGAACTGGCGGGCATCGACCTGGTCGAGACGCCGGATGGGCTCAAGGTGATCGAGGTCAACACCGGTGCCGAGTTCAAGGGCCTGATGCGCACGACTGACAAGGACATCGCCGGAGCCATCGTCGACTACGTGATCGACCGGTCGCTCGCGTGTCGCGAGCAGGCCGCGGGTGGCGCGCTGACAAACGGGCGGGCCGGGGTCGTCTGAGCGCCGCCGATCACCGGCGCAAGTGAGGAGATTTCAGCGTCGATGAGTTTGAACGTCGCGATACTCGGTGGCTCGGGCTACGCCGGCGGTGAGCTGCTGCGGCTGCTGCTCGACCACCCGGGGGTCACGGTGACTCAGGTCACCTCGCGCTCGCGCGCGGGCAAGTTCGTCCACACGGTCCACCCGAACCTGCGCAAGCGCACCCAGCTCAAGTTCGTCGGCCCCGACCAGCTCGAGTGCGTCGACGTCCTGTTCTCGGCGCTGCCCCACGCCGAGACGGCGCCGCGGGTCGAGCGGCTGCTGGAGCTTGGGGAGATCGTGGTCGACCTGAGCGCCGACTTCCGCCTGTCCGACCCGGCTGCCTATCGGACGTGGTACGGCTGGGCGCACCCGGTGCCCGAGCTGCTCCAGAGCGCGGTCTACGGTATGCCGGAGCTGCACCGGGAGGAGCTCCGTAGCGCCCGCTACATCGCCAGCCCCGGCTGCAACGCCACCGCGTCGATCCTCGGGCTGGTACCGCTCTTCCGGGCGGGCATCGTCGACCCGCGGATGCCGCTGGTGATCGAGGCCAAGACCGGCTCGTCCGGGGCCGGTGCCGAGGTGGGGCTCTCCAGCCACCACCCGGAGCGCAGCGGGATCATCCGCACCTTCAAGCCAACCGGACACCGCCACAGCGCCGAGGTGCTGCAGTAGCTGACGGTCGACGGGGTGACGCCGGAGTTGAGCTTCACGGTGACCAGCGTCGAGGCGGTGCGCGGCATCCTGGCGACGGCCCACGTCTTTCTCAAGGAGCCGCTGGCCGACAAGGACCTCTGGAAGATCTACCGCGGGATGTACGGGCACGAGCCATTCATCCGGCTCGTCAAGGAGGCGAGCGGCCTCCACCGCTATCCGGAGCCCAAGATCCTGTCCGGCTCGAACTACTGCGACGTCGGCTGGGAGCTGGACGCGGGCGGCAAGCGCGTCGTCGTGATGTCGGCGATCGACAACCTGATGAAGGGGGCAGCCGGCCAGGCCGTGCAGGCTATGAACGTCCGCTTCGGCTTCGATGAGACGTCCGGGCTGGGCTTCCCCGGCCTCCATCCACTGTAGGAGACAGGACTGCCATGCGTCGCGCGCTCAGGCTGATCGGGCTGCTGGCGGCGGTCTCCCTGCTCGTCCGCTATGGTTGGCGTGCCCTCGATCGGGTGCGCAAGCTCCCTTGCCCGTCCTGGCTGGCCTGGTCGCTCGACATCCCGCTCGGTCCGGCGATTCTCAACCCCGAGCTGCTCCTGGATCGGCTGAGGGTGCAGCCCGGCATGCGGGTGTTGGATGCCGGCAGCGGCCCGGGCCGGGTGTCGGTGCCGGCCGCCCGGCGAGTCGGCCAGCAGGGTGAGGTCGTGGCTTTCGACGTCCAGCCGGGCATGCTGCGCAGGGTCGAGCAGCGGGCCGCCGCCGCCGGGGTGTCGAACGTGCGCGCGGTCCTCGGCGGGCTCGGCGAGGGGAAGCTCGAGGCGGACGCGTTCGACCGCGCGCTCCTGGTCACGGTGCTCGGCGAGGTGCCGGACAGGACGGCCGCGCTGGCGGAGATCCACCGAGCCCTCAAGCACGGCGGCATCCTCTCGGTGACCGAGGTCTTCCCCGACCCGCACTTCCAGCGCCGGGCGAAGGTCAAGGCGCTGGCGGCCCAGGCGGGCTTCGGCGTGGCGGACCTCTACGGCGGCCGGCTGGCCTACACCATGAACCTGGTGCGGGATTGACCGCTCGTAGCCGTGGCCGCGCGGGTGGCCGCCATATCGTGGACGGGGCCGCGTGGGGCGGGGAGGGCAGCCGCCGGGTGGGCTGGACCGCGCGTGGCTCAAGCCCACGCGTTAGTGAACGAAGCCGGCTAATGGTCTTCGCCAGAATAGGTCGGTACCACGTCCGCGCGCCCGTGCTCCGTGCCACCCGCGCTCCCAGCCCCTTCAGTGGGCTTCGTCTTGTTAGCGCGGCGGCTTTAGCCCCGCGCGACGGGTCTAGCCGGCGTCGTCGCGAACGCCCCGCGCGACGCTGCCGGCCCACGCCGGTCGATGCGCTGGCCGCCGTATACCGGATCTATTCGTCAATGACCATAAGCCGGCTGAGTTGCGAATTTGACGTGTAGGGGCGGGTTTCGAACCCGCCCGGCCCAGTTCTCGTTGGAGGGGCGCGGTCCATCGCGCCCAACGCATGCGGCCGGCGACGCGCGCGGAGTCGAGAGTGAGGAGCAGGACGTCGATGCTGGTGGTCAAGCTGGGCGGGAGCGCCGGGATCGATCCCGCGCCGACGCTGGACGATCTGGCGGAGCTGGTAAGGTCCGAGCGCATGCCACGGGTCCTCTT
>DATKRJ010000073.1:0-6608 GCA_035532355.1 Thermomicrobiaceae bacterium | reverse complement strand
CTCCGGAGAGGGAGAGAGACGACATGACCGAGCGGCGCGTGCCCCGCGTCCGGGTGCGGTTCGCGCCCAGCCCCACCGGCGACCTCCACGTCGGCGGTGCCCGCACCGCGCTCTTCACCTGGCTGTTCGCCCGCCACAGCGGCGGCGACTTCATCCTGCGCGTCGAGGACACCGACCGCCGGCGCTACGTCGAGGGCAGCGCGGCGGGGATCGTCGAGTCGCTGCAGTGGCTGGGGCTCGAATGGGACGAGGGGCCGATCTTCCAGAGCGAGCGCCTGCCGATCTACCAGGAGCACGCCAACTGGCTGCTCGAGCACGACCACGCCTACGAGTGCTTCTGCAGCCCGGGGCGGCTGGAGCAGGTGCGCGCCGGGCAGCGCGCCCGCGGCGAACCGCCCGGCTACGACCGCCATTGCCGCTCTCTGACACCTCAGGAGATCGACGAGCAGCGCAGGCTGCTCGCCCAGGAGGGCAGGAATCCGGTCATCCGCTTCAAGATGCCGGAGAGCGGGACCACGGTCGTGGACGATCTGATCCGGGGCCCGATCACCTTCGAGAACCGGCTGCTGGAGGACGCGGTCATCCTGAAGTCGGACGGCTTCCCGACCTACCACCTGGCGGCGATGGTCGACGACCACCTGATGGAGATCAGCCACATCACTCGCGGCGAGGAGTGGCTGCCGTCGGCGCCGCTGCACGTCCAGATCTTCAGGGCCTTCGGCTGGGAGATGCCGGTCCTGGTCCATCCGCCGGTGATCCTGCGTCCGGACGGCAAGGGGAAGCTCTCCAAGCGCGACGGCGCCGTCGGCGTGCTGGAGTACAAGCGCAAGGGCTACCTGCCCGAGGCGATGAACAACTACCTGGTGCTGCTCGGCTGGTCCGCGGGCGACCAGGAGTTCTTCTCGACGGACGACCTGATCGAGCGCTTCGAGCTGGCCGACGTCAGCGCCAGCCCGGCGCGCTTCAGCTTCGACAAGCTCCTCTGGATGAACCAGCACTACATCAACCACGTGCTGACGCTGGAGGACCTGACGGCGCGCTGCGTCCCCTACCTGGTCGCGGCGGGGCTCGTCCCGGCGGCCGCGGAGGACCCGGCCTCACCGGAGCACGCCCGCGTGCGTGAGGTGGTGACGCTGGTCAAAGACCGGCTCAAGACGCTGACCGAGGTCGTCGAGCTGACGGACTTCTTCTTCACGGACGGAGCCGAGGCGACCGAGGAGTACGCGACGGAGACGCTGGTGCCGCGCAAGACCGAGCCGGCCGCCGTGCGCGCGGGGCTGGAGCGAACGCGCGCTACGCTCGTGGGAGCCGACCTGGACGACGAGGCGGGCACGGAGGCGACGCTGCGCGCGCTGGCGGACGAGCTCGGGCTGAAGGCGGGCCAGCTCTTCATGCCGATCCGCGTGGCCGTCACCGGCCGAACCGTCTCGCCCGGGCTGTTCGAGACGCTGCGGGTGCTGGGCAAGGACCGCGTGCTGGCACGGCTCGACGCGGCGATCGCGAAGCTGGCGACGTACCGCTCCCAGGCCAGCCCGGCAGGTTAGATCGGGCGCGATGAATCGCGCACCTACAGCCCAAGATGGTAGGTCAGCCCGCCTCGGCGGGCTTCGTCTTTGAGCGCGGGGATTGACCCGCGCGCGGGGTAACCGGCCGCCGGCAGTCTGCGGCGTCGCGCCCAGGCGAAAAGAGGGGCGGGGTTCAATCCCCGCCCCTGCATATCAACATCCAATTCCTGCCGGGAGTCCGACTACGCCGGCAGGAAGCTGGCGGCCTCGACCCGCGTGCTCAGCCCCGCCGGCACCGCCGAGCGCCACTGCCACTCCTCCGGCTCGGCACGCAGCAGTCTACCGCCCGAGCAGACGGCCCAGATCGAGCCGTCGGGCGCCGGCTGGAACAGCTCGACCATGTCCTCCATCGGCGTCTCGATCCCGCCCGCCGCCAGCTCCCAGCTGTCGCCGGCGTCGCGCGAGACCTCGATGCGTCCCATCCGGCCGACCTGCGGCGACGGTCCGGCCAGCAGCAGCCCGTGGTCGGTCGGCGGGACGATGGTCGCCCGCGTGTAGTCGGTGTGCAGCACCGTCCAGGTCTGCCCGCCGTCGCGCGAGCGGCCGACGCCGCCGAGCTTCGGCGATTCCGGTGTCCGGTTGCGCGACTTGAGCGCGGCGTAGCCCAGCGAGGCGAACAGGAGGTTCGGCTCGTCCGGATGGCCGGTGATGTGGTGGATGTCGTCGTTTGGCCCGATGGCTGAGATCGACCAGCTCAGCCCGCCGTCCGGGCTGTCGAGCAGGCCGCCGACCTCGACCGAGGCGAGCAGCCGGCTGCCGCTGCCGGGAGGCGAGTAGACGTTGCGCACCGCGCCGGCCCGCGGCGAGTAGGGCAGGTACCACTCCTCGTACGCCGGAATCGCCCGGATGCCGTCCAGCTCGCGCCAGCGCTGGCCCTCGTCCTCGCTGCGGAAGATACGGCCCGGCTCGGTGCCGGTCAGCAGCGCGCCCGGCCGCGTGGGGTCCGGCGCGATCGTGCGGAAGGCGGACGCGGTCAGCCCGTCGCCGACCGGCCTCCAGCTGCGGCCGCCGTCCGCGCTGCGGAACAGGCCGTTGCCGTAGCTGCCGCCCAGGATCACGGTGTCCCCGCTCGCCGTCCGGAAGGCGTGGATGGCGCTGATGCGCTCGTCCTGGAGGCCAAGCGGCTGCGCGCCGGCCCTGCCCAGGCGATAGACTCCCGTCGCCGTGCCGATATACGTCTCGAACATCTTCCGCTCCTTGTCGTCGTGCACTGCGTGCCCTGCTGCGTCGCCGTCCGCTTCACGGGATGGGTCCGATTCTAGCCGCCTGCCCGTGATCCGTCACGCTCGGTGTGCCGGCCGCGGAAAAAGATCGCGGAGCCGAGATCATCCCGGCTCCACGCGCGTCGATCGCTCGGGAGAGGTGCGTCAGCGTCAGGAGTGGATGCTGACGGTCGAGCCGTAGGACAGGAAGTTCCAGAACCACTGGGCGTCCGGCAGCAGCAGGCCGACGCAGCCGTGGGTCGAGTAGCTGCCGAAGTCGCCGGGCGGCGTCCACCAGTTCTGGTGCAGGGCGTAGCCGCCGTCCTTGAAGTACTGCGTGAACTGCACGTTGGTCAGGTAGTAGTAACCGGGCGCGCCCTTGGGGATGCCGACCGTGGCCGAGTCCATCGTCTCGTTGCGCACGCGTGAGAAGACCTGGAAGACGCCGGTCGGCGTCGCCCCGTTGCTCCCCCCGGCCGTGATGATGGCGGCGTAGACCGGTTGATTCCCGTCGTAGGCCACCGCGTAGAACTGGGACAGGTTCACGTCGACCCAGTGGCCGGAGTAGGTCCGCGGCGGCGTGGCGGGGACGAACGGCTGCACCCAGGCGGCCGCCAGGTAGCGGCCCTGCCCGACCTCATACCAGACCGGGACGCCGTCGACGGCGTCGCCCTGGACGACGCCCTGGACCATGATCGGATGCCGGGCGTAAGCGGTGTCCACCACCGGGGCGCTCAGGCTCGGTGCCGAGCGGATGTTCAGGCTGTCGGCCGTGATCACGCCGACGATCGAGCCGTCGCCGGTGCGGATCGCGTGCGACCAGGCCGGATCGAGCAGGCCCTGGAAGGCGGCGATCGCGCTCGGGTCCTGCGGCGCCGCGGCGGTCTTCACGCCCTGGCTGGTCGCGTAGGCGGCGCCGAGCCGACCCAGCAGCACCTGGTACTGCGTGCCCGCGTTCTCCGGGTGGTACTCGAAGCGGGCGCGCTCGAAGTACTGCACGGTGTAGGTCTGGCCGGTGTCCGGGTTCTTCTCCTGGAACTCCTCAGAGATCGGGTAGCCGAAGACCCAGAGCCCGCCGTTCTGCTCCCAGTAGGTCTGGAAGCCGTTGCAGAGGCGATGACCGGTCTGACTGTAGAAGGTGCAGCTGCTGTCGGTGCTGGTGGTCGCCGGGAGCGGCTGGAACGGCGTGGTGGAGCGCTCCGCCTGCGATGCCCAGTCGCCGAGGAGCGTCGCCTCGACCACGTAGCGTGTGCCGGCGTTCTCCGGGTGCAGCTCGAAGCGGGCGCGCTCGAAGTACTGGACCGTGCGCCCGTTCTCGGTGAACGGCTCGCTGATCGGGTAGCCGAAGATCATCAGCCCGCCGTTGGCCTGCCAGGCGCTCAGGAAATCGCCGCCCAGGTTGTGTCCGGTCTGGCTGAAATAGACCTCCGCCGGGAGGATGTCCGCGGCACGCGCCGCGGGTACGGAAAAGCCGCCGGCAGCGGCGGCCGCGAACGCGGCAACTACGACGAGCGCGAGCGCCCATCGTCCTCGAGTCGGCACCCTGGGTTCCTTCCCTCCGCCTGCACACCGGCCCGCGCCGAGGCCGTGCCACCGTGTCCCCGCGGCACGCGCGCCCGGGCCCTGACGAGCCAACTTGACCGTAGATCCATTGTACGCAACGGCGGGTCGTCGGGGCGACCCGTCCTCACGGACAGGCCACGCCGCAGCAGGCGGTGGTGACGCTCGACAACGGCGAGGGCAGCCTCTCCCTGTCGCCCGAGCCGGTCGAGCCGCTCGCGTAGCCCGGGACGCGGCTGGACCCGGGCCCCTGACGGGCGCGGATGCGATACAGTCTTGAGGCGTCGATCTCCCGCGGCCGCTCGCCCCGGCGCGGCGGTGAGCGCGTGGGTGCCGGCTCACCGAAGGACGTGTCCGTGACCTACGACGCCGTCATCGTCGGCGCCCGGATCGCCGGGGCCACCACCGCACTCCTGCTCGCCGAGCGGGGCTACTCGGTTCTCCTGCTCGACCGCGATCGCTTTCCGAGCGCTGTTATGTCGACTCACCTCTTCTTCACCGACACGCTGGACGTTCTCGCGCGCCTTGGCGTGCTCGACCGCGTGCTGGCCGTCGACGCGCCGCACCTGACGCGCCTGCGCTTCCCCTACGTCGATGCGCCCTTCGCCGCGGTCCACGGCCGCGACTTCGCCCTCTGCGTCCGGCGCGAGACGCTGGACGCGCTGCTGGTCGAGGCCGCCGGCGCCCACCCTAACGTCGCCCTGCGCAGCGGCACGCGCGTGACCGGCCTCGTCCGCGAGGGGGAGCGCGTCGTCGGCGTCCGCTACCGCCCGGCCCGCGGGCGAGCCGCGCAAGCCGAGGAGGAGGCCCGGGCGCGATTCGTGATCGGCGCCGACGGCCGGCACTCTCTGGTCGCCCAGGAGGTCGGCACGGCGAGCTACGCCGCCGTGCCGCCGCTCTTCGCCTGGTACTACGCCTACTTCGCCGGCATGCCGCTCGACGACCCGCCGAGCGCCTTCGCCGCGCGGGGCGCGCTGCCGGAGGTGGGCGCGGAGTACGGCGCGTCCTTCGTCTTCCCGACCGACGACGGACAGACGGTGGTCGGGTTCGGCGTGCAGCGGGACGCCTTCGACCGCTTCCGCGTGCGACACCGCGAGCACTTTTTCCTGGGCCTCGAGCGCATCCCGGCCGTCGCCGGCCGCCTGGCGGGGGCGCGGCTCGTCGGGCAGATCGTCGGTACGGGCGACCTGCCGAACTTCCTGCGTGTGCCGGCCGGCCCCGGCTGGGCACTCGTCGGCGACGCCGGCTGCCACAAGGACCCCCACACGGCCCAGGGGATGGGCGACGCGACCCGCTCCGCAGTGCTGCTGGCACAGGCGCTCGACCGCTGGTGGCGCGGCGAGGTCGACGAGGTCGAGGCGCTCCGTGACTACCACCTCCGGCGCGACGCGGACCTGCTGCCGATGTACGACTTCACCACCGGCCGGCTCGAGGCGCGGCTCGCGCCCGAGGAGTGGGAGGCGTTCGGCCGCCGCAGCTGGGAGGACGAGGTGCTGGCGCGGGCGCGGGTGGCGGCCATGGCCCACGCTATCCCGCCGGGCCAGGTCTACTCGGTCGAGGCGGTGCGCGACTGGCTGACGCGCTGAGCGCGACCGAAGCGAATCCCGGTATGCTACCCTGCCGGCGCCGACGACGTGGCCGATCTCCGGAGGGAGGCAGCCGTGACCGACACCCGTAATGCCGTCGACGTGAGCGGCGAGGACCACGCCCGCGAGCTCGACCGGCACGACCCGCTCGCCGGGTTCCGCGAGCGCTTCTACCTCCAGCCGGGCACGATTTACCTGGACGGCAACTCGCTGGGCCTCCTCTCACGCGACGCCGAGGCGGCGGTGCTCGACGCGCTGCGCGACTGGCGCACGCTGGGGGTGGAAGGCTGGCTGCGGGCCGATCCGCCCTGGTTCTACCTGGACGAGCAGCTCGGCGAGCTGTTCGCCCCGCTGGTCGGCGCCGAGCCGGACGAGGTGGTCGTCACCGGCACGACCACGGTCAACCTGCACAACCTGGTGGCGACCTTCTACCGGCCCGCGGGTCGTCGCCGGAAGATCATCGCCACCGAGCTCGACTTCCCCTCCGACGTCTACGCCCTGCGCAGCCAGATCGCGCTGCGCGGCGGCGATCCCGAGGCGGACCTGATCCGGGTGGGGAGCCGCGACGGGCGCACCGTCGACGAGCGCGACCTGGTCGACGCCATGACCGACGAGGTGGCGCTGGTGCTGCTGCCCTCGGTGTTCTACCGCTCGGGGCAGCTGTTCGACATCGCGGCGCTGAGCGCGGCGGCGCG
>DATKRJ010000072.1:0-46609 GCA_035532355.1 Thermomicrobiaceae bacterium | reverse complement strand
GTGCGGACCGGCGCATGAGTGGGGCAGCTCGCCTCATCAAAGCCTCGTCACCGAATCCGTCGGGCGATTGTGGTGCCGCCCAGCGGGGGTGTCAACGCGCGGACCGCTGCGTTCAAGGTGTGACGTCGGACCGCTTGATGCACGCGGGGCGCACGGGGACCGACCGTGAGGGTGTCCTGGCTGGATCCACGGCAGGGCCTGAGGCCGCCGTGCGCCCGCGCGATCCGAGCGGGTGCCCACCCACGGCGGGCGCCACGTGGGCAGCCCCGGATGCAAACACACCGGAGAGCTGCCGCCCTCGGGGACGGTCAGTCTTTCGCTGCCATGCGCCAGACCGCCTGCCACGCGCGCGGGGGCTCGAAGCTCCACAGTCGCTGGGCGAGATCGGGCTGCTCCGGATACCGCCCGCTGCGCTCCACCTCCCGGTTCGCCCGGTCGCGCCCACGCCGCACCAGCGAGGAGCCGAGCCAGCGGATCGGCTCCGGCTCCCAGTCGACGGGCGCGTGGGACGTCATTGGCAGGTGCGTGAGCTCGCTGTCGCGCTCGGTGATCAGGTCGGCCAGCACCCGGCCGGAGAGGTTTGCGGTTGCCACGCCCTCTCCGGTGTAGCCGTAGCCCAGCGCCACGCCGGTGCGCCGGTCATAGCGCATGATCGGCATGTGGTCGCGCGGAATCCCGAACACGCCGCCCCAGGCGTGCGTGAAGCCCACGCCGGCCTCCTTCAGCATCGGGAACCACTGCCGCGCCGATTGCCGGCCGTGCTCGAACACGTCCTCCCGCCGGTCGATCGCGTCCGTGATCGCGGAGTTGAACGGGTACTTGCCGCGATACGGCCCGAAGGCGATGCGGCCGTCGGCCGTGTGGTTGAGATAGGCACCGGTCGTTCCGAAGCCGCCGACCACCTCACGCCGCTCCCAGCCGATCTGCCGCCAGAGGTCGTCCGACAGCGGCTCCGTGATCACGATGTGCGAGGTCGCCGGGATGATGCGGCGTCGCAGCTTCGGCAGCCGCGACAGGTACGCCTCGCCGGCCAGCACGATGGCCCTGGCCGAGATGTTGCCGCGCTCGGTATCGAGCCGGGGCCAGGGGCCCGGCACGTAGTCGGTCACGGTCGTCTGCTCGTAGATCGTCCCGCCGTGCCGCTCGACCGCCCGCGCCAGCCCGCGCGCCAGTCGGGCCGGCTGGATCGCCGCGCCCTCTTTGTTCCAGAAGGCGCCGACGGCTTCGGCAACGCGGATGCGCTCCCGCGTCTGCTCCGCGTCCAGCAGCGCGTAGTGGTCCTCGAGACCGACGGCGCGGTACTCGTCGTAGCGCTCATCCAGCTTCGGCAGGTCATAGGGCGCGCGGGCGATCTCGAGCTCACCGCCCTTGGCGAAGTGCGCGTCGATACCCTCCAGTTCGCAGACGCGGCCCACGTCGTCGACCGAGTCGTACATCGCGAGTGAGACCGCCCGGGCGGCGTCACGCCCGTAGCGGGCTACAAGCTGCGCCGGTGGGTAGGGGAAGCCGGCGAAGCACCAGCCGCCGTTGCGCCCCGACGCGCCGAACCCGGCGATCTCCCGTTCCACCACGACGACCTTCAGCGACGGCTCGCGCCGCAGCAGGTGGTAGGCCGTCCAGAGGCCGGTGAAGCCGGCGCCGAGGATCGCCACGTCGGCGCGGATCGACCCGTCGAGCGCTGGGCGTGGCGTCAGGTCGTCGCCACAGGTCTCCAGCCAGAAGCTGTACCCGGCGTAGTCCTTCATTGCTTCCCTCTCGACGCTCCCGGCCGGTCACGATCGGCGCTACGGGTGGAAGGCGTCGCACAACTCCTTGCCAACGGAGTTGACGCACATCGGCCGCATGGTCTCACGCGCGGCTGCTGGACGAAAGCGGCTTGGCTCGCGCCGCCCCGGGAACAGACTCCGCCCGCCGCCGGTTGTGTCTTCCCGGCGGGGCGGTCCATCGCGCCCGCATAGCCGGGCTCTCTTCATAGAAAGGAACGGCCCGCGTGGCTGAGCTGACCAGGCTCGTCATCGCCTTCAATCTCGACCCGCGCCAACTCGAGCGCGTGCGCGACGCCTATCCCGACCTGGAGGTCGTCGTCCAGGCGGAGCGCGAGCGTCTCGGCGAGGTGCTCCCCGGCGCCCAGGCCATGGTCGGGCGCGGCCTGACGCCCGAGCTGCTGGCCGCCGCGTCGGACCTGCGCTGGCTGCAGATCACCGGCGCCGGGGTCGAGAACCTCCTCTTCCCGGCGCTCGTCGAGAGCAGCGTGCTGGTGACGAATTTCAGCGGCGTCCATGCTCCCAACATGGCCGAGCACCTGGTCGCCATGATGCTCGCCTTCGCCCGCGGCCTGCCGGAGATCATGCGCTTCCAGGTCCGACACGAGTGGCACCACGCCGAGCGGGGCACCTTCGAGCTCGGCGGCCAGACGCTCGGCGTGCTCGGTCTGGGCGACATCGGCAACGCGCTCGCCTGGCGCGCCAACGCCCTCGGTATGCGCGTGGTCGGGCTAAAGCGGCGCTCCACGGACCTGCCGCGCGGCGTCGAGCGGATCTACCTGCCCGACGAGCTGCCGGCGCTGCTGGCGGAGTCAGACCACGTCGCGTCTGCCTTGCCGCTGACGCCGCGCACCCGGCACCTGCTCGGCGTGGCCGAGTTCGCCGCCATGCGCCCGAGCGCCTACGTCTACAACGTCGGGCGCGGCGCGGTCATCGACCAGGCAGCGCTCGTGGATGCGCTCCGGGCCGGCCGCATCGCCGGAGCGGGGCTGGACGTAACCGATCCCGAGCCGCTGCCGGCCGACTCGCCGCTGTGGGACATGCCGAACGTGCTGATCACCAGCCACACCTCGGGCGGCTCCCCGCGCTACTGGGAGCGCGGGATCGAGATCCTGCTGGAGAACATCGGCCGCTACCGGCGCGACGAGCCGCTCCTGAACGTGGTGGACAAGCACGAGGGCTACTGACGGCGACCGGCCGCGATGGTCGCGGGGCGGCCTGGGGCGGACGGTCGCACTGGAACCGGCCGCGTGCGGCGCTGAACCGCCGTGCGCGAAGCGGGAACGCGGCCCAAGGATGTGCACGAATCTGCCGGTGGCGTCATCGGAGCGGGGCCGCTGCAGGGCGGTCAGACACTCCTCGCACAGGGGGAAGCGCGAGCCTGGCGACTTCGTTCAAGAAGTCCAGCCATGGCTGCGCCTCCCCGGTCGTCCGCTGTCGCCTCCCCCCGTTCGGTTCACGCTGCCGGTGGGAGGCGTGGGCCGCGCTGATCCTCACTAGTCCGTCACTAGAGTCCCAGGGCTGCCTGCCACGCCGCCAGCACGGTTGCGGGCGTGAACGGCAGTTCCCGCAGCCGGACCCCGATGGCGAAGTAGATGGCATTGCCGATCGCGGCGGCCATCGTCTCCGACGTCGGCTCGCCGGCGCCCAGCGCGGGCTGGGTGGGCTGGTCGAGCAGCACGACCTGGACCGTCGGCACTTCGGTGAAATGGAGGATTGAGTAGCTGGGTCCAGGGTTGTACTTGATGCTCCAGGTGTTGCTCGTCGGCACACCTGCCCACGTCGTGCTGGTGACGCCGTTGGCGTCGAAAAGCACCTCTTCCTTCAACGTTCGGCTCGTGGCCTGGACCACGTTGCCCTCGATCTGATTCTTCAGCCCGTCCGGGTTAATGATCAGGCCGCAGTCGTGCGCCACGATGACGTGGGTAACCTGCACGACGCCGGTCGTGGGATCTACCAGTACCTCGGCATAGGTGGCCACATAGGCAAAGTTGTTCTCGTACTGCACGTACGCGAGACCGCGGCCGAATAGCGGCGTGCTCTGTGCTTGCGCAGCCGTCGTCGGCCACGGCATCGCCTTCCAGTTGGCCGCCGTCGCCACGGCGTTCAGCACGGCGAGGCCGCGCGGGTCGGACAGGTACTGCTGTCGAAAGGCGAGCGGGTCGGCGTTGGCCGCCATCGCCATCTCGTCCGTGAACGACTCGTTGGCAAACGTGTTCGAGAAGCCGCCGAGCGTGCGAAGCGCCGTGGTGCGGGGAAACAGGTTCGTGGTTTGCGTCGTCGACCCGCTGGTCGCGGTGGTGAAACTCCGGACGGAACTGGCGGTGACAAGGTAGTTCGGAAACGCGTAGTTCACGCCGCTGTTTCTGCCACCCAGCAGCCCCGTCGGACTCTCCGTTTGCGGCGCGAACCCAAGCTCCTGGCCGGCGAGCAGGTTTCCGGCCCGCCCACCCGGGCGGGTGGAGTGGGTCTGCGTCCAGAGGCTATGCTCCCAGGCAGCCACGTTTCCGTGTGAGTCCAACCCGCCTTGCAGCGCGTGGACCATTGCCGGGCCGAGCGGCTCCCACGCATGCTCGTCGGGGCGCATCCACTGCACGCGGACCGGCGCGCCGACGGCCTGGGAGAGCAGGGCTGCATCGGCCGCGGCGTCGTCCGCGCCGTTGTGGCCGTAACACCCGGACGCCTCCACGTAGATCACGTGCACGGCCGATGTCGGCAGTCCCAGCAACTGGGCGATCGCACCCTGCAGCTGGTAAATGCCCTGCGTTCCGGACCAGATCGTGGCCTGAATCCCGTTACTGTCGGGGCTGCTGCGGACGTCCGCGACGGCGCAGGACGGGCCGATGGGTGCATGCATCTGGTAGGGCGTGAAGTAGGTCGCCTGGAGCGTCTTTTTGGCACCCGCCAGACCGGAGGCAGCATCGCCGGTGGAGAAGAGCTTGGAGGTGTTGAACGTGTTGGCCGGGTTCTGGAGAGCCTGCATCAGCGAGGCCCGGGCTGTCGCCGTGCCGTCATCGGTGGCCGCGAGCGGCGCTCCTGGATTCCAGGTCACGTTGAGCTGGCTCGCCGCCTGGATGGCCGCCCACTCGTCCGTGGCCACGACCCCGACGAAGTTGCCTTTCTTCACGATCTGGGGGGAACCCGCGAGGCCGCTGGACAACGGCGAAACCCCGACCAGCGTCGCGTTTCTCCCGGCCGGGCGGACGACGCGGCCATGGAGCATGCCGGGCAGGACCACGTCCTGCACGTAGCTGAACTGCCCGAAGACCTTGCCGGGGAGGTCCACTCGCGGCACCGGCTGCCCGACGATGGTGTAGTCGGTGGGGTTCTTGACCGGTGCATTCGGGTCCAAGGCAAGCTGGATCTGTTGCCTGCTGACCATCTGGCCGTACGTGAGGGCGCGGTTGAGGTTGTGCCCGATGCCGATCTTGCCGTCCTGCGCGCGCAACGCCGGGACGGCCACGCCGATCTGCTGAGAGGCGAGCTGGAGCAGTGCCTGGAAGGCTGTCGCCGCGGCCTGTCGCAGCTGCACGCCCGCGCCCTGGATCGTCTGGCTGCCCGCCGTGTAGCCCTGATTCGGCGTCACGGACGTGTCACCCTGAATGAACGTGACGATCTGTCCGAAGCTCAGATAGAGCTCCTCGGCCACGATCTGGCTGAGGGCGGTCTGCACGCCCGTGCCCAATTCGACCTTTCCACAGTAGACCGTGACACCGCCACTGGCGTCGATCGCGAGCCAGGCGTCGCCGCTGGCGGGGTCGTCGATCGCAAGCCCGGAGCCCGCCTGGTCGGGTGAGTTCGTGTCGGCGCCGGCCAACGCCGGTGCGGCCGGGGTCAGGAAGCTCGCGACGGCAGGCACAAAACTGAAACCGACGACGAGCGCGCCCGATTTGGTGAGGAAACCCCGCCGGTTGATCTTCTTGTCCAGCATCTACGCCATTCCCTTCGCGGCTTCCTGAATCGCGCTGACGAAGCGCACGTGCGCGCCGCATCGGCACAGATAGGGTGTAGGGGTGACTGCACCGGTAAACGGATCCGTGTACACGCTGTTCGAGAGGAAGTCCTCAACCTCGCTGACGGATGGAACGGCCATGTTGCCGGCGGCAATTCGCCCCCCCAGCCAGGAGTAGGCGCCCATGATCATCGCGTTGGCGCAGTAGGCGCACTGGCCGGCCTGTTGATCCAGGAAGGCCTGCTGCAGGGGGTGCGGACTGGCGGGGGTGCCGAGGCCCTCGAGCGTCGTTACAGAGATCGGGGCGGTCAGTGGAATGTGATACAACGTCATGAGCTGCTGGATGGCGTCGATCGTTGCCTGGCACGAGCGTGCGATCTCCCCGAACAGGATGACCGAGCATGCTCCGCACTGGCCGAAGCCGCAGCCGAACTTGGGGCCTTTCAGGCCGAACTGATTCCTCAGCACGTACAGCAGCGGCACGGAGCTATCCGGTACTGTGACCTGCTGAGGCGGTTGCCCGTTGAGGGCGATCGAGACCGTGACTGGCGTGGGGGATGCCATAAGCCGCTCCTACGTTACAACCTGCATGCAGGACAGAGTGCATGCGCTACCAAACGGATGCGTTAGTTCGCCCCGCGAAGCAGGAATCCGCGACATTTTCAGGACGCCTAGTCACTCCTTTCCGCTTTCCGCAGACTGAACCCCGGAGCCATTCCAAGGGCAACGCGCATCCATTGCTCGGCTCTACGTCGAGCCTCAGCACCTTTCGCTTGCCGCTCGGACGCACGCCGATAGCGGGGACGCGCTGGGACTGGCGCACGCTCAAGCCGGCGGCGACCACCCAGCCGTGGCAGTAGGGCTACCCGAGTCAACGGTGTGGAAGGAGGCCGGCTCGTCGCCTACGAGCTGGCAGGTCCCGCTCGCCTGAGCCTTGCCGGTCCAAATGATCTCCAATTCCAACAACCTAACGCAGAAGCATGATACGCTGAAAGTCATTGATTCGAGATAGATGGTAACCAACAGATACGTCAGTCTAGCCGGTGATGAGCAGCGCGCTCGGGATGTGCGTCGTCGGGCCGCGCCGCCATCACTCATTCTCTCGCGGGGAGCCTCGACCGCTCCACTCTACTGGGGACGCGGCGGACGCACATCGTCGGAACTACTTAACTTGTCGCGTTCGGCAACCGGGTGGTTGGAGAAACGGTAGGTGAAACTACCGGGGTGGGGCCAGCGAAGGGCGTCTTCGAGGGTGACGCGCATGGCGGTGCCGCGCGAGGTGATCGAGCTTGCGTGTTACGCCGGTCGGATCGGGTGAGAGCCGATACGAATCATCGCCCCATAGCCGTCATTCAGCGGAGGGGTGCGGCGTCGCCGTGTCCGGCGTCTCTGCCGCCCGCTTGAGGACGGCCAGGCGCCGGTCCCAGGCCGCGGCGAGCTCGGACAGCCAGCGCCACCAGTACCGGGCCGATATCGCGCCGGCTCGCGCTCATGCGGTGACGCGCTCCGTCGTCGCCCGCGCCACGTCCAGCTGCATGGCCCAGCCCTTGACGTTGCCGTCGACGACCGACGCGTCCAGCCCGCGCGCCGCGATCAGCTTCGCGAAGCCGCTCTCGACGACGCGCAGCAGCGTGCCGCCGTCGCGCCAGCGCCGGTGCCGCGAGTGGTCGCCGTCGCCCACCCACCAGCCCGGCTGGCGGACCAGCTCCCCGACACGCGACACCAGAGCGTCGATGGCGATCTCGCGCTCGATCCTGTCTCGCTGGTTCATGCTGTCCCCTTCCCGCGCTCAGCGCTCGAGCGCGAGCTGCCACGACACGCCGTAGCGGTCGCCCACCCAGCCGAACCGCTCGCTGAACGGATAGCGGTCGAGCGGCATGAACACCTGGCCCCCGTCGGACAGACCCCGGTAGAGCCGCTCGATCTCCTCCTCCGACTCGCAGCGCATGTAGAGGGAGATCGCCGGCGTGAAGGTCCAGTCGTGCGCCACGTAGCTATCGCTGCACATGAACTGCTGGCCGGCCAGTGCGAACGTGGCGTGCATCACGCTCCCCTCGGGGCCGGCCTCGTTCGGCCCGTAGCGCCGGAGCCGGACGTCGAGCACCTCCGACCGTGGGAAGAGCGAGACGTAGAAACTCATCGCCTCCTCGGCCCGGCCCGTGAACGTCAGGAACGGCGTGATCCCGGAGCTGGACGTAACCACCGGCACTCCTCTCAGTTGACCGCGCCAACCACGTGCTACCCACGGGTTACGCCTCGCGTGCGGTGACGATCACCGGCGGTAGTGGGGAGGTCGGACCCGGATGCCCTCGACGATCCTCACAGCTCCGCAACCGTGGGGATGATCTCGCGACCGATGATCTCGAGCGGCGTGATCCGGTCAACGTCCGGCACGACGCCGATGACGGTCTGGATACCCATCCCCGCCAGCCAGCGCAGCTGCCCGATCAGCTCCGGCACCTTCTTCCCGTCCGGCCCGACGTCGAACCCGAACGGGCAGGTCTTCTCGATGGCGTCGTAGTCCCGCCCCTCGGCTTCGCAGTGCCGGCGCAGGACGTCCAGCTTGTGCGGGATCTGGGGGCCAGGGCGCAGGTTACAGGCGTCCGCGTAGCGCGCTACCAGCCGCAGCGTCTTCCGCTCGCCGTCCCCCGCGATCATGATCGGCGGGTGGGGGCGGCTGAGGGACTGCGGCCGGTTCAGTGGCCGCTCCAGCCGCTCGTGCCGGCCCGCGAAGGGCTGCTCGTCGTCGGCCCACATGCGCAGGCAGACCTGAAGCGTCTCCTCCAGCAGTTCGTAGCGCTCCTGGAGCGGCGGGTAGGGAAGCCCCAACCCGCGCGCCTCCGCCTCGTAGTCGCCGGCGCCGACGCCGAGCCCGGCGCGGCCGCCCGACAGCACGTCCAGCGTGGTCACGATCTTGGCGAGCAGCCCCGGTGCGCGGTAGGAGGCCGGCGTCACCATGGCCGTGAGCCGGACGCGGCGGGTGTGAGCCGCCAGGAACCCCAGCGTCGTGTAGCACTCCAGCTGGTTGCGCTCCGGCCCGCCCAGCCAGTCGCTCTGCCAGACGTGGTCCGTCACGCCGATGCGGTCGAACCCGGCGACGTCGGCCGCCTGCGCGATCGCGGCGAGCGTAACGCCCATCTCGGCCGGGCCTCCCGCGAAGTCGAAGCCGTTGAGCTGCAGCCCGAGCTTCATCACATGGTCCCTTCGCGAGGTCGGGTGTTGCCGGGGAGCGGCGGCACCGGCGCGCCCGTCGCGGCTCGGTCCTCCAGCCACTCGGTGACCATGCGTCCGCTGGCGTGGAGGTCGAGGTGGCGCGAGCGCCCGGGGCCGGTGTTGACGAACTTGTGAGGTGTCCCCGCCGGGACGACCACGATCTCCCCGCCGCTCGCCGCGATCGTCTCCTCGCCCACCGTGAAGGTGACGCGACCCTCCTGGATGACGAACACCTCGGCGTAAGGGTGGCGGTGCGGCGTCGGGCCGGTCCCCGGCGGTGCGTCGGTCCAGAAGAACGACACCGGGACGTCGCCGTGCTCCCGCCCCTCGAAGCGATACGCGGTCTCGCTGTTCGGCATGCTATCCCGCTGGATCAGCTGGGTCGTCACGATCTCCCGGCCGGTCCCGGTCGGCGCGCGGTTCATGCGTCCGGTAGGATGGATGTCGAGGTGGCGGGAGAGCCCCGGTCCCGCGTGGACAAACCGGTGCAGCACTCCGGGCGGGGCGATCACGATCTGGCCGCCGGTCGCCTCCAGCGTCTCGTCGCCCACGGTGAAGGTGACGTTGCCGTCCTGGATCACGAAGACCTCGGCGTACACGTGCTGGTGCAGGCGAGGGCCGGCGCCGGCCGGCGCGTCGGTCCAGAAGAAGGACACCGCGACGTTGCCGAACTCCTCGCCCTCGAACTGATGGGAAGCCTCGGCGTTTGGGAGAACATTCCGCAGGTCGTGTCGATCGACCACCTGAGCCATGTCCATCACTCCCTCGTGTTCACGCCGCTCGCGCGCGGCGAGCGGTTGTGTCCCAGCAGCATGGTGGGCTCACGCCCCGGCCAGGCGCTCCACCACCGGGGCGAGCGCGTCCACGAGCTCCTCGCCGACCATGACGTAGCTGATGCCGAGCGTCCGGCGCAGCCACTCAAGACGGTCGCACATCTGGTCGACGCTCCCCTTGAGCACCGGCACGGCGTCGGCCTTCGCCAGTTGCTCCGCGGCCGCGCCGAGGGTGTGCTGCAGGTAGCGGGGCAGCCGCCCGCCGACGGCCATCAGATTGATGTTGAGCTCGAGCTGGGCGAAGCGGCTGCCAGCCGCGGCGCGTATCCACTCGACGCGCTCGACGACCTCGTCGACGCTGGCGCCGGGCTCGATCCCCAGCGCGATGATGTCTGCCCCGTGCGCCGCCAGCTCCAGCATCCGCCGCTGGCCGCCCGCGATCAGCAGGGGCGGCGGCAGTTGTGCGGGAGCCGGCGAGATCGCGGCGCCGGTCGCGCGGTAGTGGCGGCCGGTGAAGTCGACGGTCTGCCCCGAGAGCAGCGGCTTGACGATGGCGAGCGACTCGGCGAGCCGCTCCAGGCGCACCCGGCCGGAGTCGAACGGGAGCCCCAGCATGGCGTTGTCGGTCGCGGCGTCCGGCCGGCCGGCGCCGATACCGAGCTCCAGCCGGCCGCCGCTGAGCCAGTCGACCGTGGCGGCCTCCTTGGCCAGCATGACGGGATGCCGGTAGTCGTTGGCGATCACGTAGGTCCCGACCCGCAGGGATTGGGTGGCCGCGGCGGCCGCGACCAGCGCGGGCATCGGCGCCAGCGTATACCGGAGTCCGTCGGGGACCACCAGCGTGGCGAACCCCAGGCGCTCGACGTGCCGCGCCTTCTCGGCCCAGTCGTCACCCGACCGCGCCTGGGCCGCAACCACGCCGAAGCGAAAGGCATGCATGGGCAGGTTGGACATCATCGAGTCTCCTTCGTCAGCTGAGCGGCTTGCATTGGCGGCGGCGCGATCGGGCTGAGCTGGAGGCTGGCGATGGCCCAGCCATCGCCCCGACGGATGAGGACCTGCGTCACCCGGAAGCGGCCGGAGGCATCCCGCCCCTGGAATGTGGTCGTCTGCCGCTGCGTCCCGACCGCCACTGCGGCGTCGCCGTAGCGGCGTACCGCGGCGTCCTCCCAGACGAACGCGGTATGCGCCAGCGCGCCCGATCGGCGCGGCGCGACGTACTGCTCTCGGTTCAGGACAAAGCCCAGCGGCCCGACGCAGCGGAAGTCCGGGTCGAGCAGCTCGGCGAGCGCCGCGGCGTCGCCGTCGAGCTCGGCGCGGACCCACCGCGCGAACAGTGCCTGGATTGCCTGGTCGTGTGCTCCGGTCATCGCGTCGATCTCCCGCTCCGTCGTGTCGAATCGTTCGGTGCGTCGGCGGCTACGCCCCCCGCCGCTCGGACTCGAGATGGAGCCGGGCGAGCGTCAGTCCGCGGCTCCGTGCCCGGGCCAGCCCTGCCGGGTCGACCGTCCCGTCCGGTCCGACCGCCAGGCCGACGAAGCGCCCCAGCGTCGGATTGCGCGGCAGGACCACCTGCAGCAGGCGCGCGACCTCCGCGTCGTCCGCGATCATCTCGACGCGGGCGGCGCGCTGCCGGCCACGGAGCCGGATGCCGACCGTGGCGTCGTGCCGCAGGTTCCTCCACCAGGGCGCGCCACCCGCAATGAGCAGGGTGTCGTCGTCCTCGACGATGTAGCTCAGGGGCGTGGTGTAGGCACGCCCGCTGCTGCGTCCGGTGAAGCTGAGCAGCAGGACCCGGCCGCTCATGACCCGGTGCAGGGGCGAGCGCAGGATGAGCTTCGGGACGCGGTTGAACACCGCCATCACCCGCGCGATCGCTGGACGTCGCGTGCCGGGTCGCCGGGTGAGCATCGTGTCGGTCGTCGACGTCATGACTGACCTCCTGGTGTCGTGGGGCGAGCCGCTGGCCGCCGCGGGCGTCATTCCTCGGGGTGGACTCCCACCCGGGATCGACGCTAGACCCTCCCCCGGCAGGAGAGTCAAGACCCATCTGCCGGCGGATTGCGCGGCCGCCACGCTTGACTCTCCGGTTGCGGGAGGGTTTACCGTTGGGGTGTACCGACCCGTCGACAACTGAAAGCCGGGGGTGCCATGTTCCGAATCGGCGACTTCTCACGGTTGACCCAGGTGACGGTCAAGGCGCTGCGCCACTACGACAGCCTGGGGCTGCTCGAGCCGGCGCGCATCGACACGGACACCGGCTACCGCTACTACACCGGCGCGCAGCTGCCACGGCTCCACCGCATCCTGGCGCTCAAGGATCTCGGCTTCTCCCTCGAGCAGGTCGGCCAGCTGCTCGACGCGGAGCTCTCACCCGAGCAGCTGCGCGCCATGCTGCTCCTGAAGCAGGACGAGACGCGGGAGCAGATCTCGGCCGAGCAGGACCGGCTGCGCCGCATCGAGGCGCGCCTGCAGCAGCTGGCGGAGGGATCGGTGTCGACGCGCTACGACGTCCTGCTCAAGAGTGTGGCGGAGCAGCGGGTCGCCTCCATCCGCGGGCTGCTCTCCGAGCGGGGCGTCATCAGCGAGCTCTTCCGCGAGCTCTTCGCCTACCAGATGCGGCACCGCGTGAGCGGGACCACCTGGACCGCCATCTGGCACGAGACCGAGTACCACGAGCGGCGCGTCGACGCCGAGGCGACCATGACCATCGACGGCCCGCTACCGGTCGACGGACGCGTTACCGAGCGTACGCTGCCGGCGGTCGAGACAATGGCCTGCGTCGTCCACCAGGGCTCGCCCGCGGACATCGGCGACGGCTGCGAGGCGGTGCTGGTGTGGATCGAGTCCAACGGGTATCGCCTGGCTGGACCGGAGCGGGTAGTGATGCTGGAGCGGGGCGGGCTGGGAGGCCAGGACAGCGTCGTCGAGCTCCAGCTCCCGGTCAGCCGGGTCGCTGCGATCGCCTGAGTCCTCACCGAGGTCGAGGGGGCTTGTCGCGCTTGGCATAATCAGACGATCGCGGCACGGCCGAGCGGCGACGGGTGCGCTCACGGGCTGACCCGATGGGGTAGGCCAGCGGGATGGACGCGAGGCCGTCCGGCGTTGCAGTGCAGTGGCGATGACGCCTTCGAGGACGACACGGACGATACAGGGGAACGAACGATGGCACCCGAGCTCGGCGGGCTGCACCACGTGACGGCGGTGACCGCTCACGCAGCGGAGAACCTGCGCTTCTACACTGAGGTGCTCGGCCTGCGGCTGGTCAAGAAGACCGTCAACCAGGACGACGTCTCGGCCTACCATCTCTTCTACGGCGACGAGCTCGGCCACGCCGGAACCGAGGTGACCTTCTTCGACTGGGCGATGGCCGCCCCGAACCGTGCCGGCCACGGCGAGGTCTCAGCGGTCGGACTGCGAGTGCCCGACCGCGCGGCGCTCGACTGGTGGGCCGCCCGCTTCGACGCGCTGGGCGTGCCGCACGGCGAGATCGCGGAGCGGGACGGCCGCGGTGTGCTGGCCTTTACCGACCCCGAGGGGCAGCGGCTGGAGTTGGTCGACGAGATCGGCGCCGTCATTCCCGGCGGCGTCCCCTGGGCGCGCAGCAGCGTCCCGTCCGGGGTCGGCATCCGCGGGCTCGGCACGGCGAAGCTGACGGTGGCGCGCCCGGAGCCGACGGCGCGTGTGCTGACCGAGGTGCTCGGCTTTCGCCAGACGGCGGAGCTGCCCGCGGATGACGGCGCGGCCGGCGGGACGACTGTCTACGAGGTGGGCCCGGGCGGTCCGGGGGCAACGGTGCTGGTCGAGGTCCGGCCGGACCTGGCGCGGGCGCGGCAGGGGCGCGGCGGCGTGCACCACATCGCCTTCCGCACGCCGACGTTCGAGGAGCACGAGGCCTGGCAGCGGCACATCGCGGCGGCCGGGCTCGGCGTGACGCCGATCATCGACCGCTACTACTTCCGCTCGATCTACTTCCGCGAGCCGGGCGGGGTGCTCTTCGAGATCGCCACCGACGGCCCGGGCTTCGCCACCGACGAGGACGCAGCGCGCCTGGGCGAGTCGCTGGCGCTGCCTCCCTTCCTCGAGCCGCATCGCGCTCGGATCGAGGCGGGCCTGCGCCCGCTGCCCACGGCGGACGTCGCGGCGGGGGACGAACTGTAGGGGCGCGATTCATCGCGCCCAAATTCTCCGCTCAGTCTGGATCAGCGTTGCGGCAGGACGTGCCCGTGTGCGGCGCCGGCGAACTCCAGCGCGGCGCGCCAGTCCACCGGCTCGCGCAGCAGCCCCCAGCGCACCAGCATCTCGTGCCAGCGCTCGACGTCGGCTGGCTCGATCGTGCTCGACTCCGGCCAGGCTCCGAGCCGCCGGTACCGGTCGATGCTCCCCCGCGTCACGCGCATGCTGACGATCGATCGCTCCTTCGTGAACTGGGCCAGCCCGTAGTTGCTCTGCCCCGCCATCCAGTCGAGCGCCTGTTCGATCGCCCTCTGGAAAGCGCGGTAGACCTCGGGCCTGGCCTCCACGTCGGCCCGCCGTGCCAGGAAGACCGACCACGGCACCGGCCCGATCGCGTCGGCCAGCGCCGCGACCTCCTCGAGGCGCAGGTCGATCGCCCGCTCGACGTCGAGCACGGCGAAGTCGGCGGTACCCGCCCGCAGGTCGTGCGCCGCCTCGCGACCGTCGTAGCCGACCACCGCCCGCACCCGGTCGAGCGGAACGCCGTGGACCGCCAACGCCTCGCGGAAGGCGACCCAGGGCGTCGGCACGTCGGTCGGTACAGCCACCACGGCGCTCGCGAGTTGCTCCCAGCTGAACGGTGGGGCGTCCGGCGCGGGGCGCCGGCACAGGAGGTAGCGGGTCTGCCGCAGGCAGTGGGCGACCGGCACCAGCGCGTCGGGTCGCCGTGCCCGCTGCAGCGCGAACCAGACGTTGCCGATCACCAGGTCGGTCTGACTCCGCGCCAGATCCTCGATGAGTTGGGTCCACGAGCCGACGTGTGAGATGACTTTGACGTCGAGCCCCGCGTCGGCGAAGTAGCCCCGGTACCCGGCAACATCCTGGGGCAGGTAGGCCAGGTGACGGAAGCTCGTCAGCCGCAGGTGCTGAGCACCTCCCGACCGCGCTGCCATCGTCACGTCTCTCCTCCACGACGAGCGTCGAGGCGGGCGGGACTCCCCCGGCCCGCATCGACGGGTTTCCTGGCGTGGCGCTGAAGGCGCCGCGCGGGTCGAACGGGAGGCGGACAGGACCGCGGCACCACTCCCCTACGGCCGCAGGTGCTCCTCGAAGTAGCGGCGCATGCCGTTGACCCAGTACGTCTTGGTCGCCCCCTTCGGGTGGTGGTTCTGCTCGTGCAGCAGCATCAGGTCGTAGGGCTTGTTGGCCCGGGTGAAGGCGTCGACCATCTTCATCGTCGCCGAGTAGGTGCCGTTGATGTCGTTGGTGCTGCCGACGAGCAGGACCTTGCCGGTCAGATTCCCGAGCTTGTCGAAGCTCGAGGCCGCCCCGTACCCCTCCGGGTCGTCGGAGGGGAGCCCCATGACCGCCTCGCCGGCCGAGGCCATGTGGTCCTCCAGGTCGCCCACGCCGTTGCAGACGATCCCGACTTTGTAGGTCTCGGGCGCCATCACCATCGCCCGCAGCGTGTTGTAGCCGCCCCACGAGCCGCCGGTGATGCCGACTCGCTCCAGGTCGATGTACGGCCGTGCCGCGCCCAGCTGCCGCACCACCGCCGCGTGGTCCGGGACGACGTGCTGGCCGAACGTGCCGTGCGAGACGTTGTGGAACGCCTGGCTTCGGCCGGGCGTGCCCGGCGTGTCCACGATCATCGTCACGAAGCCGACCGCGCTGAGCGCCCGGGCGAAGTTGGTCAGCCCCACGACCGTTCCCAGCCGCTCGGCCGCGAAGGTGCGCGGCACGACCGCGACCTGGGCGCCGCCGTAGATGACCTCGACCAGCGGGTACTTCCGCGTCGGGTCGAAGTCGGGTGGGAGGTAGAGGACGCCGTGGACCTCGGTCTTCCCGTCGGCGGCCAGCGCTGTGAACTCCTCGGGCGGGCGCCAGGGGAGCGCGTCGAGCGCCGACGTGTCGGCCTCGGATAGCACCATGACGCGCGTGCCGTCGGCACGGCGCAGCTCGGTGACCGGTGGGCGGTCGATGCTGGAGTGGGTGTCGACGAAGCAGGCACAGGAAGGAGACATAGTAATACCGTGCTGGCCGGTGCCCTCGGTCAGCCGGGATAGGCACTCACCGGCGAGGTTTACCCGGTAGAGGTGAGTGTCGTAGGGGCGCTCCTCGCCGTGGGCCAGGAAGTAGACCCAGCCACCGGTCTCGTCGACCGCGACCGCGCGCAGCACCGGGAACTCGCCGTGGGTCAGCTGGCGCACGAGGCTCCCGTCGCGGTCGTGCAGGTAGAGGTGTGGCCAGCCGTCGTGGCTGGCGGTCCAGAGGAAGCGACCGTCCTTCAGGACCGTGACGTTCTCCTCGACCGCGGTGAAGCTGCCCGGCAGGTGGCCGCTCGGCTCCTCGTGGAGGAGCAACTGGGTCTTCCCGGTAAAGGCATCCGCGCGCAGCAGGCGCACGTAGCGGAACGCGCGTCCGGTGACCAGCACCGTCAGCTCGCGCGCGTCCGGGCTCCAGGCGATGGGGATGAGTTGCTCGTCGCGCCGCTCGCCGGTGTCGAGCGGCGTCGCCCTGCCCGAGACGACCTCGACCGCGAAGAGACGCATCTGGGCCAGCGGCTCGCCCGTCTTACTGTAGGGGACCCACTCCACCTGCTCGTTCTTCTTCAGCCAGTGGACGATCGGCAGCCGCGGCACGTTCGTGTAGTCGCGCTTCGTCACCACGAAGCGGCTGCTGTCGGGCGCCCACTTGACCGTCGCCACGTCCCACGGAGCGTCCGCGTTCCCGTCCGTCGTCAGCGGCCGATGGCGGCCGTCGACGGTGGCGCGCAGCGTCAGGTTCCCCTGCTCCTCGCCGACGATCCAGCGGCCGTCCGGCGACTTCGCCTCGTAGACGTCGGGCAGGCCGGTCATGTGCGGGCGGCGGACCAGCCGCACGCGGTCCCGCTCGCGCTCGGCGTCGGTCGGCGGGTAGAGCAGCCCGGACACCGCGTAGGTGTTCAGGTCGAGCGTGAGGTCACGCCCTTCGAGCGAGCAGCTCACGCGCCGCGCGTCCTCGTCGAATGCGAACTCGGCAAAGGGCACGCCGGCGTAGGGCGGCTCGTGGCGCAGGTGCTCCGTCAGGGCGGCGCGCAGGCGCGCCACGTCGAACAGCGGCTCGCGCGCAGGCTCCGTGCCGGCCGCCGGGTTCACCAGCCAGACGACACGGCTGTCCAGCTCGCCCTCGGCGTACCAGAAGCGAGTGCCGTCCTTCAGCCAGTGCGGCGTGGCGGAGCCGCCTCGGATCAGGTCGGGGAAGTTCAAGTAGGTCGCGAACAGTCGGTCGCGATCGATTGCGGTCTGGCTCATGCGTCCTCTCCCCTGCTGTCACCGTGGTCCCGGTCCGTATGCTACGCCATGTCCGGCGACCGCGCGCGGAGCGGTGGCGAACGTAAAAGAGAAAGGTGTCAAACCTGCCCCCGCCGGAGAAGAGCTGCAATGCCAACCGGGCCGTTACGAGAACCGCGCTAGTCCGGCACCCCCTGCGTGCCCCAGACGACCGGTGAGGTGTAGAGCTGCCCGCCGCACGCGTCGATCATGGCCGGGATCGTCAGCTGGCTGTAGTCGTTGGGCGGCGTGATCTCGAGCTGCGCCGAGACCGGGCAGTTCGGGTACGCGCCGCTGGGGATGTGGGCGAAGCCGACGTCGAAGGAGGCGCTGTCTCCCGGCGCCAGGTAGACGAGCTGGGCTGGGTCGTCGAGCAGCGCGAACGGCGAGCCGGCCCCGCCCCGGTGCACGGTGGTCGGCAGCGGGTTGCCCGAGCCGTCCAGCAGCTGCATCCCGGGATAGCCGTAGAGCGTGCAGGTGGCGGTCGAGGTGTTCATCAGCGTGAACACCGTGAGGATGTGCCCGGTCGCCCCGTTGCTGGAGCCCACGCCCGCCCGCAGCTGTGCCGGCTGGCAGGTCGACCACAGGCTCGGGTCGTACGTCGGCACCGACGCCGACGCTGCCAGCGGCGCTGTGCTCACGCCGTCCTGCTGGGCTGCCTGGTCGCCGAGCAGGCCGAGCTCGACCTGCCAGGCCGGTGGGTTGCTCGGGTGGTACTCGAAGCGCGCCCGCTCGAAATACTGGACGGTGTAGCCGTTCTCCTGAAACTCCTCGCTGATCGGGTAGCCAAAGACCGGCAGGCCGCCGTGCTGCTGCCAGTAGGCCTGGAAGCCGAAGCACAACCGGTGGCCGGTGGCCGCGTAGAAGGCGCAATTCCCGTCGGAGTTGGTTGTCGCCGGGAGCGGCTGGAAGGGCGCTTCGCTCTGGCGGCCGGCCGTCAGGTTGGCGCCGAGCCGGCGCTGCTCGACCTTGTACGGGTTAGGGTTGCTCGGGTGGTACTCGAAGACGGCGCGCTCGAAGTACTGCACCGTCAGCCCGTTCTGCTGGAACTCCTCCGTGATCGGGTAGCCGAAGATCGCGAGCCCGCCGTGCTGCAGCCAGTAGTCGAGGAACCCGTAGGCCAGGTAGTGCTGCGTCTGGGGGAAGTAGACGCGGGTCGGCGAGTTCGGCGCCGCCAGCGCGGTGGTCGGCACCAGGAGCAGCAGCGCTAGCGCCGCGACGAGAGTTCGTAGCCAGGCAGCCCGGCTCACCACCGCTCTCCTCGTGACGTTCCGGCAACGACTCGAGACCTGCGTCGCCCGGGTGACTCCGGCGCGTGAGCCAGCCGGAACAGAATAGCCGGCCAGATCATCACACGTCACATTCCGGGACTTCCAGACGCATCGTCCAATCTGTCCGCTCGCCAAGGTTGCCACCCTCCTTTAACCTTCCCGTCGCTGTATCGGGGAGCTCCGTATCGGAAGACGCCCGGTGCTGAGAGAGTGTTACGGCGTGACGTGGTTCGCCGGGAGATCAAGAGGCGCGAGCGAGCCGGAGCGGACGTTACCGTCCGAAGTGGCTCCCGGCGGATGCTACTGGCGGGCGATGGCCGCCTGGCTGCCGCGCAGGACGTATTTCTGGATCTTCCCGGTCGCCGTCTTCGGCAGCTCCGGCACGAAGTGGATGGCGCGCGGCACCTTGAAGTGGGCCAGGTTGTCCCGCGCGAACTGCCGCAGCTCCTCCTCCGACGCCTGGGCGCCTCCCTTGAGCACGATGAAGGCGTGCGGCGACTCGCCCCAGCGCTCGTCCGGCAGGCCGACGACAGCCACCTCCTGCACCGCCGGGTGGCGCAGCAGCGCGCTCTCGACCTCGATCGAGGAGATGTTCTCGCCGCCACTGATGATCACGTCCTTGATCCGGTCCCGGATCTCGGCGTAGCCGTCCGGGTGGACCACCGCCGCGTCGCCGCTGTGGAAGTAGCCGCCGCGGAAGGCCGTCGCGGTCGCCTCGGGGTCGCGGTAGTAGCCGCGCATCACCACGTTGCCGCGTACCACGATCTCGCCGACGGTCTGGCCGTCGTGCGGCACCTCGTTGCCGTCGCCGTCGACGACCAGCAGTTCGCCCGAGGTGACGAGCTCGACTCCCTGCCGCGCCTTGACGCGGGCGCGCTCGTCCGGCGAGAGGGCGGCGTGCTCGGGCCGGGGCTCGCAGATCGTGATGAAAGGGGAGACCTCGGTCAGCCCGTAGACGTGGATGATCTCCCAGCCGAACTCGCCCTCGACACGCTCGATGGTGGCGGGCGCCGGCGGTGCCGCGGCCGTCAGGACGCGCACGCCCGGCCGGGCGGACCGGCGCAACTCCTCCGGGCTGCTCGCCAGGCCGATCAGCACGGTCGGGGCGGCACAGAGCATGGTGGCGCCCTCGTCGGCGACGGCGCGGAAGACGGCGGCCGGCTCCACCCGCCGCAGGCAGATCTGGGTGCCGCCGACCGCCGCGACAGTCCAGACGAACGTCCAGCCGTTGCAGTGGAACATCGGCAGCGTCCAGAGGTAGCGGTCGGCCGGGGTCATGTGGATGTGGACCAGCGTGCCGACCGAGTTCATGTAGGCGTTGCGGTGGGTGATCATCACCCCCTTGGGGCGCGCCGTGGTGCCGCTGGTGTAGTTGATGGCCAGCAGATCGCCCTCCGCGATCGGCGGGCGCGGGAACTCGGTGCCGGCCGCCGCGATCAGCCCCTCGTAGTCGAGCCAGCCCGGCCGGGTGTCGCTCAGGGCGACGAAGTGCTCGACCCCGGGGACGTCGGCGCGGATGCCGTCGACGGCCTCCAGGTAGTCGGGATCGACGCAGACGACGCGCGCCCCGCTGTGGTTGAGGATGTAGGCGAAGTCGTGCGCGCTCAGCCGGTAGTTGATCGGGACGATCACGGCGCCGAGTTGGGGAACGGCGTAGAACCCCTCCAGGTGCTGGTGCGTGTTCGGCGCGATGTAGGCGACCCGGTCGCCCGGGCGGACGCCCAGCGCGTGGAGGGCGGCCGACCAGCGGTCGCAGCGCTCGAAGAACGCCGCGTAAGTGAGGTGGAGGTCACCGTCGACGACGGCCTCCCGCCCGGGGTAGAGGCGGCGGGCGCGGCGCATGAACTCGAGCGGCGTCAGCGGCGTCTCCATGGCCCTCTCTCGTCCGGCGACCGGATACCGCTGGCCGGCGCGGGTCCGGTTGATCGCGGCCCGCGTCTCCCGGCGTCCCGGCACTCCAGCATGTCGATCGGTACGCGCGCATCTTCCGGCCCGCGGCGGAGGGTTGTCAAGGCGCGGTTGACCCGCGACACGGCGGCGCGTATCGTCACCGGCGTGACGCGCAACCGACGGGGTGACGGACGGGTGCGGATGCCGGGCGGCACGGGCATAGGCCCGCCCGCGGCCGACAGGAGGGACGACCGATGAAGATCGTGCGCTACGATGACGGCGGCCAGCCGCGCTACGGCGTGCTCGAGGGCGGGACGGTCTACCGAGCCGAGGGGGACCTCTTCGCCGGGTTCAGGGCCGGCGCCGCGGTCGGTCCGCTGGAGGACCTGACGCTGCTGACGCCGGTCGCGCCGGGCAAGATCGTGGCGATCGGCAAGAACTACGCGGCGCACGTCGCCGAGATGGCGCGCGGCGGGCCGAGCGACGTCCCCGAGGAGCCGGTGATCTTCCTCAAGCCCACGTCGGCCCTCTTGCCGCCGAACGGCGTGATCGAGCTGATGGCCGACTGCCGCACCGACTTCGAGGCCGAGCTCTGCCTCGTCATGGGACGGCGCGCCTACCGAGTTGCCGAGGCCGACGCGCTCGACTACGTGCTGGGCTACACCTGCGGCAACGACGTCAGCAACCGCAGCGTCTTCGGTGGTGGCCAGTGGACGCGGGGTAAGGGCTACAACACCTTCTGCCCGCTGGGGCCGGCGATCGAGACGGTGCTCGACCCCGACCACGTGCGCATCCAGTCGCGCCTGAACGGCGAGATGCGGCAGAACACCACCACCGAGACGATGATCTTCAAGCCGGCCCACCTCGTCAGCGTCATCTCCAACGTGATGACCCTCGAGCCGGGCGACGTGATCATGACCGGCACGCCCGAGGGGGTCGGCTCGATGCAGCCGGGCGACACGATCGAGGTGGAGGTCGAGGGGATCGGCGTGCTGCGCAACACCACGCTGGCCCGCGACTGATTGGGCAGGCCCCGCGCTGTCGGGACGCGATTCGACGCGCCCGGCCCGAGGGCCAGGGAGAAAGCGAGACGATGACAGCGAGCGTAGCGATCCCGATCGCGGAGATCCGCGCGGCCTGGACGCGCATCGGCGGTGCGGTGGTACGGACGCCACTGGTGCGGCTCAACGTGGACGACGCGCCGGCCGAGATCTACCTCAAGCTCGAGACCCTTCAGCCGATCGGCTCGTTCAAGCTGCGCGGCGCCGGCAACGCCATCCTGCAGGCGCCGCCGGAGCAGGTGGCGGAGGGCGTCTGGACCGCCAGCGCCGGCAACATGGCGCAGGGTGTGGCCTGGTGGGCGCGACGCCTCGGCGTGCCCTGCACGGTCGTCGTGCCGGAGACGGCGCCGCAGACGAAGATCGACGCCATCCAGCGGCTCGGCGGCGAGGTCGTCAAGGTGCCGTTCGAGGAGTGGTGGCACACGATGGAGGTCCACGGCCGCGCGGGGATGCGCGGGCTCTTCATCCACCCCTTTGCCGACCCGGCGGTGATGGCGGGCAACGGCACCATCGGGCTGGAGATTCTGGAGGACCTGCCGGACGTGGACGCGGTCGTCGTGCCCTTCGGCGGGGGCGGGCTGTGCTGTGGGGTCGCCTCGGCGGTGCGGGCGCTCAAGCCGGACACCCGGGTGTATGCCGCCGAGGCGGAGGGGGCGGCGCCACTCGCCGCGTCGCTGGCGGCCGGTCGGGCGGTGGCGCTCGACGACTACCGCCCGAACTTCGCCGACGGCATCAGCGGTCCGTCGCTCAACCCGGAGATGTGGCCGCTGGTGAGCGCGCTGGTGGACGGCTCGCTGGTCGCGCCGATCCCGGAGATCGCGACGGCCGTGCGCCTGCTGATGGAGCGCAACCGGGTGGTGGCCGAGGGGGCGGGCGCGGCCGGGGTAGCCGCGGCGCTCGGCGGCCAGGCGGGCACCGGCAAGGTGGCCTGCATCGTCTCGGGCGGCAATATCGACGCGACCAAGCTGATCAAGATCCTGCAGGGTCAGGTGCCGTAGGGGCGCGCACCGGCGTCAGCCGGCGCGGTGGACGCGAGTGTCGGGGAGGGGTTCGTCACCGAGCGCGGCGATCTCGCACACGAGCGCGCGCCGAGCTTCCTCCCGGCTCGTCCCGCGCGCGACCATGTGCCGTGATGGACCCTCGCCGGCCGGGTCGGTCAGCACGACGGCCGAGGCGACCCAGTCACCGGACGCCAGTTGCGTGTCCGTGAACCCGATGACCACCGGCCCCAGCGCGCCGCCTCGCGGCATCTCGGGCAGTCCCTCTCCGGCCATGTCGCTCTCCTCCGATCGGCGCGATTATCGAACGTTCACTGCGTCCGGTCAATCCGACCCGCGACGGCGCCCGGCGATCGCGCCGCGTCGACACCGCAGCGGCCATTCCACGGTCCCGGAGACCGGCGTCGCGGACCGGCAACCTCATCGCCATGCCCCCTTGACCCTCACGCCACGTGAGGCTCTAGCATCGAGGTGCGGTTGCGGGGCAGCCGGAGTCGAGAGGAGGATTCGCGGATGCAGCCGGTGGGCATGAGCGTCGGCGAGCTGGCCAGGCGGGCCGGACTGACGATCAGGACGCTGCGCTACTACGATGAGATCGGGCTGCTTTCCCCGTCGCGGCGCAGCGAGGCCGGCTACCGGCTCTACGGGCCCGCCGACGTGGTGCGGCTGCAGCAGGTCAAGGCGTTGCGGCAGCTGGGGATGTCGCTCAAGGAGGTCCAGGCGTGCCTGGAGCGCTCGGGCGGCTCGACGCTCGAGATGGTCGAGCAGCAACTGGCGCGAGCCCGGGAGCAGCGGGTGCTGCTGGACGAGCTCTGTCGCCGGCTGGAGCAGATCGCCGGGCACCTGCGCGCGGCCGAGGAGGTCTCGGTCGAGGCATTCGTGGACGTGATCGAGGTGATGGACAAGATGGAGCAGTACTACACCCCGGAGCAGTTGGCGGCGCTCGAGGAGCGGCGCCGGATCGTCGGCGAGGAGCGCATCAAGCAGGTCGAGACCGAGGCGTGGCCGCGGCTGATCGCGGCCGTGCAGGCTGAGATGGACCGTGGGGCCGATCCCTCCAGCCCGGTCGTGCGGGAGCTGGCGCGGCGCTGGATGGGGCTGGTCGGGGAGTTCACCGGCGGCGACCCCGGCATCGCGAAGTCGCTGGGCACCATGTGGCAGCAGGAGGAGAGCATCCACGGCATCGAGACCGCGCCGATGCGCGAGATGATGACCTACATCTCCCGGGCGCTGGAGTCGGCCGGGTCCAACGAGTGATCCCCGGTGGTGGCTCCGGCACGGAGTCGCCGGACCCGGCCCCCGCCGGACCCGGCCCCCGCCGGCGCAGGGCCGGACTACCGCCCGCTGGCCTCCACGGCCGGCGGGCGGACTCACCGCCCCGCACGAGGCCGCTGAGCCTGCTGCCGGACGATCGCGTTGAGCCGGTCCCAGGCCGGCGAGGACGCGCCGGCCGACGTCACCACCAGCCGGGCGATGGCCGGGACCTGTGTCGGCCTCTCGCCGGCCTTGCCGCGTGGACCGGCAGTCCAGTGCCGGATGCGTTCGGCCAGCGCCTCCAGGCGCGGGTCGTCCGGGGACCAGTCGAACGCCACGTCGCACGCGACGTAGAGGGCGCGGAACTCCGGATCCTCGAGCGCGTCGCGCTTGTTGGCGATCCAGTTCGCCACCGTGTCCGGCGCGGCCGACTGCAGCAGGATCCAGCCGTCGCGCTCCTGCTGCACCGCGCGCGGGCTCACGCCGAGCGCGCGCAGCCGGTCGAGGTAGTCGGCGACCTCCGCGGAGACGAACAGCCGGTCCCCGGCGCTGAGCTGAGCGAGCCGCTCGCGCGTGCGCTGGAGCTCCTCGGCGCGCGCCTGCAGCGCCTGGTCGATCCCGGCGATCGCCGCGGCGAACTGATTGGGGTCGGCGGCGAGCAGCTCCTTGACGCGGGCCAGCGGTACGCCGGCCTCGGCCAGCGTCCGGATCTTGACCAGCGCGATGGCCTGCTCCGCGCCGTAGCGCCGGTAGCCCGACGCGTCGCGCGGCGGCTCGGTCAGCAGGCCGCGCCGGTGGTAGTGGCGCACGGCCTTGATCGTCACGCCGGCATACGCAGCCAGCTGGCCGATGGTGAGCAGCTGCGTCGTTTGTCCCCGGACCGGCTCGCCCCCCACGACGTTCCTCACCGCGATCCTCCGTCCCGCCGCAGTGTACGCATCGACGTCCAACCGGCCGGTCCCCATCACAGGCACCGGTGGCGAGTCCGCGCACCGTCGGTCCCCAGGCACGTCGCCGCGCCCAGGCACCTGGGCAGCGCGGACGCACCCCTCGTTAGCCCGCGCGCTCCCGTCGCGTCATGCGGCCGCCGGCACAGCGGTAGGTCGCCCGGCCGTCACTGACCCCGTGATAGGAGACGAGCAGTTGGCGCATGTAGCCGTTGAACGCCTGGTGCGGCATTCCGGCCGGCGCGAAGATGCCCTCGCGGATGGGGACGAGGCGCCGCGCCGGGAATGGGAACGAGCCGCCCGAGAACCCGCTGAAGATCCGCGCCTGCACCTCGTCGAACGGCTCGTAGGTCGTCGCCTCCTCGAGCTGGCCGTCCACGACCCGGACATCGACCCGCAGCTGATTCGAGCGGTAGGTGCCCGCGTAGAGCGCGAGATCGCCTGCCGGGGGCGGGGCCGAGAAGAGGTCGGGAACCTCGACGCCAAGGTACTCACTGAGGATCCACAGCAGCAGCCGGTCATGGAGCGCCATCGCTCGCGGGTCATTGCCGAAGGCGACAAAGGCGAGATCGTGCTCCGGCACCACGACCAGCACCGCCGCGCCGCCCGGCGACGCGCCCGACATGGAGAGCGCCGTCGTCTTCCCGAACGGCACGAGCAGCCAGCCGAGCCCGATCGGAGAGACGTTTGGGGTCCCCATGTCATACGACACCGCCTGCATGCGCGCGGTGGACCCCTCCGAGAGGACGCGCCTACCCGTGGGCGAGACGCCACCGGCGAGATGGGTCCGGCCGAAGGCCAGCAGGTCGCGGATAGGGCCGATCGGCGTGCTCCCGGCGGGCGCCCAGGAGTCCGGCAGCTTGAACACGTCGGTGCGACGAACCGCACCGCTGGCGGGATCGGGGAAGTGGCCGACCGCGGTGCCGCGCAGGATGGCTTCCTCGGCGGAGGTGCACGAGTCATCCATGCCGATCGGCGCGTACAGCTCGCGCTTGAGGAGGTCGTGGTAGGACGTGCCGGTCACGACCTCGAGCAGGCGCCCCGCCACGATCATCCCGCCGTTCGAGTAGCTCATGTACTCGCCCGGCGCGAAGAGCGCTCCGCACGACCGACCGAGCTCCTCGACGAAGACCTTCAGCGCGTCGCGCCCCTGGGCATCGGGGAGGAACAGGTCCGCGTCGATCCCGTTGGTATGCGTCAGGAGGTTGCGCACCCGGATCTGCTCGGCTGTTCCGGGCGTGGTCAGCCTGAACTCCGGCAGGTACATGACCACGCGCTCGTCGAGATCGATCAGGCCGCGCTCGACCTGCTGGAGGACGAGGGTGGTGGTCAGGACCTTGGTGACGGAGCCAAAGAGGAAGCCGGTGTCGTCGCGCATCGGTGCGCCTGTGACGACGTTCGCCAGCCCGTGGGCCACGACGATCTGCTCGCCGGCGTGGTAGACACCGGCCAGGTAGCCCGGGACTCTGGTCGCCTCACAGTAGGCGGCGGCCTGCTCGCGAACCTGCCGCGCGAGATCGGACAGCGTGTCGTGTGGCATGCGTCTTCCTTCCTGCTTCACGTCGCGCGACCGCGAGATGGCCGCCGTATGCTCTGCCACCCATGCTAGGACCCTGCCCCTGGGTCAAGGTCAAGCCCCTGACGTGCGCGGTCGTCTCGAGCTCCTTGTACCGCTCCGGCCGTGTCCCCCGGGGACTTCGCGGGTGTCGTCGGGCCCGTGCCGCCGCCGGCCGTACATCCCCGCGCGCCGCTGGCGCCGGGGGCGTATGATGGAGTTGGGCGGCAGGGGCCGCGCCGGGCGGGGACGAGGAGCGGGACGTGGCGGAGGCGGCGCGGCAGGAGGACGTCCAGTCCAGGCGCACGGTGCTGCGCTGGTTCACCTACGGCCTGTACGCGGTGACCGTGTCCCACGAGGGCGACGTCGGGGCGTTCACCGCCAACTGGCTCAGCCAGGCGTCGTTCGACCCACCGCTGCTGATGGTCTCCGTCGAGGCGGACTCCCACTCGCTCCCCCTGATCCGGGCTTCCGGCCGCTTTGCCGTCAACGTCTTCGTCACCGGCCAGCGCGACCTCGCCGGCCATTTCGGCCGCAAGACCCGCCACGTCGGCAACAAGCTGACCGGCATTCCCCACCACCTCGAGCCGTCCGGCCTGCCGATCCTCGACGACGCGCTGGGCTACGTCACCGCGGAGGTGACGGGAGAGGTCGCAGCGGGCGACTCGGTGGTGATCGTGGCCCGGGTCATCGACGCGGTCGTCCAGCGTGACGGCGCTCCGCTGACGATGGTGGAGGCAGGCTTCCGGCACGCGGGCTGAGCGGGGCCCGGCGCGCGTGGCCGGCGGGGCAAGTGGAGGAGAGGAGTTCGGCGTGTTCGACGAACGAGCCGAGCTGATCGAGGTCTATCGCGGCACACCGGCCGTGCTGCGTGCCCTGCTCCGCGGCGTGCCCGACGAGGTGCTGCGTGGGGGCGGCAGGGGCGCGGGCGAGGAGGAGTGGTCGGTGGTGGAGGTCGTCTGCCACCTGCGCGACGCCGAGGAGCGCTCGCTGGCGCGCATCCGCCGCATGCGGGACGAGGACCGGCCGGTGCTTGCCGGCTACGACCAGGCCGAGCTGGCGCGCGCCTCGCGCTATCGCGACCAGTCGGTGATCCGCGCGCTGGAGCGGTTCGCCCGGCTACGGGTCGAGCACGTCGCGACGCTGGAGGCGCTCGCTCCCGGGGATTGGCAGCGCTGCGGCGAGCACGAGGAGGCGGGCGAGATCACGATCCAGCAGCTCACGGCGCACATGGCCGCCCACGACGCGGTCCACCTGGCTCAGATCGCCCGCCGCATCATGCAGCACGGGGCCTCGGGCCTGATGGCGATGCCGACCGTCTGAGCGCCGACGCACCCCGGCGACCTCGCCCGCGGCCCAGGCGCACCCCTCAGCCGGCCGCCGTGGCGATGGCTGCCGGCCGCGCCGTGGCGTACCCCGGCAGCCCCTGGACGAACGTCTCCAGCAACCGGCGGAAGCTCTCGTCGAGATCGAGCGGGATGCCGAAGCCACCGCCCAGTTCCAGCGAGACGAATCCGTGCGCGATGCTGCGCAGCCCGCGGATGGCGTGGATCGTCTCCTCGTCCGAGAGCGTGTACGGCTCCAGCACGATCCGCAGCACCTCGATGACCTCCTCGCCCGCCTCCTGCAGCGCCGGCTCCCCGGGGCCCGGCGCCCGCAGCGTCGCCAGGTAGAGCCCGGGACGTTCGCGGGCAAAGGTCCGGTAGGCCTCGCCGATTGCGAGCAGGGCCGCATCGCCCGCCTTGCCGATCGCGGCATGGCCCAGCCGCCCACCCAGCTCGCGGAGCCCGAAGAGCGCCAGCTCGCGGTGCAGTTCCTCCTGACCCTCGATGTGGTTGTAGAGGGAGGGCGCGCGCACGCCGAGCCGGGCCGCGATCTCGCCCAGCGTCACCTCCCGGCCGGCGGAGGCATCCAGCAGCTCGGCCGCCGCCCGTACCACGGCGTCGCGGCTCAGGCCCGGCCTAGCCCGCATGGCCGAGCTGACCCTCGAGCCCGCGGGCGGCGACGGCGATGGCGCGATCCATGGCCGCGCAGGGGTCGTCGAGCACCCGGCCGTGGCCGACGGCCAGCCGCGCCGGCTCGGTTGCCCGAAGCGCCCGCGCGGACGCCAGCGCCGCGGACTTGTCCCAGGTCGCCATGGCCGGAAACGGGAAGAGCGGGCGCACGGTGCCCGAGACGGCGATGCCGCCCTGGGTCTGGAAGGCGTCCCCGGCGATCAGGGTGCGGTCGCGCCGGTCGAGGAAGGCGATGTGGTCCGGCGAGTGACCCGGCGTGGCGAAGACCTCCAGCGATCCGACGTGGTCGCCCGGGGCCAGCAGCCGGGTGGGTCGGGTGGCGAGCGTCTGCCAGGAGCCGCGCACCTCACCACCGCCGTCCGCCGGATCGGAGGTGCGATCGCCGGAGAGGAAGCGGGCGGTTCGTGGGCTCATCAGCACCTCGACACCCGGGAGCGCCGCGGCCAGCGCGCCGAGCGAGCCGACGTGGTCGCCGTGCCCGTGGGTCAGGGCGATGCGGACGATTGGGGCGCCGAGGGCCTCGGCCGTATGCAGGATGTCCCGGGCGCAGCCCCCCATCCCGGCATCGATCAGGGTCAGCCCGTCGTCCTCACGCACGAGGTAGACGTTGATCGGGAAAAGGAGTGGCCAGCGGGTGAGCTGGACCAGATCGTCGCCGTGACGGGTGAGCTTCACGATGTGTCCCTCCCTGGCGGGGTCCCGCTGCCGTCCGCGCCCTCGCGGTGCTCGGGACTAACGTGACGCTACTATAAACTAATCCCATTAGTTTTGCAAGCAGGTCGATCGGAATCCGGGCAGCGTCGCCCGAGAACGCGTGACATCCACCGGTGATCCGTCGAAATAGTGGCTGCCCATGGTATGATCGACAGATCGGAACAGGCTCCAGCGCCGCCGCGGCCCCGCCGTGCAGGATCGGGGCTACCGGTGCTTCCGGGAGGATGAGCCCGGCGCGGCGGCCGAACCTGATCGGCGCCCGCGGGTGGCGATCACGGCGAACGGGACTGCGCGATGGATACGGACGCCGGGTCTTCCCGACCAGAGCCTGACGCGCCGTTGATCAACGGCTCGACCCAGCTGGAGAACCAGGCATTCCGCGCGCTGCTCGAGTCGGCGCCGGACGCGATCGTGATCGTCGACGAGCGGGCCCGCATCGTGCTGGTCAACTCGCAGACTGAGCAACTCTTCGGCTATCAGCGCGCGGAGCTGATCGGCGAGCGGCTCGAGATCTTGCTGCCGGAGCGCTTCCGCGGGGTTCACCACACGCACCGGGACGGCTACCTGGCGGCGCCGCGTACCCGCCCCATGGGGACCGGGCTGGAGCTCTTCGGGCGGCGACGTGACGGCAGCGAGTTCCCGACCGAGATCAGCCTGAGCCCGCTGCAGACCGAGCACGGTCTCCTCGTCACCAGCATCATCCGCGATGTGACCGACCGCAAGCGCACTGAGACCGAGCGTGCCCAGTTGCTGGCGCGCGAGCGTGCGGCGCGCGCCGACGCCGAGACCGCCGCCGACGCGCTGCGGCGCACCCAGGCCGTGACCGACGTGACGCTCGCCCACCTGGGCCTCGAAGAGTTGCTCCAGGAGCTGAACAGCCGCATCCGCGACGTGCTCGCGGTGGACACGGTGACGGTGCTGCTCCTCGACGTGGAGACGAACACGCTGGTGCCGCGGGCGGCGAGCGGGCTCGAGGAGGAGGTCGGCGCCGGCATCCGCGTCCCGGTCGGGCGCGGCTTCGCCGGCCAGGTCGCGGCGCGGCGGCAGGCGGTCATCGTCGACGACGTGGACCAGGCCGACATCTACAACCCCATCCTGCGCCAGCGCGGGATGCGCTCGCTGCTCGGCGTGCCGCTGCTGGTCGAGGGTCGGGTCCTGGGCGTGCTCCACGTGGGCGCGTTCCAGACCCGCCACTTCACCGCCGAGGACGCCCGGCTCCTGCAGCTGGTCGGTGACCGCATCGCGCTGGGGATCGATCGCGCCCACCTCGACGACGCGGAGCGCGCGGCGCTGGCGGCGGCCGAGGCGGCCGAGGAGCGTTCGGCCTTCCTGGCCGCGGCCAGCGCGCTGCTGGGCGACTCGCTGGACTACGAGACGACGCTCGGCAGCCTGGCGCGCCTCTGCGTGCCCCGCCTGGCCGACTGGTGCACGATCCACATCCTGGGCGAGGACGGCACGATGTACCGGCTGGCCAGCGTCAGCCACGTCAACCCGGAGCGCTCCGAGCTGGCCCGCCAGCTGAGCGAGCGCCACGCGCCGCCCATGGATGCGAGCTGGGGCGTGCCCCAGGTGCTCCGGACCGGTGAGTCCGAGTTCTACCCCGAGGTGCCGGCAACGATGCTCGAGGACGTTACCGATGGCCCGGAGCACCTGGCGCTGCTGCGGGGAATGGGAATCACCTCGGCGCTGATCGTGCCGCTGGTGGCGCGGGACAGGACGCTGGGCGCGATCTCGCTCGTGATGACCGAGTCGGGCCGGCGCTACAACCCGCTCGACCTGGCGCTGGCGGAGGACCTGGCCGGCCGGGCCGCGCTGGCGGTCGACAATGCCGGCCTCTACCGCGAGGCACAGCAGGCGCGCCTGCAGATCCAGCGCCAGGCGGCCAAGGCGCAGGCGCTGTCGGAGGCGGCGCAGGACTTCGCCGCGGCGAGCCTGCACGTCCGGGCCGTGCTGGAGACAGCCACGCGCAGGGTCGCCGAGGCCCTGGGCGACGGCTGCGTGATCCGCCTGCTCTCCGCCGACGAGCAGCGGCTGGAGCCGATGTCCCTCTACCACCCCGATCCGACCGCGTTGAGCGTGCTGCACGACATCGTGGGGACGCCGCACCTGCTCGGTGAGGGGATCAGCGGCCAGGCGTTCAGCTCTGGACGGCCGATCCTGGTGCCGACGGTACAACTCGAGGATCTGCGGCGGGCGACCAAGCCGGAGTACTGGCCGTACCTGGACCGCTTCGGCCTGCACAGTGTGCTGGTGGTGCCGCTGCGGGTGCGGGGGCGCGCGATTGGCACCCTGCTGTCCTGGCGGGACCGGCTGGGCCAGTCCTACACGGCCGACGACCAGGCGTTCCTGCAGGACCTGGCCGACCGCGCGGCGCTGGCGGTCGACAACGCCCTGCTCTACCAGGAGGCGCAGCAGGCGGTGCTGGCGCGCGAGGAGTTCCTCTCGATCGCCTCGCACGAGCTCAAGACGCCGCTGACGACGGTCAAGGGCTGGGTGCACCTGTTGGGCGATGAGCTGCGCCAGCCGGAGCTCGACCGCCGCAACCTGACCGAGTTCGTCGACGAGCTGCGCGGGCAGGTCGATCGCTTCGAGCTCCTGATCGGTGACCTGCTCGACGCCTCGCGCATCCAGCAGGGGCGGCTCGACCTGCGGCCCGAGGCGCTGGACCTTGTCCGCCTGGCGCGGCGGGCGGTGACGCGCTTCAACCATGCGCCGGAGCGCACCGCGCGGCACGGGCTTGTCCTCCACGGCGAGCCCCGTCTGGTGGGCGTCTGGGACCCCGACCGCCTCGACCAGGTCCTGACCAACCTGCTGTCGAACGCGCTCAAGTACTCCCCCGACGGCGGCGAGGTCCGCATCGCGATCCGGCGGGAGGGCGACCAGGCGATCCTGTCGGTCAGCGATCACGGGATTGGGATGTCGGCCGCGGACCAGGCCGGGTTGTTCCAGCCCTTCGTCCGCAGCGAGCACGCGCGCCGCAGTGCCAGCGGGACCGGGCTCGGCCTCTACATCACGCGCCGCATCGTCGAGCAGCACGGCGGCACGATCGGGCTGGTGAGCGCGCCCGGCGCTGGCACGACCTTCACCGTGCGCCTGCCGCTGCATCCACCAGAGGCCGCGGAGCGCGACGACGGCCGGGAGCGCTGACGCGGGCTGAGACGCCAGTATCAGCCGTAGGGGCGCGACTCGTCGCGTGCGGTTGTCCCGCTCGGCCGCGCAGCCCCTACCCCCGGTCGAGGGCGGCCAGCGCCGGGGCGAGCGCCTCGATGACCGCCGCCGTGCTCGGGCGCGGCACGATCTGCAGGTGTGAGATCCCCTCGGCGGCGAAGGCGCGGAAGGCCGCTGCCAGTTCCTCCGGCGAGCCCCACAGCAGTTCCGGCCGGCGTGGCCGCCCGCCCCGGTCGGAGAAGTCGACCTGCACCGTGATGGTGCGCTCCAGCGTGGCCGGGTCGCGCCCGGTCGCGCGGCAGGCCGCGTCGACCGCCGTCCGCAGCGGCGGGATCTCCTGCGGGTGGTTGTTGCCGAACACCAGCCAGGCGTTCCACTGGTCGCCGTAGCGCACGGCCAGGCTGAGCATGCGCGGGCTGGTCGGTCGGGCGCCGATCAGGATGGGTGGACCACCCGGGCGCGGCCCGCGCGGGCGCAGCTCGCACTGGTCGGTCTGGTAGTAGCGGCCGTGGAAGGTGCTGGCCCCCTCGCGCAAGAGTGATCTGATGATCTGGATGGCCTCCTCGAAGCGGCTGGCCCGGTGGTCGTAGGGCAGACCGAAGGCGGTGTGCTCGAACTCGGAGTCGCCCGCGCCCAGGCCGGCGATGACGCGCCCGTCGCTGATCTCGTCGATCGTGTCGATGATCTTGGCCAGCAGCGCTGGGTTGCGGAAGGTCGTGGTGCTGACGAGCGTGCCGAGCTCGACCCGTGAGGTCGCGGCCGCCAGCGCGGCCATCAGCGTCCAGCACTCCCAGGTGCCGCGCGGCTCGGTGAAGCGCCCCTCGAAGCGCATCAGGAGGTGGTCGTTGACCCACACCGAGTCGAAGCCGACGGCCTCGGCCAGGCGCGCCATGCCCACGATGTCGGACCAGCGTGGCGACGCGCCGCCCATCAGGCCCTCGCCGGTCGGGAGGAAGACGCCGATCTTCAGGGGCCGCCCGCTCGTCTGCTCCATCCGGTCCTCCTTGGCCTGCCCGCCGGGCCGGAGGGGGTGACCCTCCGGGGAGACGCCGCCGCGTCCCGGGCGTCCAGTCGTGCCTCCGCTGCTGTCACGTCGCTGACACGCCCATGATCGGGGCCGCCGGTCGGCCTGTCAAGGCGGCGCGGCCACGACGGTTGTACGATGGAAGTGTGGACTGGCCCGCGTAATACCGATTGGGGGGCACGATGCACGACGTGGCGGACATCCGGAACCCAGAGCAGGGGCGGCGGCTGATCGTCAGCCTCGACGACATCCTGCTGGTGCGGGTGCTCGACCAGCCCGCCAGCGGACCGGCGCCGGAGGTGACGGTCACCTTCGAGAGCGGCGTGGAGGTCGCGCTCCACGGCGATGAGGCCCGCCAGTTCCTCGCCGCCTACGAGCGCCGCCTCCAGCACCACCAGCACCGCGAGCACCACTGAGCCGATACGGCCGGGCGAGCGGGGAGAGCGCCCACCCGGCCGCGCTCGTCAGTGGCCGCCGCGCATGGCCAGCACCTGCACCCCGAGCAGCCCGCCTTCGACCTGCCAGGCCGGCGGGTTCTCCGGGTGGTACTCCAGACGCTGCCGCTCGAAGTACTGCACCGTCACGCCGTTCTGGGTGAACTCCTCGCTGATTGGATAGCCGAGCACGGCCAGCCCGCCGTGCCCCTGCCAGTAGTCGCGGAACCCAAAGCAGAGCCGGTGACCGGTGACCGCGTAGAAGGTGCAGTGGGCGTCGGAGGCGGCGTGGATCGGCTGGAAGGGCGCCGTTGCCAGCAGCCCGTCGTGCTGGGCGACCTCGTCGCCGAGCAGCCCGAGCAGCACGTCGAAGTGGCTGGGATCCGAGCCCGGATGCCACTCGAAACGCGCCCGCTCGAAGTACTGCACGGTGACGCCGTTCTCGGTGAACTCCTCCGTGATCGGGTAGCCGAAGACCGGCAGGCCGCCAAACGTCTCCCAGTAGCGCAGGAAGCCGTTGGCCACCAGGTGGTCGGTCTCCGGGAAGAAGCGCCAGCTGGGATGCGGTCCGCCGCCCGAGAGGACGGCGTCCAGCAGGTCTCCCTGATAGACGATGTCCGCCCGGGTCACCCCAGGGAACTGCAGCACCGTCGCCTTGATCTGGACCAGCACCCGCGGGTCGTCACACACGCCGCGCAGATTGAAGGACCCGGACAGGTGAACCACCGCGCGCGTCCCGTCGAGCCGCGCGCTGTCCACGGTCAGGCTCGCCTGATACAGCGGATCGTAGAGGCCGGACTGGCCGTACGTTGCGGTGTGGATCGCGAACAGCGCGTTGAGCGCGGCGATGATCTTGGCCTCCGTCGTCGGCTGGCTGCCGATGTCGATGCCGGGCACGGTGACCAGGCTGTCGCCGCAGCCGACCAGCGGGCCGGACTTCCCGTTGTCGCCGATGGCGATCAGGTAGAGGTTGGCGGTGTCGGGCGCCGCCGCGACCGGCAGTGCGGCCGGCAGGATGCCGGCCAGGAGCAGCAGCGCGCCGGCGAGGCACATCCCCGGCCGGCGCAGTCGTTTCCGCATGGCACGCCGCCTTTCCACGCGCCGGACCGGACACATCCAGCGTCCCGCCCTGTCGGATGGCGCGGGTGATCTGCGGCGCCTGTGCGGGCGGACACACCCACGCTCAGCGGTGAAACGAGCCGGCCGGCGCGGGGATGCGGGTCAGCGGTAGGCCCGGCCCGCCGGACGACGGGTCGACCGTGCGATAATGCGACGCGGTCGGTATCCGGTCCGGTTTGCGAGCCCGGGCGGTGCGGCGCAGGCCACCCGGGGTTCGGCGTCGGCTGAAGGGGAAGCGCTTGCCCGGTCGTCACCTCAACCAGAAGGTCGTGGTCGCGGTCGTCTACGTGTGCGGCATGTTGATGAACTCGATCGACTCGACCATTGTCAACGTCGCGCTGGCCACGCTGAGCCGGCAGTTCAACGTGGCGCCGTCGGCCATCGACGCCGTGGTGGTGAGCTACCTCGTGAGCCTGGCAGTCTTCATCCCCGCCTCGGGCTGGCTGGGAGACCGCTGGGGCACCAAGCGCATCTTCCTGCTGGCGCTGGCGCTCTTCACGGGGGCCTCCGCGCTCTGCGGGCTCTCCGCCAGCTTCGGCCAGCTGATCCTGTTCCGCGCGCTCCAGGGCGCGGGTGGCGGCATGCTCACCCCGGTCGGGATGGCCATGCTCTATCGCACCTACCCGCCGGAGGAGCGCGTGCAGGTGTCGCGCATCCTGATGTTCGTGACGATCCTGGGGCCGGCCTCGGGGCCGGTGCTGGGCGGCCTGCTCATCGAGAAGCTCTCCTGGCACTGGGCCTTCTTCGTCAACGTGCCGGTCGGGCTGTTCGCGTTCCTCTTCGGTATCTCCTTCCTGCACGAGCACCGGGAGCCACTGGCGGGTGGCTTCGACCTGCCGGGCTTCCTGCTGGCCGGCAGCGGCTTCGCGCTGATGATGTACGCGTTGAGCGAGGGGCCGACTCGCGGCTGGAGGTCACCGGGCATCGTCTCCGCCGCCGCGGTGGGCGCGGTGGTGCTGGTGACGTTCGTCGCCGTCGAGCTGCGCACGCGCGAGCCGATGGTGCAGCTGTCGGTGCTGGCCGATCGCCTCTTCCGCACCACCAGCCTGGCGTCCCTGTTCGCCTCGGCCGGCTTCATCGGCATCCTCTTCCTCGTGCCGCTCTTCCTTCAGGAGGCGCGGGGCGCCTCGCCGCTCTCGTCGGGACTGACTACCTTCCCCGAGGCGCTGGGGGTGGTGTCATCGACGCAGATCGTGGTGCACTTCTACCCGCGGATCGGCCCGCGCCGGCTGATAGCCGGAGGCCTGGTCTGGGTGGCGACGATGATGGCGCTCCTGTGTACGGTCGGGCTGGGGACCAGCGCCTGGGTCGTGCGCGTCCTGATGTTCCTGATTGGGGTGGGGATGGCCTACGTCTTCCTGCCGTCGCAGGCGGCGGCCTTCGCCACCATCTCGCGGGCGGCCACCGGGCGCGCCGCCACTCTCTCCAGCGTGCAGCGGCAGCTGGGGGCGGCGACCGGTGTGGCCCTGCTCAGCAGCGTGCTCGCCGCGGTCGGTGCGACCCGGATCGGCGCGGGTGGCGCTCCGCAGGCGAACCTGAATGCCTACCACGCGGCCTTCCTCGTCTCGGCCGCCCTGGCGCTGCTGGCGTCGGTGATGGCGCTGCGCATCCCCGACCGCGACGCCGCGGCCACGATGCGGATCAGACGGCGCGGCTCGGGCGCGGCCGAGCAGGCCCAGGACGGCATGCTCGCCGACGTCGGCTGACCGGGCGAGCGAGCGGCGATGATGGGCCCGGCAGCGGGGTGCGGATGGAGGTGTCATGACCCGATCCGGCTTCAACCCGGTGGTCCCCGCTGTCGAACTGCTCATCCTGGTGGCGATCGTGGCGGTGGCGGTGCTGCTGGTGCGGCGGCTGCGCTCCTGAGGGCCACGCGGACGTCCCTCGTCCAGTCGTCACCGGTGCCACTCCGTTCGCCGCCCTCTCTGGACCTGCGCGCCCGAGCCTCGCCGGCGCGGGGCTCCCCCGGCGATCCGCGTCCCGGGAGGTGCATTCCAGCACAACGTGGGTGGCGGTCCATACCGCCACCCACGTCGGAGCTCCCCTGAGGTAGATCGTGGCGCGGTCTAGCCGGCCTTGACGTTCCAGTCGCAGACGTTCCAGAGCGTCGACGACGAGAATGTCCCTTGTGGATAGGTCTTCGGGTCCAGCTTGTTCGCCGCCGCCGCCACGTTGTTGCGCGCGACCTCGCCGATGTCCGCGATGTCGGTCACGACCATCGTGTGCATCTGGCTGAACAGCGTGGTGGCCTGATTGTCGTCCAGCGTCTTGGCGACCTGGGCGTACAGGTCGTTGAACTGCGGGTTCTGGTAGCGGTTGGTGTTGTTGGCCGACCACTGGTTCGACTGCTGGGCGACGTCCGTCGCCGGGTCCGCCGACAGGTAGCGCTGGAACCAGGTCTGCGGCCACTGGTCGTCGCCGTTGGTGTACATCTGGATGTCGGCGATGAACCGGTTGAGCGTGTCCGGGTTGCTCGGGTCGCCGCCGAAGAACACGCTGGCGTCGGTCGACTTGATCTGAATCGTGATGCCCGCCTTGGCCGCGGCCGCTTTGATGATCTCCTGGTTCTGCTGCCGTACCGGATTCACCGACGTCTGGTAGACCCAGTTCATGGCCCGCCCGTTGAGGGTGCGGTTGCCGCTGGCGTCCTTGGTCGCTCCCGCCGCGTCGAGCGCCGCGTTGGCCTTGTCCAGGTTGTACTCCCAGGTGAGGCTCGAGGGCATGTACTTCGGGCTGTTGTTGAGCACGAAGGGCGTCGCGCTTCCGCCCGGGCCGTACAGCGTGTCGGCGATCGTCTTGCGGTCGATCAGGTAGGCCAGCGCCTGGCGCACCCCCTTGACCTTGAAGTGCGGGTGCGGCGTCTGGTAGTACGACTTCTGCCCGTTGGTCGTCGTCTGCGGGTCGGAGGCGTTGATCTCGATGCGCTCCGTCCCGCCGCCCGGCCAGGTGAAGACCACCCCCTGGGCGTTGGAACCCGTCATCGAGTTCAGCACGGTCGGCGCGATCTGCAGGTTCCAGGCCCAGTCCTGCTCGTTGGTCTGCAGCACCGCGCGCGCCGCGCTGGTGGCGTCGCCGCCACCCTTGAGGGTGATGGTGTCGAAGTGCGGCTTGCCCGGCTGCCAGTAGGTGTCGTTGAGCGTCCACTGGCCGACGTCGCCGGGGGTGAAGGACACGCTCTTGTAGGGGCCGGTGCCGATCGGCTTGAGGTTGAAGGGCGCGCTGCGCGCGGCCGCCCCGACGTTGTCCTTCAGCACGTGCTGCGGCAGGATGTAGCCGTTGTAGCCGACGAAAGGCTGGAACCAGTAGAGCGTCGGCTCCTTGAAGGTGATCTTCACGGTCATGTCGTCGGGCGTGTCGACCGAGGCCACGTTGAGGTAGTTGCCCAGGGTCGTCGCACCCGTCCCTTTGTCGGACACGAAGTCGAAGGTGAACTTGACGTCGGCCGAGGTGAACGGCTGCCCGTCGTGCCAGGTAACCCCCGGACGGAGCTTGTAGGTCACCGAGCTGTGGTCCGCCGGGATCCCGCCGTTGGACGTGCTGGGGACCTCGGCCGCCAGCAGCGGCACGAAGTTGTTCTTCTCGTCGGTATCCATCAGCGGCTCGAGTACCAGCCGCGAGGCGTCGAAGTCCTTGGTGCCGCTGGAGAGGTGCGCGTTGAGGATCGTCGGCGCCTGCCACCACAGGAGCCGCAGCGCGCCGGCACCGCCTCGTTTGCCGGCGGGCGCCGTGGTCGCGGCCGCTGCCGGGGTCGCGGCTGAGCCGGCACCCGGGGTGGCGGCGCCACCCGTGGTGCTGGTCGAGGCACCCGTGGTCGTGGTGCTGGTCGACGCGGACGTCGACGTGGTCGGCGTCGTGCTGGTGCCGCCGCACGCCGCGAGCAGAGCCGCGATCGCCGGCGCGGTCAGCCCGATCGCCGCGCCGCGCCGCAGGACCTGCCGGCGCGTCAGCCGCCCGGCCATCGCCTCGGTTTTGAGCCTATCGAATTGCTGGTCCATCGTAGGGCGTTCCTTTCCTCATCCGAACTCCTCACGGCAACACCATGCGCCTGCAGAGACACACTCCTCCGTGCGGAGAGAGCACGGGCCGGTTGCTCCGGCTGCAGGACACTGGAGTGTTCGCATCTGCTACCGGCATGCAGTCTAAGTTTGGTAGGCTATTCGTGTCAAGCGTTGCGTCGTTGACATGACCGGCGGCCCGGGCGCGTGCCCGCACGGCGCCGTCGTGCCACTGGGGTGCGTGCGTCATCGCGAACGGGTGAACAGGGGGGGCCGTCGTGGCTGACGCGGAGCGGGCATTCTCGAGCCCGCGTGCCTTCCGGCGCTACCTGGATCGGCTGCCGGTTGGCTTCGAGTTTGAGCCGGCGAACTCGCTGAGCGATTGCTGCCCGCTGGCGTCGTGGGCGCGGACCTTCGACGGTCGCGCCGTGGTCGCGGGCAGCCACGTTGCCTGGGACGGCTCCTTCGCCGGGCCGCGCGTCGAGCGGCTGGCCCGCTGGCAGGAGTCGCTGTCGCGCCGGGTCATGCTCCACGCGCTGGCGACCGGCGGCGGCCTCTCGGTGTCCGCTGTCGTCGAGATGCTGGAGTGTGTCACGCGGCCGGCCGGGGTTCGGATCGGCCCGCCCACGCGCGCCACCGTACGCCCTCGCGCCTGAGATCGGCCTCCGCGTCCCTCTGCCGCCACCGGCGGCACGGCGGAAATAAAGCCTTCGCTCTCCCCATTAGCAGACAACGATGGCACGTGCGTTGCGGCGCTGGCTGAATGCTGACCGCTCATTGTGAACTGCGCCGCTCAGGCTCGGCGGCATCGGCGAACTCCTGATCATCGGCTGGTTAGCGCTCATCGTCTGGCTCGTCCACAGGGCCATCGACGCGATCCGGCGCGCCCGCGGCTAGCCCCCTGTCGGGGTCCCGGAGATCGGGACGGCGGCGCCGGACGGCGCCGAGATCTGGCCGTGCCCGTTCCCATCGGCTAGCCTGGAGCGGCACGCCGGGACAGCGACCTCGGCGACGCGCGCCGCGCTTGCGGCCAGCCCTTGCGGGTGGGGAGGCGGCCGTGCCCTACCGCTATCTCGACCACGAGGCGGACATCGGCCTGGAGGGGTTCGGCGGCACCGTCGAGGAGGCGATCGCGGGCGGCGTGCAGGGCTTGCTCGACCTGCTGGTCGACACCGACACGGTGCGTCCGCTGGAGGCCACCACCGTCACCGCGACGGCGGCCGACCTCGGCGCCCTCTTCGTCGCCCTGCTCAATGCCGTCATCGCCGAGCAGGACATCTCCCGACGCTTCTTCCATAGCTTCCGGCTCAACGGGCTGACGCGGCGCGACGCGGACTGGCAGGTCTGGGGGACGCTGCTCGGCGAGCCGATCGACCTGGCGCGCCACGCCGTCGGCAACGAGGTCAAGGCCGCCACCTACGCGGGACTGCTGGTGCGTGAGGAGCCGGGCGCCGTTAGCCTGCGCTGCGTGCTCGACCTGTGAACCCGGCTCGCCGCAAGCTCGCGTCCGCGCCCCGCTCACGAGCGTGAGCGATCCCCGGTCGCGAGCTGCCGGAGGACGCGCTGCTGCCCGTCGAGATACCGGCCCAGCTCGTGCTCGACGATCTCGGCCAGCCGCTCGCGCCGGAAGACGACCATCGCGCCCGCCTCGCGCCGCCGCACGGCCAGGAGATCGAAGGCGGGGCTCTGGATCAGCGCGCGCAGCTCGTAGCGCTCGCGGAAGGCATCTAGCGGGAGCTCGCCCAGTGTGGCCAGCTCGCGCAGCATCTGGAGTTGCCCGGCCTCCGACGGCGGCACCTCGGCCGCGGCACGCGGCGCCATGCGGACCCAGCAGTCACGCAGCAGGCCGGACAGCACCTGGCGGCGGCGGCTCGCCTCGGCGTTGCTCGGCTCGGCGACCACCAGCGCCGCCGCCAGCCGCTCCTCCCAGCGGTCCGGGAGCCAGGGGAGGTCGCGCGACAGCCGCAGCCCCCAAAGCTGGCCGGGGAACGGCCGCTCGTTGATCAGGTAGACCACCGCGAGGACCGCGTCCAGGGCGGCGCCGAGGGCGTGGTGCGCCGCGAGCGCGTCGCCACGGTAGAGCCAGGCGGGGGCGACGCTGGCGAGCAGCCGCTCGGCCGCGGCCAGTTCGCGCGCCAGCGCGCGGTCTCGCTCCGCCTCAGGATACGCCCCCTTCTCGGTGAAGAGCGCGTTCACCAGCCCCTCGGGGTCGTAGAGCACCTCGGCGGTCGTCGCCTGCCAGCGCTCGGTCGGCGACCAGTCGCGCGTCTGGTCCTCCGCGTAGTCGCGGTAGGAGAGGTCGAGCCGGATGCCCTGGGAGCGCGACACCCCCTCGGGTAGCGGCGCGCCGCCGAGCAGCCAGGTCTGGAGCGTGCGGTGGCGCAGGTAGACGACCAGGTCGAGGTCGCTGTAGCGATCGGCCTGGCCGAGCGGCAGGCCGCCGACGAGGGCCACGCCCACCACGCCCTCGAGCACGGCGAAGCGCCTGGCCAGCTGCCGCGCCCGGTCGCGGTAGGCCTCGGCGAGGTTCGGGCCGAGTGGCCCGGTTGCCGGCTGCTCGTCCGACACGGTTCGCTCCTCCTGCCCCGGTCGAACGGCCCGGGATCACTCGCCTGGATGATAGCCCCGCGCCGGCCCCATGTGCTCGGGCTCGGCCGGCTCGACGTGGACCGTGACGTCGGCCGGCTCTCCGATCTGCTGCTCGACCCGGGCCGCGACCTCGCTGGCGATCTCGTGGGCACGGCCGACGCGCAGGCTGGGATCGACCTGGATGTGCATGTCGACCCAGACCATCCCCTCGCCGCCCCGGCTGCGGATGTTGTGGACGCCGCGCACCCCGGCGACCGAGCGGGCGGCCTGCGCGATGTCGGGGGTGGGCGCGGCCACCACGTCGGACAGGGTCATAGCCGCCTCGTGGATGATCTCCCAGGCGCCCCAGGCGATGACGGCCGCCACCAGCAGGGCGATTACGAGGTCGGCCGTCGGGTAGCCGAAGTGGGTGATGACCAGCCCGGCGATGACCGACAGGGTGACGAAGACGTCGCTCTGCGTGTGACGCGCGTCGGCCAGCAGGATGGAGCTGTGCAGGCGCCGGCCGGCCCGCCGCTCCCAGAGGGTCACCACAACGTTGACCACGAGGGTGCCCAGCATGACGGCGAAGCTGATCAGCGTGACGGTTGGATGGTCGCCGGTGCGCCAGTGGTGCCAGGCGTTCTGCAGGATCTCCTCGAGCGCCAGAATCATGAAGATGGCGATGACCAGCGAGGTCAGCGTCTCGAAGCGCCGGTGTCCGTAGAGGTGGTTGGGATCGGGCGGCCGGGCGGCAAGCGCGATCGCGAACAGGGCGAAGAGGTTGGCCGCGGCGTCCATCAGCGAGTTCACGCCGTCGGCCGACATGGCCAGGCTGTTGGAGACGATGCCGTAGCCCAGCTTGGCCAGCGCCACGACCAGATTCAGCAGGAGGATGACGACCAGGGCCCGCCGGAGGGATCGGGTTCGATCTCGTCCCCAGTCGCCCGCATGCCGTTCCGTCCCGGTCTCGCTGTGCTGCTGCGCCCGCATGGTAGAGTGCCGCTCGCGCTACCCCGGAGCCGGCCATCGGCTCCCCCTGGCAACTGTAGTCGCCGGTATCCCGCTTAGTCACGGGCCAAACGCGCGATTCACGGCGACAAAACCCCGCGCTTGGTCCGGCTCGACGCGGGGTCGGCCTGCCGGGCGTTCACGGTGCACGATCGGCACCACCGTCGCGCGTGGACTAGGCCGCCGCGCCGTCGCCCGCCCCGGCCGGGGTCAGCTCGAAGGTGGCACCCTCGCCGGGGGTGAGCGGCTCGTCGTCGCGGGATCGCTGCGCGCCGCTCTGGTACTTGGCCTGGTAGAGGCTCGAGATGTGGCGCGCCCGCGTGGGATCGGTGACATGCTGCGCCCGGACCGCGACGTCCATCCCGGCGACGAGAAAGATCCCCTCACCGCGCGCCAGCAGGTTCCGCGGCCAGTCTCGGCCGAGCCCGCCGCCGGAGCGCACGTAGATCCGCCCGCCGTCCGCGACCGCCCAGAGGATGCGCTGCGACGGCCGGCCGGTCTTGCGGCCGTGGGTCGTCAGCTGAACCTCGCGCTCCCGCCCGACCGCGTCGATGACCGTCCTGTCGAAGTCTGCCATGGTTCCCCCTCCGCGCTCACGATCGTGCCGGCCCAGCCGTCGCCAGGCACGGCGTTCCGGACAGGCAACGTGCGACCGGGCGGCGCTATTCCCCGTGTCCGGTGGCCCGTGCCCGCGCTCACAGGCCGTGGATGACGGAGACGACCCAGAGCCCGGCGAACACCACCGTCAGGATGGCCGAGGTCGTGTCGTTGACGTTGCCCCGCGCGTACCAGGGGAGCTGCAGCCCCCGGCCGCCCGCGAGGCGGACCGGCTGACCGGCGAGGTAACGGGCGCGACGGGTGAAGGGCGCCGAGTCGGCATTCCCGAGTTGGCCCTCGAGCTCGGTCAGCAGCCCCAGCCAGAAGGCGTTGACGTGGTGGGCGCGGGCGGCGGTGTGGGCCCAGGTCAGGGTGGCGATGATGCCGAGCAGTCCAGTACCCAGGCGGATCGCGCCGTCGGCCGGGCCGGCCGGCAGGGCGTTGCGGGCGACGAGGAGCGCCGAGTTGAGCAGGACGAAGGCCGAGATGCGGGTCCAGTAGACCTGCCCCTCGTAGACGTAGTTCTGCAGCGCCACCTGGTAGCGCGCGTTTAGCCGGGCCGCATCGACGTCCGCGTCCAACGCTGGCGCACTCCCGGAGGTCGCGGCCGGCCCCGGCGCCGGTCCCGCCGTTTCCGGCGGCTCACCCGCCAAGCGGCAGGCCCGTGGCGATCAGCGTCCAGTGGCCGGACCAGATGCCGGGGTCGCTCGTCGCGTCGGGGTTGAAGCGCCCGAGGAAGCTTGACCAGTCCCAGGTCGTCCCCTGACCCATCGCCGGGTAGCCGTCGCGGGTCGGCGCGATCGTCCAGGGATCGTAGACGGTCACCGAGGCGGGCGGGGCGGCCGCGCCGCCCGGACCCAGCGTCAAGCCCGTCACCAGGATGTAGTGGGTGCCGTTGTCGACCAGCGCGATCACCGGCTCGTGGAGTACGGCGATGCTCTGGGAGATGCGGATGCCGGCCTGGTTGGGGTCGGTGTAGGCGGCGTCGCCGACGTCCGTCCGTCCGGCGACATGGTCGAAGGTGGCGGCCACGGCGTAGGGCGAGGCGGACCACTGATCGAGGGTGAAGCCGTCGTTGTGGGCGATCTCGTAGTTCCAGAGGACGGACTGAACGGCGTGATCGTCGCCGGGCGGCAGCGCGACGCCGTCGAGCTGGAGCCAGGTCTCGAGGTCGGCCGGGTCGCACCAGTTCGGATCCTGCTGGGCGTGGAAGGTCACCGGCAGCTGGATGGAGACCGGCCCGGTCGACGTGGTCCACAGGGTGGGATCGTAGGCCGGCACATCGGCGGACTGTGGGGAGGGTGCGGTGTCGACCTGGTCGGCAGCGGCCGCGGCCGCACCGAGCCGGCCGAGCTCGACCTGCCAGCCGGGTGGGTTCTCCGGATGGTACTCGAAGCGTGCGCGCTCGAAGTACTGCACGGTGTACGTCTGGCCGGTGTCCGGGTTCTTCTCCGGGAACTCCTCGCTGAGGGGGTAGCCGAACGCCGCCAGACCGCCGTGCCGCTGCCAGTAGCTCTGGAAGCCGAAGCAGAGGCGGTGACCGGTGGCCGCGTAGAAGGTGCAGTTGGCGTCGTTCCCCGACGAGATTGGCTGGAAGGGCGCCTCGCCTCCGCGGCCGGCGGCGAGATCGGCGCCGAGCCGGCGCAGCTCCACCGTCCACCCCGGCGCGTTGCCCGGGTGGTACTCGAACACCGCCCGCTCGAAGTACTGCACCGTGAGCCCGTTCTGGCGGATCTCGTCGGTGAGGGGATAGCCGAAGCTCGGGATGCCGCCGCCCTGCTGCCAGGTGTCGAGGAAGCCGTACCCCACGGCGTGGCCGGTCTGGGGGAAGTAGACCTGCACCGGCGCGGCCGCCGCGGCGGGCACGACAGCGACCGTCAGCGAGGCCAGGGTCACAAGGACAGCGGACAGCAGGACGAGCCTCATCTGCGGCATGTGATCCCTCACCTCAGCGTGAGGCCTCGAGGCCGAGCGGCCGGCGCGCGCCAATTGTATCGCTCTGTGCCATAACCCATGAAAACGTTGACAGTCGCAATCGCCTCGGGTATTCTTCCACGCATCGGACAACACGCCGTCGTCGGGGTGCCGTGCGCACCGTCGACGTCATGAGCCGGGGCGCGAGGCAGGCGTGCGTAGCGCGGGTGCCCGGCAGCGCCCACAGCGTAGCACGTTGTGGGGAGCGCGGTGCGTTGGGGCAGCCGTTGCCCGATCGGAGGTGCGGGGTCGGGGGGACGCGGGGGCCGACCCTCGCAATTGGGGGAATGAAGACCGGGCAGGCGTCGATGCCGCGTCATGCATGACGTGGCAGCCGTGCTGCTACGCGATCAAAGGGGGTCGTCCATGGGCGGATTCATCGGAACGCTGATCTACCTGGCAGTTATCGTCCTGGAGATTGCGTCGGTCTGGATGGTGTTCCAGAAGGCCGGCCAGCAGGGCTGGGCCTCGATCATCCCGATCTACAACACCATCGTCTGGCTGCGGATTATCGGGCGCCCGTGGTGGTGGCTGCTCCTGTTCCTCATCCCGGGCGTGAACCTGGTGCTGCTCATCATCGCGATGCTCGACCTGGCCAAGTCCTTCGGCAAGAGCACGGGCTTCGCGGTGGGCTTGATCCTGTTGAGCTTCATCTTCATCCCGATCCTGGGCTTCGGCGACGCCCTGTACCTCGGCCCGGGCGGCCAGCCGGGCATGGCCGGGGCGCGCATGGCGCCGGCCGCGTAGCCCTCGCCGCCGCGTACTTCCGAAACGCGAGGAGCAGGGCTCGGTCGATGAGCCCGGCTCCTCCGTTCCCCGAGGATCCCGCCGCCGCGATGGGTGCCGCGCTCAACGGGTGCTGGGCGGCCGTCGCCCGATTCCAGCAGCGCATCGGCGGTCTCCAGGATGTCCTGTAGCACAACCTCCAGTGTCAGCGGCTCGGCCAGGTTCCCGTAGTAGGCCCGGTCTGGTCCGAGCGGCGCGTCCAGCGCCGCCCGCACGCTGTGTCCCAGCCGTGCGCTTGCCTCGCCGAAGCGGGCGGCCGGTTCCTCCGGCAGCGGGCCGTCCAGCCAGGCTGCGTAGAACCCCCGGCCGACATGGTGCAGCACCCGGCGCAAGTTCCAGTCGTCGCCCGGCGGGACCCAGTCCAGCTGCTCCGCGGTGAGGGCGTCCGCCCGATTCGCCAGCAGTTCCCAGACGCGGTCGATCCGCCAGAGCCAGGCGCGCAGGTCGGCCGCGCTGAGCGGCAGGTTGTCCTCCTCCAGGACGTCGGCGAACGAGGCCCAGCCGTCGGTCGGGGTCGGCACGGTGCCGTCGGCCTACCAGGTGACCCACTGCTCGACCTGGTTCAGGTGGTCGAGCACGCGCCGCAGCACGCTGCGCGGTCGGAAGGTATAGGTGTAGCCGTCGGCGCTGGTGATCGCGGCGACGGCACCCTGGTCGTGGTCGGCCAGCCGCTCCAGGTGGCGGCGGATGAACGCATAACCCTCGCGCACGTCGACGGCCGGATCGGTCGGTCGCGGGTGCAGGTCGAAGGCCGCGATCGCCTCCAGGTCGGCCAGTCGGTGCAGCGCTTCCGGGTCGATCCGGCCGCCGTCCGCCAGCGCGCGAACGCGCTCGTGCGTCGCGACGAGATCGGCCAGCAAGTCTCGCGGGTCGGTGGTCTCGCGCACGTGACTCGTCCCTTCACTGCAGTCGGTCGTTCGACGGCCACCGGCGCGGTCGCCGCTCGTCCATGGTAGCCTGCGATGCGGACGGAACCGGTCCGCGATGATCGTGGAGCGAGGCCATCTTCAATGTACAGCCCCGCGACGCGCCTGCTGACC
>DATKRJ010000071.1:0-16001 GCA_035532355.1 Thermomicrobiaceae bacterium | reverse complement strand
GTCACGGGCGCCTGGCGTTCGGCGCTCGAGCGGTGAGCGTAGACGGGGCCGCGCGCGCGGAGGGTGCTAGACTGAGCGGGCTGTCTGGGACGGTAGAGGAAGGCGGCCAGGCGATGCCATTCGACGAGCCCAAAGAGGAGTGCGGGGTCATCGGGATCTACGCGCCGGGCGAGGACGTGGCGAGGCTGACGTTCTTCGGGTTGTACGCCCTGCAGCACCGCGGGCAGGAGAGCGCCGGCATCGCCGCCTCCGACGGCACCGGCGTGCGCGTACACACGCGAATGGGTCTGGTGAACACCGCCTTCTCCGAGCACGACCTGCGCACGCTGGTCGGCCATATTGCCATCGGCCACACACGATACTCCACGACCGGCAGCAGCCGCGAGATCAATGCCGGGCCGTTCGTGGCCACGAGCGAGCACGGGACGATCGCGGTGGCGCACAACGGGAACCTGATCAACAGCGACGCGCTGCGGAGCGAGTTGATGGAGCGCGGCGTCTCGCTGGTCAGCAGCACCGACACCGAGCCGCTGGCATGGATGATCGCCCTGAGCCAGGGGCCAGACATCGCGACCCGGGTGAGGCAGGCGATGCTGCGCTTCTCCGGGGCCTATAGCCTGGCCATTCTGACGCGCGACGCGCTGGTCGGCGTCCGGGACCCGCTAGGTATCCGGCCACTGTGCCTCGGCCGGTTGGGAAACGGCTGGGTGCTGGCCTCCGAGACGTGCGCGCTGGCGACGATCGGCGCGACGTTTGAGCGTGAGATAGACCCGGGCGAGATCGTGGTGATCGACGAGCACGGGATTCGGAGCTTCGCGGCACCCGAGCAGCCGGACCGGCAGGCGACCTGCATCTTCGAGATGATCTACTTCGCGCGTCCCGACAGCGAGATGATGGGCAAGCGGCTGCACCTGGCGCGGCAGCGGATGGGCGCGGAACTGTGGCGCGAGCATCCGGCGGACGCGGACCTCGTAATCCCGCTGCCGGACTCGGCGGTGCCGGCAGCGATCGGCTACGCCCGCGCCTCCGGCATTCCCTACGCCGAGGGGCTGATCAAGAACCGCTACATCGGCCGGACCTTCATCCAGCCCGATCAGCGCCTGCGCGAGCAAGGCGTCAAGCTCAAGTTCAACGCCCTGCCCGAGATTCTGGAGGGGAAGCGGGTCGTGCTGGTCGACGACACGATCGTACGCGGCACGACGAGCCGACCGATCGTGGAGCTGCTCAAACAGAACGGTGCCCGCGAGGTCCACATGCGCGTGCACGCGCCGCCGATCATGTGGCCGTGCTACTACGGGGTGGACATGGCGCGACGCGAGGAACTGATCGCGGCGAACCGGTCGGTCGAGGAGATCGGCGAGACGATCGGCGCCGATTCGATCGGCTACCTGAGCCTGGAGGGCCTGATCCGGGCGATCGACCTGCCGGCCGGGCGCTTCTGCACCGCGTGCCTGACCGGGCGCTATCCAATTCCCGCCAGAGTCGAGGTAGCCAAGCTCTCGTTCGAGCCGGCGGCGAACGGACGGGAATCCGCGCTGTTGACTCCCGGGCGGATCGGTCACTAGAATCTCGCGGGCTGTCGGGCGTACGGAGGAGGGTCCGGGTGCCAGAGGTCAAGAAGACGCCGCTTGCCGCGCGCCACGAGGCGCTCGGAGCGCGCATGGTCGAGTTCGCGGGCTGGTACATGCCCGTGCAGTACCGCGGGATCATGGAGGAGCACCGGACGGTGCGCTCGCTGGCCGGCCTGTTCGATATCGGCCACATGGGCCAGGTCGACGTGACCGGACCCGACGCGCTCGCTTTCCTGCAGTACGTGACGACGAACGACATCTCCAAGCTGGAGCCAGGCGTCGCGCAGTACGGGATGATGCTCTACCCGGACGGCGGGGTGGTCGACGACATCTTCGTCTACCGACGCCCGACGGGGCCCGGCTTCTTTGTCGTGATCAACGCCGCCAACACCGACAAGGACGTCGCCTGGCTGCACGAGCAGCGTCAGCAGCGCCAGAACCTCGATGTCACCGTCACGAACCTGTCGAACGAGCTCGGCATGATTGCGATCCAGGGGCCAAAGGCCGAGTCCATCCTGCAGCATCTTACCGACGTGCCGCTATCGTCGGTGAAGTACCACACTGCCGTCGACGCACATCTGGACGGCATTCCCTGTCTGGTTGGGCGCACGGGCTACACCGGCGAGGACGGGTTCGAACTCTACTGCCCGATCGAACAGACTGGACAACTCTGGGATCGGCTGCTCGAGGCCGGTACGCCGGAGGGGCTGCAGCCGATCGGTCTGGGCGCGCGGGACACCCTCCGGCTGGAGTCGCGCATGTCGCTCTACGGAAATGAGATCTCGGCCGAGATCAACCCGTTGGAGGCCGGCCTCAGTTGGGCGGTGAAGTTCGACAAAGGCGATTTCATCGGGCGTGATGCACTTTCGAAGCAGAAGGAGCAGGGCATCCGGCGCCGGCTCGTCGGGTTCAAGATGGTCGAGCGCGGCGGTGTGCCGCGGTCGCACTTCGAGGTGCAGGTCGACGGAAAGTCGGTCGGCTTCGTAACGAGCGGCACGAGCTCGCCGACGCTGGGCGAGAACATCGGGCTGGCGCTGGTGGACCGCTCCGTGGCGGGCGTGGGCAAACCGCTGGACATCGTCATCCGCGGCAAGCCGGTTCGGGCCGTCCAGGTAAAGATGCCGTTCTACAAGCGGCCGGGCGCGTAGGTGCTCCGGGCCAGGGAAGTGGGAGGAACGCACGGATGACCGAGGTTCCAAAGGATCTCCGCTACACCCGGACCCACGAGTGGGCCAAGTTCGACGCGGACGTGGCGACGGTCGGCGTCGACGACTATGCGCAGAACGAGCTCGGCGACCTGACCTATCTCGAGCTGCCGGAGCCCGGCACGACGGTCACCCAGAACGAGCCGATGGGGGTGATCGAGTCGGTAAAGGCCGCCTCGGACCTGTACGCGCCGATCTCGGGTGAAGTCATCGAGTCGAATCCGGAGGCAACGAACGCGCCGGATCTGGTGAATACGTCGCCGTATCAACAGGGGTGGCTGCTGCGGGTTCGGATGAGCGACCCGTCCGAGGCCAACAACCTGATGGACGCGGGCGACTACGAGAAGTTCCTCGAGGAGCAGGGCGGCGGACACTAGCCGCGGCCGGACTGGAGAGTTAGCGACATGTCCTTCGTGCCGCACACGTCGGCGGATCGACGCGCGATGCTGGACGCGGTGGGCGTCCAGGAAATAGACGACCTGTTCGACGCGATCCCGTCGGCGGTGCGCTTTCCGGAGCTGAAGCTGCCGAAGCGGCTGACCGAAGTCGAGGCAAGTATCGACCTCGGCAAACTCGCGTCCAGGAACGTGAACGCCTCGTCGGCGTCGACGTTCCTCGGCGCGGGCAACTACAACCACTACGTGCCGGCCGCGGTGGCGCAGATCACGTTTCGCGGCGAGTTCTACACCGCGTACACCCCGTACCAACCGGAGGTCGCCCAGGGCACGCTCCAGGTGATCTACGAGTTCCAGTCGATGGTGGCGGCGCTGACCGGTATGGAGGTCGCCAACGCCTCGATGTACGACGGGGCGACCGCGCTGGCCGAGGGGGCACTGCTGGCGGTCTCGCTGCCGAAGCGGCGAACAAAGATCATCGTGCTCGGGACAGTACACCCGAACTACCGCTCCGTCCTGCGGACCTACACCAGCGGATTGCCGGTCGAGGTCGTCGAGATCCCGTTGCCGGTGGACACGCTGCAGGCGACGCCGGACATGATCGACAGCCTGGTGGACGCCTCGACCGCGGCCGTCATCGTCCAGTACCCGAACTTCTTCGGACGCATCGAGGACGTGGCCGGCTTCGCTGAGCGGGCGCACGCCGCAGGGGCACGGCTGGTGGTGGCGTCCTACCCGATCGCGCTCGGCCTGCTGAAGTCACCGGGCGAGCTCGGGGCGGACATCGTGGCGGGCGAAGGGCAGAGCCTGGGCAACGCGCAGAGCTACGGCGGGCCGGTGGTGGGCCTGCTGGCATGCAAGCAGGAGCTGGTGCGCCAGATGCCGGGACGGCTGGTCGGAATGACCGAGGACGCCGAAGGCAAGCGTGGCTTCGTCCTGGCACTGCAGACCCGCGAGCAGCACATCCGGCGCGAGAAAGCCACCAGCAATATCTGCACCAACCAGGGGCTCAACGCGCTGGCCGCTACGGTCTACATGGCGTCAATTGGGCCGGCGGGGCTGCGCCAGGTGGCCGAGACCTGTTACCATAATGCACACTACCTGGCTGAGCGTCTCGGCGCGCTGCCGGGGTTCGCAGTGGTAGGCACTGGCCCGTTCTTCAACGAGTTCGCGGTGCGCTGCCCGAGTGATCCCGCCACGCTCAACCGCCGCCTGGCCGCGAACGGCATCATCGGTGGGCATGCGCTGGAGAACGTGGACGACGTGCTGGCGAATCTGATGCTCGTCGCGACGACTGAGATGAACACACGTGAGTCGATCGACAACTTCGTGGAGGCGCTCGCGCGGCTGAGCTAATACCTCGTCAAACGTAGGCAGCGGGGGCGGGCCGCTTGGCCCGCCTCCGCCATTCCCAGCCGCGCCGTGGCGCAACAGCATCGTCTTCCACGCCAGGCGGCGCGGGCACAGAGAGGTGAGTCATCCGTGGCGAGATCGCTGGTAGCCATCGTCGGGAGGCCGAACGTCGGCAAGTCCACCCTGTTCAACCGGCTCGTTGGCGAGCGCCGGGCCATCGTCGAGAACCTGCCCGGGACGACGCGTGATCGCATCTACGGCGAGACCGATTGGAACGGTGTGGAGTTCGACGTGGTCGACACGGGCGGGCTCCAGGCGGAGGTGGAGGTCGAGCGCGCGTCATCGGTCGAGATCTCGCGAGCCACGCAAGCACAGGCGCGATTCGCGCTCGAGGAGGCAGACGTGGTCGTGCTGCTGGTCGACGGCCAGAGCGGGCCGACCGCGGGAGATCTCGAGGTGGCGGATCTCGTGCGGCGCGCCCACAAGCCGGTGCTGCTGGCGGTGAACAAGGCCGAGGCCCGGGCGCGGCAGGACAGCGCCGTCGACTTCTACGAGCTTGGGCTGGGTGAGCCGTACCCGATCTCGGCGATCCACGGCACCGGGGTCGGAGACCTGCTGGACGCGATCACGGCCGAGCTGCCCGTCTCGGAGGAGTCGGAGCGGCCCGAGGTGCCCAGCATCGCGATTGTCGGCCGGCCCAACGTAGGGAAGTCGGCGCTGCTGAACGCCATCATCGGTCAGGGACGGCAGATCGTGTCGGCCGTGCCGGGCACGACGCGCGACGCAGTAGACACCGAGATCGTCTGGAACGGCGCCCCGGTCGTGCTGATCGACACGGCGGGAATCCGGCGCCGCGGGAAGGTGGTGCCCGGGATCGAGCGGTACAGCGTGCTGCGCTCGACCCGAGCGGTGACCCGCGCAGACGTGGCGGTGCTGGTGCTGGACGCCACCGAGCCGTTCACGATGCAGGACCAGCACATCGCCGGATACATTGCCGACGACCACAAAGGGATCGTCATCGTCGTCAACAAGTGGGACCTGGTCGAGAAGGACTCCAACACCATGAAGGAGTTCACCGCGAAGGCCCGTGAGATCTTCGACTACGTGCCCTACGCGCCCCTCATCTTCACGTCGGCGCTTACCGGTCAACGGGTGCAGCAGGTCATGGAGCTGGCACTGGCGGTGGTTGCCGAGCGGACGCGGCGCGTGTCGACCGGCGAGTTGAACCGCCTGCTGCGGGACGCGGTCAGTCGGCACCCGCCGGCCTCGAAGCCGAGCAAGTGGCTCAAGTTCTACTACGCCACGCAGCCGACGGTGGAGCCGCCGACGTTTGTCTTCTTCTGCAACGATCCGGAGAACGTCCACTTCTCGTACCAGCGGTACCTCGAGAACACGATTCGTGAAGAGTTTGGCTTTACCGGAACCCCGATCGTGATGCGCTTCCGGGCGCGCCGCTCCGACCGGGAGTGAACGGTCGCTGTGCTACACTCAGGCTGCATCCATGGGTGGGAGTAGCCGTCTCCAGCGAGGGGAGACCCGGATGGGCGCGCTGCGGTCCAGTGACCCCGAGGTGTTCGCGGCCATCGGCTGCGAGGAACGGCGCCAGGCGGGGACGATCGAGCTGATCGCTTCAGAGAACTTCACCAGTCCCGCCGTGCTCGAGGCGGTCGGCTCGGTGCTGACGAACAAGTATGCCGAGGGGCTGCCGGGCAAGCGCTACTACGGGGGCTGCGGCTGTGTCGACATCGCGGAGAATCTGGCCCGGGATCGCGCGAAGCTGCTGTTTGGTGCCGCGCACGCGAACGTTCAGCCACACTCGGGCGCGCAGGCGAACATGGCCGCGATGTTCACGGTGCTGGATCCCGGAGACCGCATCCTGGGCATGAGCCTACAGGAGGGCGGCCACCTGACGCACGGGCTGAAGGTGAACTTCTCGGGACGTTTCTTCGAGGTGCACGCCTATGGCGTCGACGCGACGACCGAGCGGATCGACTACGACCAGGTGCGACGGATCGCCCGAGAGGTGCGGCCGAAGCTGATCATCGCGGGCGCGAGCGCCTATGCCAGGTTCATCGACTTCGCGCGATTTCGCGAGATCGCCGACGGGGTCGGCGCCCTGTTGATGGCCGACATCGCGCACATCGCGGGGATGGTCGCGGTGGGGCTGCACCCGACATCGATCGGATACGCACAGATCACGACGACCACTACCCACAAGACGCTGCGTGGCCCGCGGGGCGGCATGATCCTGTGCGACGAGGATCTGGGGGCCGCGATCGATAAGACGGTCTTTCCCGGCATGCAGGGCGGCCCGCTGATGCACGTTATTGCGGGCAAGGCAGTGGCCTTCGGCGAGGCGCTCCAGCCGCGGTACCGGCAATACATCGAGCGCGTGCTCGAGAACGCGCGGGTGCTGGGGGAGGCGCTGCAGTCGGCGGGGATGCGCATCGTCTCGGGTGGAACGGACAATCACCTGATGTTGCTCGACCTCACCTCGGTCGGTATGAGTGGACGCAAGGCCGAGCGGCTGCTGGACGAGATCGACATCACGGTCAACAAGAACACCATTCCCGGGGACCCACGGCCGCCCACGCAGGCCAGCGGCATCCGGCTGGGGTCGCCCGCGATGACGACTCGCGGCTTCGGGCCAGACGACATGCGGGCGACGGCATCGATGATCGCGCGGCGCCTCCGAGAACCTGACGACGAGGAGCTCGCAGGACGGCTGCGTAGCGAGGTTGCCGAACTGGTGAGCCAATTCCCACTGCCGGGAGTGAGCGGCGTCGCGGCGAGCCAGGCCGGCGCGTGAGGCCGACCCAGGCGGGATACGCACGATGACCCGCGCGCTGATCGCGCTGCTCGTGGCGCTCGTGGCCGGGCTCGTGTCGGCCGGTCTGGTCAGGACGCTCGAGCGCCTCGCGCAGCGTCTCGGACTGGTGCAGGCGCCAACGGAAGCACGCCACGTCCACGACCGGCCGCTGCCGCGCATTGGCGGGTTGGGTCTGTTCGTGGGATTCCTCGCCGCGGTAGGGGTCAGCTTCTGGTTCCCGGTCGAGCGCTACCCGATCGAGGTCGAGCGGATTCTGCTGCTGGCTTTGGGGTCGGTGCTGGTCGTGGTCGTCATGCTCTACGACGACCTGGTCGGTGTGGCGCCACTGCAGAAGCTCGCCTGGCAGGCCGGGGCGGCGGCGATGGTAACCTTTCCGCGACTGCGCGGCCCAGATCACGGTCTGGTGATCGACCAGTTCAACAGCCCGTTCGGTGGAGTGATCCATCTGCCGGTCGCGTTCGCGATCGGATTCACCTTCTTCTGGATCCTCGGGATGATGAACACGTTGAACTGGATCGACGGCCTGGACGGGCTGGCCGGCAGCGTCACCCTGATCGCGGCCGCCGTCCTGTTCATCCACACCTACTTCCAGCCGCCGGGCGACCCCCAGTTCACCATCTCACTGCTGCCGGCGGCGCTCGGCGCGGCGATTATCGGCTTCCTGCCGTTCAACTGGCACCCTGCGCGGATCCTGATGGGTGACACCGGGGCAATGTTCATCGGCTTCGCGCTGGCAGTCATCTCGATCATCGGCGGTGCCAAGATCGCGACGGCACTCTTGACGCTGTGGGTTCCGATCCTGGATGTCGCCTGGGTGATCGTCTACCGGATGATGAACGGACACTCGCCGCTGTACGCTGACCGAGGGCATCTTCACCATCGCCTGCTGGATCTCGGCTGGACTCAGCAGCAGATCGTGCTGGCGATGGCGGGCGTGTCGGCGCTGCTCGGAGCCGTATCGCTGCTGGTGCCGCGGCCGGAGCTCAAGCTGTTCGCGCTGATCGGGGTGGGGATCGTGGGACTGGCGGTGCTGGGGGCGCTGGCGCGGCACAGCGGGCGGCTGGGCGAGCAGCCAATGTCGGAACTGACGAGGAGATCCTAGGCGTGCCGATCTACGAGTATCGCTGCAACGACTGTCATCGAAAGGTCAGCATCTTCTTCCGCTCGATCAGCGCGGTAGGCGATCCGCGCTGCCCGCGCTGCGGCGGCGCCAACCTGGAACGCCTGTTCTCGCGCGTCGTGATGCGGCGGGGCGGATCGCGCGACGACATCCCGGGGCCGTCGGAGGGGGCCGAGGGCGGAGAAGCCTTCGACGACGGGATGGGCGGCGACGGGTACTACGACGACGATCCGTACGGCATGGGGGGGATGGGCTCGCTCGCCGGCATGCCCGACGAGGACGCCGATCCGATGGAGCTGGTGCGCTGGACACGTCAGATGAGCGCGCAGATGGGCGAGCCACTGGACGCAGACCTCGACCAGGCGCTCACCGACATCGAGCGCGGCGCGGATCCGGACGAGGTTATGGAGCGACTCGAGGAGGCCGGCCCCCCGGAGCTGCCCGAGTCCCCCGACGAAAGCTGAGCCTCGCTATTGGGCGAGCAGGTCAAAGCGCAGCTCGTCGGAATCGTGGTGGCTAAGCAACGACACGAGGTGGACAACCACCGTCAATAGCCGGTCCCCGAGCAGAGCGCCGACGGTGGCTCCTCCGAGCGCACCGCAGACCGTACCCAGCACGAATGGCAACACGAATCGAGTTCCCGAGCCAGAATGCATGGAGCGCCTCCGCGCCGTGCCTCCGGGCCGCCGCCGCGCTACTGGATGACCAGCAGGCGCTGAGCGTCCGACCACAGGTCCTCCAGACGATAGAACTCACGTTGCTCGGTGGTGAACAGGTGTACGATCACGGCGCCGTAGTCGAGGACGACCCAGCCCGTCTCCGGCATGCCCTCGCGGCGCTCGGGACGGGTCCCGTCGTCGCGGAGCCCCTCCTGGATCTGGTCGGCCACCGCCCGCAACTGGCGCGGGTTATCGGTCGAACAGATGACGAAGTAGTCCGCGATGGAGGAGACACGTTGGATGTCCAGCACCAGGATATCGCTGGCCAACGTGTCCGATGCGATCGCCGCGATCTGCCGCGCCAGGGTTGCCTCCTCGATCACGCCCTCCTGTTCGATCATACTGTACGTACACTAACATGGTGACTGCCTGAGCGCAAGCGCGAGATCGGTGGGCCTGGTAGGATTCGAACCTACGACCTTGAGGTTATGAGCCCCTTGCTCTGCCGCTGAGCTACAGGCCCGTCGCGCAGTGCCCAATTCTAGTCGAATGGTCACAGGCCCTACAACGCCGCCACACGGCCGCACCGGGGAATGGTGCCGGATGTTGGTGGCAGTTCACGGGCTGCAGTCGAACCGAACCGAGCGTGACCGGCGCACCCGCCCGTGCCATGATGGTGCGCGAGCGCGGCGCGCTACAGCGACGCGCCGGCCAACGGCGGGACACGGGAGGCAGCGCATGAGCGTAGCAGCGGGTCGAGCATTGATTATCGCCGACATCGAGGGCATCGCCGGGGTCGACGATCACCGGCGGGATTTGGCGGGAGGGACTCCCGGCTACGAGAAGTCTTGCGACCTGATGACCGCCGAGGTCGCTTCGGCCACACGCGGCCTCGTCCAGGTGGGCGTCACGGACGTGCTGGTCATCGACGCGCACTCCAGCGGGAGGAATATCCGGCGTGATGCCCTGCCGGCACCCGCTCGGTTTCTGGATGCGCCGGGGATGCTGAACCAGCTCCGTGAAGCGGTGGCGCTCGGACTGGACGCCGTGGTGCTGCTCGGGTTCCACGCCGCTGCCGGGACGCCGGATGCCTTCATGCCGCACTCGTTCCACGTCGATACACGCTCCTGGATCGACGGCGTCGAGGTCGGCGAGCCGTCGTTCATCGCGCTCCATTGCGCCCGGCACCGGATCCCAGTGGTGCTCAACGCGGGAGATCAATACACCCTGATGCAGACCGCCATGGTCGCACCGCAGGTTCCGCAGTTGCAGACGAAGCGCTCGACGTCCATGTGGACGGCCGAGTCGCGCGACCCGGCGGAGGTCCAGCGGGAGGTCGAGGCGGCAGCGGCCGACGGCTGGGCGCGGCGGCTGGCGATCGGCACGGGGCGAGTGCCCGGGCGGGTCGAGTTGGAGCTACAGTCGCGGAACCGCGTCGGATTCGACCTGGTGTCGTGCATCCCGGGGACCGTTCCGGCGCAGCGAGAGAACGCGGTGAGCTTTACCGGCGAATGGGACGAGGTCTTCGACATGTTCGTGGTCGCTAACACGGTGGTGTCATTCCTGTCCTTCATCGGTTCGAGCTACTACTTCGGCGCGATCGAGGACGGCCTGATCCCACGGCTGTCGCAGCTGCCTGGAGCCCGGGAGGCGCGGCGCGAGTGGTTCAGCTGGTGGTTCCAGCCGGACTGGCACGGGAGCGGCACGGCTCGCTGACCAGAAGACGCCCACGGACGGGGCCCGGCACCGGTCCTCTTCGCCTGTACAGGTCGTCCGGCGCCGCGCTATGCTGGCGCGACCCGCCGCTCCGGCGAGGGGATGCCGGGCGTCGGGACTCATCATTGGAGCGCGTGACACCGGAGGAGGAAGCCGCGTGACCGATGGCATTGACGTGCTGATCCGGGGTGGGAAGGTGGTCGACGGCACCGGCAACCCGTGGACCTACGCCGACGTGGCGATCTCCGATGATCGCGTCGCCGCGATTGCCCCGCCCGGTCGCATCCCGGTAGAGAACGCCCGCGAGGTCGTCGACGCTACCGGCCTCGTCGTCGCACCCGGCTTCATCGACATCCAGAGCCACTCCATCATCCCGCTCATGGTGGATGGCCGCTGCCTGTCAAAGATCCTGCAGGGTGTGACCACCGAGATCATGGGCGAGGCCTGGACCCCCGCGCCGGTGGGCGGAAAGCTGGAAAGCGGGCTGCGCCACACGCCGTACGGCCAGGCAATCGCGCCGTGGCGCGAGAAGGCAAAGGGTTGGACGCGCTTCGGGAACTGGCTGGACGCCCAGGCTGAGGCCGGCGTCTCGCCCAACATCGGTTCCTTCCTCGGCGGCGGCGCCCTGCGGCAGTTCGCCAAGGGCATGGCTATGGGGCCCGCCACCCCAGACGAGCTAGCGACGATGACGCGGGTGCTCGCCGAGTCCATGGAGGACGGCGCCTTCGGCGTCTCCTATGCCCTGATCTACCCACCCGATGCCTACGTCGACACCGACGAACTGGTCGAGGTCTGCCGCGTGCTGGTGCCCTACGGCGGGGTCTACATCACCCACATCCGCAGCGAAGCCAACGGGCTCCTCGAGGGGATCGACGAGGCGGTGGAGATCGGCCGGCGGGCGGGAGTGCCGGTCGAGGTCTACCATCTGAAGGCGGCGGGGCGGAGCAACTGGCACAAGATGCCGGAGCTCATTGCGCGGATCGAGCGGGCACGGACCGCGGGGATCGACGTCACTGCAGACATGTACCCGTATACGGCAAGCGGCACCGGCCTCACGTCGGTGCTGCCGCCCTGGATCTCGGCCGACGGCAAGCTGTACGACAATCTGCGCGATCCTGCCATGCGTGCCCGCGTCACCGAGGAGGTGCTGCACCCCAGCGGCGAATGGGAGGCGATGGGCCGCGAGTCGAGCCCCGAGGGGATCATGCCGGTTGGGTTCGAGCGCCCAGAGAACAGGCAATATGCCGCGAAGCGGCTGTCCGAGATCGCCGAGATGCGAGGGCAGAACTGGATCGACGCGGCGATCGATCTGCTGATCTCGGAGAACCAACGCATCTCGACGATCTACTTCATGATCACCGAGGAGAACGTCAGGCTCGGGCTTCAGCAGTCGTGGAACAAGATCTCGACTGACGCGGGTGGGCTCGATCCCGCCTGGGCCGCGCCGGTCGGCCCCGTCCATCCGCGCGCCTACGGCACCTACCCGCGCGTGCTCGGCCAGTACGTGCGCGAGGAGGGGGTGCTGACGCTGGAGGACGCGGTGCGCAAGATGACCTCGGCGGTGGCGGACCGGCTGGGGCTACGGCAGCGGGGCCGGCTGGCGGCGGGCAGCTACGCCGACGTGGTGGCGTTCGACCCGGCGAAGATCGGGGACCGGGCGACGTTCGAGGCGCCGCACGAGCTGGCGGTGGGGGTCCGCGAGGTGTGGGTGAACGGCAGCCGGGTCGTCCAGGGCGGCGAGCACACCGGCGCGCTGCCCGGCCGCGTCGTGCGCGGCCCCGGCGCCCAATAGCCGAGTTCGCCTGACTTCAAGACGGAGCGTGGGTCCGATCACGCCCCGGTGCGGAGCCGCCCGTGGCTCCGCATTACCTCCTGGAGACGGTCGTGAGGCAGGCGATGGGCCACATGACCGTCCCTGCCCACCATCGTTTCGGCGGCCACGAGGGCGTTGAGCACTGCCTCGGACGTGGCCTCGATGGTCGCCTGGAAGACGTCGTCCATCAGCGGATCCGCGAGGCGCCGCGCCGTCAGCACTGGGTCGTCACGGAAGCGGTCGACGCGGTTCTCGGGCGCGTTCGAGAAGGCAATGAGCAGGTCGCCCGACGAGTTCCGCGCCGTCGAGCCGACCCGCCCCAGTCCCAGCATGCCTCGGCGGCAGAGTCGGCCTAGCTGACGATCACTGAGCGGCGCGTCGGTCGCGATTACCACGATGATCGAGCCATCCTTCTCGCGAGGATCGGCCCGCGCGCCCGGTGACTCCGGTAACAGATCGGTGATTTCGAGCCCCACCGGCACGCCATCGACCAGCAGGTCCGCACGGCGGCCGAAGTTGCCCTGAATGAGGACTCCGAGCACGTATTTCCGACCGCCGATCGCGACGCGGCGCGACGACGTGCCGATACCGCCCTTGAACTGGAAGAGCGTCATCCCGGTGCCACCGCCGACGTTCCCCTCCGTGACCAGTCCGCCGGTCGCGGAGTTGAGCGCGTCGAAGACGTGCTCCGCCGTCACGTGCTGGCCCGCCGCGTCGTTGAGGAAGCCATCGAACGTTTCGGCCACGACCGGAATCACGAAGTGGCGCGTGCCGACAGTGGGCTCGTGTCGCGTCAGCCAGTCGATTCCGCCCCGGTGTACCGTTCCGACCGCGTGCGTGCTGGTTATCAGGATCGGTGTCTCCAGCGTGCCGTACTCGTCCACCTGGGAGCGGCCGGTGATCTCCCCGGCGCCGTTGAGCACAGCGATCGCCGCCGGCACCATCGACGCGAACACGGACCCCTCGTGTGGGTGGATCGCGGTGACGCCCGTTCGGGCGGGTCCCTGTCCGATCTGAAGAGCTCCCTCACCGCGAACGACCGTGGCGTGGCCGACGCGAACGCCAGGCACGTCGGTGATGGCGTTAAAGGGACCCGGCTCCATGGTGCCGACGACGATGCCGAGGTCTCGCAGGCGTGGGCGCGGCGACGCCTCCGGCTGGCTCGAACTCATCACAGACTCCTCCTGGCGATCCGCGCTCACAGCATCTGGGTCGCGCCTCGATGGACAAGGCGTCCGGAGCCCGCGGTGCCCACCACGTCGTCGTCTCGGACGACGACCTCGCCGCGGCGCAGCGTGATCGCGGGCCAGCCGGTAACCTCCCAGCCCTCATAGACCGAGTGCCCGGCGCGCGACTTGACCATGCTCCGGTCGATGACCCGGGACCACTCAGGATCGAAGACCACGATGTCGGCATCGGCCCCGACGCTGATAGTTCCTTTGCGCGGGTAAAGGCCGAAAAGCTTCGCGGTGTTGGTGGACAGGACCTCGACCAGGCGGTCGAGCGAGATGCGGCCGGTGCGCACGCCTTCGGAGTAGAGCATCGGCAGCAGCGTCTGAAGATTCTCCATGCCGGGGCGCAGGGCGGTCAGGTTGTGGTCGGCGGCGAGTTTCTGCTCGAGTGTCCAGGGCGCGTGGTCGGTGCAGACGGTGTGGACCGCTCCCTGGCGGATGCCGTCCCAGAGCGCATCGACGTCGTCCTGCTCACGCAGGGGAGGCTGACCGAGGTATTTGGGTCCCTCGGGCTCGTCAAAGCGCTCGCGCGTGAAGTACAGGTAGAGCGGCCGCACCTCGACGTAGACCGGCACGCCACGGGCCTGGGCCTCGGCGCACACCTCGAGCGCGCGCTTCGACGACAGGTGTACGAGGTAGACGGGCGCACCGGTGGTCTCGGCGATGGCGACTGCTCGCTGCGTTGCGACCACCTCGGAGACCACTGGTCGGCTCTCGGGGTAGTAGCGCAGCGAGGTGTTACCCGAGGCGGTCAGGCGCGCGGTGGCCTCGGCGATGATCGCATGGTCCTCGCAGTGGATCATTGTCAGCAGCCCGCTCTCGCCGGCCAGGCGCGTGGCCTCGAGGAAGGCGAGCGCCTGCGGGTCGAAGCGCGGCGTCGACATAAAGTACTTGATCGTGTTGCAGCCGCCGGCCAGCAGCGCGGGAATCTCGGCCAGCGTCTCCGGCGTGACGTCGGCGATGATCGGGTGCAGGAAGACGTCCGCGATGGCCTGCTCGAGAACAGTGTCTGCTTCGCGTCCAAGGGCGGTCAGGGGAGTCTCGCCCGAGGGGATGCGCGTCATGCTGCCGACGGTAGTGACACCGCCGGCCAGGGCCGCCGCGGAACCGCTGGTGTAGTCATCGACCCAGTTACCCGAGAGGTGGACGTGCGCGTCGATCGCGCCGGGCAGCAGAAGCTTGCCGGTCGCGTCGATCTCCTCTCGTGCCTGAAGATCACCGCCAAGCGCGAAGACGCGTCCGTCGGCGATGCCGACGTCGGCGACAGCGCGGCTGCCCGCGTTGACGACCTCACCGCCGCGAATGACTAGGTCGAGCTCCGGCATTGGCACACTCCCTCCCTGCGACCAGGCCGGTTCGACGCACCGGCGCGTCCCGGCCCACCGTGAGATGCTAGGGTAACGCAGGTCGGGGTCGGCGCGAATAGGTGCTCGCGCATCGCACGACGGCAACGGCGCGCCGGCCGAACAGTGAGGCGGACGACGGGCGCGAAAGGGCGGCGAGAATGCGGGGTCGACTGGACGGCAAGCGCGCGATCGTGACCGGGGCGGCGACCGGCATCGGCCGCGCGATCGCGGAGCTCTTCGCGGCCGAAGGCGCGCGCGTCTGTGCCGCCGACGTAAACGACGCCGCGCTAGAGACGCTGATGGTGGAAGCATCGGCGCGGGACCAGTTCGTATTCGCGGTACACGCCGACGTCTCACTCGAGAACGAGGTCGGCACGATGGTGGCGGCGGCCGAGCGCGAGTTCGGAGGCGTCGACGTGCTGGCGAACGTAGCGGGAATCATCGTGCCCGGGTACGTCGACACGACCAGTGACGACGGATGGCAGCGCAATCTGGACGTAAACCTGACCGGGATGTTCCGCTGCTGCCGGCGGACGCTGCCGGCGATGGTACGGAGCGGCGGAGGCGCGGTCGTCAACATGAGCTCGGTGGCCGGGCTGTTCGGACTGGTGGATCGCGCGGCCTATGCCGTGTCAAAGGCCGGCATCCTCGCGCTCACCCGCTCGATCGCGGTGGAGTACGCTGGGCAGGGTGTGCGGGCCAACGCGGTTTGCCCGGGAACGATCGAGACGCGCCTGACCGCGCGGCGACTGGCCGACCCG
>DATKRJ010000070.1:0-3239 GCA_035532355.1 Thermomicrobiaceae bacterium | reverse complement strand
CAACCCGCGCCCCGCCCTGATCGGCAAGGAGGCTGCCGACACCGGCGCGGCGGCGCGGGTCCTGCGCGCCGGTGTCACCGTCATCGGGACCCGGCCGGAGCGGGTCATCCGTCTCCCCGGAGCGCTGCTGCTCGATCGGCCGTCGCTGCTGGCGGACGGTGTCGAGCTGACTAGCGCGCTGCCCCTGGCCGACGGCTACGAGACGTCGGATCTCCTCGGTACCGCCGCCGGCGTCGCCGCCGCGGCCGGCTCACCCTGGGGCGGCCTCTTCCGCTCGGTCGCGACCATCCCCGCGCGTGACGGCCGGTTCCATCGCGGCGTCGCCAGTGGGCACGTCGACGGTGCCAGCTACACGCTGCGCACCGCGACCGACGCGGACCACCTCCCGGCCGCGGCGCGCCTGGCGGCGCGGGGCGAGACGGTGCTGGTGCTCCGCCGTGAGGACGACGAGCAGTCGCTCGCGGTCTTCGGGCTGCGGCCGCGGCTCCGCGCCGGCCACGCCGATCTGGTGGCGCTCTGCGCGCGCCACGGCGTCGAGCTCGGCGTGATCGAGCGCGGCGACCGCGAGGCGGCCCGGGCACTGGCACGGCGGTCCGGCATCGCGCTGGTGACCGAACGCCACGCGGTCGCGGCCATTCGCGCCCGTCAGCGTCAGGGCAAGGTCGTCGCGTTCGTCTCCGACAGCGCCGAGGCGGCCGAAGCGTTTGAGACCTGCGACCTCGCCATCGGTTTGAGCGATCGGCGCACGCGCCTCCCGGCACGCGCCGACGTGCTGACGCCGGACCTCGGCGGGGTCACCGCCATCGTCGAGGCCGGCGCCCGACGCGAGGCCGCGCTGCGGGACTCCGTCGCGCTCTCGGTGGCCTCGAACGTGTTCGGGGCGGGCTGGGGCTTCCGCGGGACCCCCGGGGTCCAGAGCGCCTCGGTCGGGGTCTACGCCGCCTCACTCGGCGCGCTCACCGATGGCTGGGTTCGCCTGCGCGGCGGCGAGCGCAAGGTGCCCATCCTGACCCGCGTCGCGGAGCCGCGGCCGGAGCGTTGGGGGCAGCGCGACGTCGACAGCACACTGACTGCCCTCGGTAGCCGCGCGGAGGGGCTGAGCCAGCCGGAGGCCGACACGCGTCGGCGGGCCACGACCGCCCGGCGGCAGCACCATCCTGTGCTCCAGGCCCTCGTCGAGCAGCTCACCTCGCCGCTCACCGGCCTCCTCGCCGTCGGCGCGGGGGTGTCGCTGCTCGTGGCAACCCCGGTCGACGTGGCCATCATCGGGGCGACCATCGCGGCCAATGTCGCCGTCGGTACCTGGCAGGAACGGCAGGCGGGGCGCGCGGCCGAGGCGCTGCACGCGATGTCCGCGCCCACCGCGACCGTGCTGCGCGACGGCGCACCGCGGCCGGTTTCGGCGCACGACGTCGTCCCCGGCGACATCCTCCTGCTGGCACCGGGCGATCGCGTGGTGGCCGACGCCCGCCTCATCGAGTCCAGCAACCTGGAGGTCGACGAGTCGACGCTGACCGGGGAGTCGGTCCCGGTCGTCAAGGCCGCCGATGGGCCGAGCGGGGAGAGCCGGGTCGTCCTGGACGGGAGCGACGTCATCGTCGGCCACGCGCGAGCCGTGGCGGTCGCCGTCGGCCGGAGTACGCGGCTGGGCGCGACGGCGGCCGCGCTCGACCTTGACGGCACGGAGCAGAGCCCGCTCGGGGTGCGCCTGACGAGCCTGCTCCGCCAGTTTCTGCCGCTCGCGCTGGCGGGTGGCCTGGTCACGGCCGGGGCGGGCCTGCTGCGCGGCGCCTCGCCGCTGAGCCAGCTCGGCATCGGGGCCACCATCGCCGTGGCGGCCATCCCGGAGGGGCTGCCACTCCTGTCGCGCGTGGCCGAGAGCGCCGTCTCCCGGCGGCTCGTCGGCCGCGGGGCGCTGGTGCGCCGGCTCGGGGCCGTCGAGGCGCTCGGCCGGGTGGACGTCGCCTGCACCGACAAGACCGGCACGCTGACCGTCGGGCGTCTCGCCGCCGGGCTGGTCGCCACCGCCGACCGGGACGCGCCCCTGCCGGGCGAGCTGGACCCGGCGCTGCGCCACGTGCTGCGCGCCGCGGCGCTGGCGAGCCCGCCGCCGGACGCCCCCGACATCACGGCACATCCCACCGACGTGGCGGTCGTCGAGGGCGCCGTCGCGGCCGGCCTGGGCGACGAGCTGCGCCGGCCGCGCGCCGCCGAGTCTCCGTTCGAGTCGGCGCGCTCCTTCCACGCGACGCTCGTGGACGGCTGCCTCTACGTGAAGGGTGCCCCCGAGACGGTCATCGCCCGCTGCGACCGGGTGCGCCACAATGACGGGGAGCGCCCGCTGGACGCCGACGGGCGCGATCGCCTGCTCGCCCGGGCGGACGCCCTCGCCGCCCGCGGCCTGCGCGTCCTGATGGTTGCCGAGGGGCCGGCCAATACGCGCGTCGACGACCCGCTCCACCTCGTCGCCTCCGGGTTCCTCGGCATCCGGGATCCCTTGCGGCCCGACGTCCAGGACGCGGTCCGCCGCTGCCACGAGGCTGGCATCCGCGTGATCATGCTGACCGGCGACCATCCGGAGACGGCGCGGGCCATCGGCCGGCAGGCGGGACTGCTCAACGGCCGGGGCGAGATCCTGGTCGGCACGGAGATCGCTCAGCTCAAGGACGGCGAGCTCGACGAGCGGCTCGAGCGCGCCACCGTGATCGCCCGCGCCACCCCGCTCGACAAGGTGCGCATCGTCGAGAGCCTGCGGCGCCACGGCCATACGGTCGCCATGACCGGCGACGGCGTCAACGACGCCCCGGCCCTGCGCCTGGCAGACGTTGGGGTGGCGATGGGCCGGGGAACCGAGGTGGCGCGCCAGGCGGCCGACATCGTGCTGGCCTCCGACGACTTCAGCACGCTGGTCGAGGCGCTGGTGGAGGGCCGCAGCTTCTGGCGCAACATCCGCCGGGCGCTCGGCCTGCTCCTCGGCGGCAACCTCGGTGAGCTGGGCCTGCTGATCGGTGGGAGCGTCGTCGGGTTCGGCTCGCCGATGACCACCCGCCAGATCCTCGCCGTCAACCTGATCACCGACGTCCTGCCGGGCCTCGCCGTAGCCCTGCAGCGCCCCGAGCACCGCAACCTGGCCGGGCTCGCCCGGGAGGGGACGACCGCGCTCGACACCACTCTGCGGCAGGACGTGCTGCGTCGCGCGATCTCGTCGGCCGGGCCGTCGCTGGTCGCCTACTTCGCGG
>DATKRJ010000069.1:0-7765 GCA_035532355.1 Thermomicrobiaceae bacterium | reverse complement strand
CGGCCAGATCGATCTCCTCCACCTCGTGCATGACCCTGGCGTCGATGTGCAGTTTGGCGAACCCAGCCGGGCTGCGCGCGACCAGGGCGCGGGGATCGTCGACCAGCCCGCCGACGAGATAGGGCATGCCGCAGGCAGAGTAAGATGTGTGCGGGCCGCGCTCGAACGCCACGATCTCCACGTCGGGGCGCATCCGCCGCAGTTGGGACGCGGCGCTCATTCCGGCGGCATCGCCGCCGATCACCACCAGTCGCTCGCTCGACGCCATCCGTCGTCTCCTCCAGCGCAGCCGTCGCGGACGCCGGACGGCGCCCGGCACGATCATGCTCCCGCGGTATCGGGGCGACAAGCCGCACGGGTGAGGTATGCATTACAGCTTCGTTACAGCGGAGGAGGGCGCCCGGGGGGTCAGAGTGGGTGTTTGACCGGCAGGCCGGCGCGACGCGGGTAGCCGGACGGCACCGGGCCGACTTGCTCCGCCACGACAATGACGGTGCCCTCGAGCTCCGGCAGCGGCGCCGGGTCCACGTCCAGCAGGCGGGCTCCGAGCGTCGCGAGCGCGTTGGCGGAGTCGGACGCCTCGACCGCGGCGTCGCGGCCCTTCGGGAAGATGCCCCAGCCGCCCGGACGGAGGAAGGGCAGGCAGACCTCCAGCAGGGTCGGTAATCGGGCGACGCCGCGCGCGGTGACCAGATCGAAGCGTGCGCGGAAGGCGGACTGGTGGGCGAAGTCCTCGGCGCGGCCGTGAACGGCGCGCACGCCGTCGAGTTCGAGCTCGGCGATGGCGGCCTCGAGGAAGGTGACCTTCTTGCCGGTGGCCTCCAGCAGGACGACGTCCAGCGTGGGATCGACGATCTTCAGCGGCAGCCCGGGGAAGCCCGCTCCCGAGCCGACGTCGATCAGCCGGCGCGCACGCGCGGCCGGGTGCGCCTCCGCCTGGCGGCGAACGTAGGGGTGGAGGGCCAGGGCGTCGCCGAAGAGCCTGAGCTCGACCTCGCCGGGCTCGGTGATGCGCGTCAGGTTGACGCGCTGGTTCCAGTCGAGCAGGAGGTCGCGGTAGAGCGCGAACCGCTCCAGCGCCCGCACATCCAGCGCGACGGTGAGGGACGCGGCCAGTCGCTGCAGAGTGAGGAGTTCCGGCATGCACCCGATCCGAAAACGAGCCGGAGGGGACGCTCGTCCGCTCCGGCCCGCGATCTCCAGTTCCGGCTCGCGTCAGTTCGCGGCGATCGGCTCCGCACCGACCGGCTCGCGGCGCACGAGGACGGCCGCGCGACGCGCAATACTCTCGGCGTCGATTTGGGCCTGCTTGCGCAGCGAGCCCTGCGACGCGTGGTCGAAGAACCGGTCCGGGATGCCGATCTCGACCGCAGGCAGGTGCAGCCCCTCACGCGTCAGGAGCTCGAGGACGGCGCTACCGAAGCCGCCGGCAACCACGGCCTCCTCGACGGTCACCACGTTGCCGGTGCGTCGAACGGAGTCGAGGATGAGGCGCTCGTCGAGCGGCTTGACGAAGCGGGCGTTGATGACGGTCGCGCGGACGCCGTCCTCGGCGAGGATCTCGGCGGCGCGCAGCGCCGGCAGCACGGTGGCGCCGATCGCGATCAGCGTCAGGTCGTCGCCCTCGCGCAAGACCTCTCCGCGCCCGATCGGGAGCGCGTGCGGCTCGTCAAGCATGGAGACGCCGACGCCGGACCCTCTTGGGTAGCGGACGGCGATGGGGCCGCTCTCGTGCTCGATGGCGGTCTTGAGCATGTGCCGCAGTTCGTCCTCGTCCTTGGGCGCCATCAGGACCATGTTGGGCAGGCAGCGCAGGTAGCTGAAGTCGAAGACGCCGTGGTGGGTACGCCCGTCCTCGCCGGCGAACCCGGCCCGATCCATGGCGAACACGACCGGCAGGTTCTGGATGCAGACGTCATGTACGATCTGGTCGTAGGCGCGCTGCAGGAACGTGGAGTAGATGGCCGCCACCGGTCGCAGCCCCTGGGTCGCCAGGCCGGCGGCGAAGGTCACGGCATGCTGCTCGGCGATGCCCACGTCGAAGAAGCGTGAGGGGTGTTCCTTGGCGAAGGGCAGCAGGCCGGTGCCATCCGGCATGGCCGCGGTGATCGCCACGATCCGCTCGTCGCCGCGCGCGAGCTGGGTGAGCGTCTCACCGAAGACGTCCTGGTACTTGGGTGGGCTCGGCGGTGCGCCGGGGATCTTGACCGAGGCGCTGTGGTGCTTGAAGGGGTCTTTCTCGGCCGGCTGGTAGCCCTTGCCCTTGACCGTCACCGCGTGGACGAAGACCGGTCCGTCGATCTCCTGGACCTGCTGGAACGTCTCGATCAGGTCGCGCAGGTTGTGGCCGTCGACCGGCCCGACGTAGGTGAAGCCGAGCTCCTCCCAGATCATGGTGTGGTAGACGACCTCTTTGAGTGCGTCTTTCATGCGCTTACCGAAGTCGAGCAGGAGATCGCCCTGTGGCATGCGCTGGAGCAGCCGCTCCACATCGGCCTTGGCCTGGTTGTAGTGCTCGTTGGTGCGTATACGGCTGAGGTACTTCGACAGGGCACCCACGTTGGGGGCGATCGACATCTCGTTGTCGTTGAGCACGACCGTGAGCGGAACCTGCAGACTGCCGGCATTGTTGAGCGCCTCGTAGGCCATGCCACCCGTGAGCGCGCCGTCGCCGATCACCGCGACGGTACGGAAGCGCTCACCCTTCAGCCGGCCGGCGACGGCCATCCCCAGCGCGGCCGAGATGGAGGTGCTGGCGTGACCCGCGCCGAACTGGTCATGCGGATTCTCCTCACGCTGGAGGAACCCGCTCAGCCCGTTCTCCTGCCGAATCGTGCCGAAGCGCTCGTAGCGTCCGGTGACGAGCTTGTGCGGATAGCCCTGGTGGCCGACGTCCCAGACGAGCTTGTCGCTCGGCGAGTTGAACGTGTAGTGGAGCGCGAGCGTCAGCTCGACCGACCCGAGGTTGGAGGCGAAGTGGCCGCCGGTCTGCTCGACCACGACGTCAAAAATAGTCTCGCGAATCTCGCTGGCCAACGCCTCCAATTCAGGGATCGACAGCGTTTTCAGGTCCTCTGGGCCGTTGATGCGCTCCAGAAGCATTGGATCGTCCTCCACAGCCACGTTGAGCCCGCCCTTCATGGCGGGAGAGTCAAACGTGATCGTATCAGCGGCGCACGGACGCGTCAAACGGGGGCTCACTGCGCTGGGCCCCGGATGTCAGCGGCGATTGCGCCGGCAGTTCCCGTGCCACTGTTCTCGTGGCGCCCCGTCGCTCACCGACTGGAGTCCCCGTGTGCCGTCCCGGCGGGCGTCGCACGCGAGGGCGCGTCCGCGGTCGATGTCTCCGCGTCCGCGAGCGGCAGGTCGATGATGAAGGTGGTCCCTAGACCCAGCTGGCTCTCGACCCCGACGCTCCCCCCGTGCGCGACGACGATCTCCCGCACGATCGCCAGGCCGAGCCCGAAGCCGGTCGGTCGCCCGACGTCGGCCGCTCCGTCCTGGTCGCCGCGATGGAAGCGCTCGAAGATGTACGGGATCTGTGCCGCCGGAATCCCGGAGCCGCTGTCCGAGACCCGGATGCGCAACCGGGGGTGTCCGAGGTGCGAGTCGAGGGCGGGGCCGGCCGAGATCGACACCCTCCCCCCGGCCGACGTGTGTTGGATGGCGTTGCGCACCAGGTTGTCGATCGCCTGGTCGATCAGCGCTTCGTCGGCGAGCACCAGCTGGCCATCGACGACGCTGGCATTGAGGCCGATCGCCGCCGCGTCGGCCTCAACGCGGTGACGGCGGACGACCCGCTCCAGGACCTGACCGAGGTCGAGGTGCGTCGGATGGGGCTCCGACTGGCCCGACTCGAGGCGAGACAGCTGCAGGATCTGGACGACCAGGGAGTTCACCCGGTCGGCCTCGTCGCTAATGGTCTGCAGCGCCGCGTCACGGCCGGCTTCGTCGGTGATCACGTCGTCGCGCAGCGCCAGCGCGTAGCCCTGGATCGATGTCAGCGGAGTGCGCAGTTCGTGCGCGATGTTGGCCAGCAACTGCCGCTGGCTGTCGTAGGCAGCCTGCAGCCGACTGACCATGGCGTTGAAGCTCCGCACGAGCCGGCCGACCTCGTCGCCGCCCTCGCCGGGCACGCTACGGCCGAGATCGCCCGCGGCCACGGCATCGGCGGCCTGCGTGAGCCGCGTGATGGGTCGCGCAATCGATCGGCTGAGGAAGACCGTCGCCAGCAGCGCACCGATCAAACCGACCAGCGACGCGAGCGACAGCGGCACCAGGATCTCACGGAGCAGCGGCACGGTCTGGACCGGGGCGATCAGTGCCATGACCCGATCGGACGTTAGCGGCACGGCGGCCAGCACGATGCGGTCGCCGTCACGGATACCGACGTACTGGATCGGCGTAGCGGTCGGCAGCCGGCCACTGCGAGCGGCCTGCGCCTCGGCGGCGGCCAGGCGGGCGATATGCGGTTTGAACTCGTTGACACGCGCCGGGCTGATGGTCGCCGTGGCCGACGTGTCGTGGATGACGTGGCCCTGCCCGTCGAACAGCACCAGGCGCGTGCCAAGACGGAACGCCTGCAGGTCGAGCAGTTCGTTCAGCAGCCCGACGTTCGCTGGGTCGCGGCGGATGATAAATCCGGTCTGTACGACCAGCGGGGTCGCCAGTCCCTCGAGACGTAGCACCTCGAGTCGGTCCTGGGCCCGGCGCAGCGGCACGAAGGCCGCCACCGCGGTCAGGATGAAGACCAGACCGATGACCACAAGGTGTGAGAGGAAGAGCCGCGCGCGCAGGCTCTTGAACATGGCTGTGGGCTCCGTGGGGCGCGGCACCGGACCAAGCCGGGATGCCGTCAACGTTCGCTCGGGTAGAGTTCGGGCACTTAGACCGGCTCCGGCGCGTCGCCACTGGATGTCAGCCGGTAGCCGACGCCGCGCACGGTCTCGATCTCGGCGCTGCTCCCGGCCAGACGGGTGCGCAGGCGGTTGACGTGGACGTCGACGGTGCGGGTGTCGACGTCGTAGTCGCGTCCCCACACCTGCTGGAGCAGCTGCTCCCGAGTGAACACGACCCGTGGATGGGCCGCCAGGGCCAGCAGCAGATCGAACTCCTTGGCGCGCAGCTCAACCGACTGGCCGCCGATATGCGCCTCCCGGGCCTGCGTGTCGAGCACCAGGTCCCCAACCACCACCTCCCGGGCGACCGTCGACAGCCCGCCCGACCGGCGGAGCGCCGCCCGAACCCGGGCGACCAGCTCGCGCGGCTTGAACGGCTTGGTGATGTAGTCGTCCGCGCCCAGGTCGAGTCCGGCCACGACGTCGCGCTCGTCGTCGAGCGCCGTGAGCATCAGCACGGGAGCGGCGCTTCGGGTACGGATCGCGCGGCAGACGTCGCGGCCGTGAAGTCCCGGCAGCATCAGGTCCAGCAGCACAAGATCCGGCTCGTCCTCACCGAAGAGGCGGAGCCCCTCCCGGCCGTCGCCCGCGAGGACGACGTCATGCCCCTCCCGGTGCAGGTAGAGGCGGATCAGCTCGGCGATGTGCTGGTCATCCTCGATGATCAGGATTCGGCTCACGGAGCTCGACCTCATTCGACACGTTCGCGACGCGGCCCGCTGAAGTATACGCGGATGGGCATCCGCGTACGTTCGTGTAGCCGTCAAGCGGCACGAAGGCTGCGGTACGTGGGGAGCGGCGTGAATCGTTTGTCGTGGGGCGCAGCGTCTCGAGGAAAGGTCGCGCACCCGGCGACGTGATCATAGTAAGTGCAGGTCAAAGATGACATTTCACGAGGCGACGCGGCGGATTCTCGTGGTCGAAGATGACCCCTCCATTTCCGAGTTGATCGCCTGGGCGCTGGACGACGCGGGCTTTGACGTGCGCACCGCGCCGACGCTGGCGGAGGCGCTCGCGATAGTCCAGCAGGACGAGCCGGATCTGGTGGTCGCGGACTTCCTGCTACCGGATGGACTCGGATCGGAGCTGGTCCGGCGCATCCGGCAGCACGATGGGGTGGCGACGCTGGTGATGTCGTCACACCCCAGCGCGCGCGAGCACGGCGCATCGGTGGGCGCGGACGCCTGCCTGCCGAAACCGTTCGATCTCGACGAGTTCTTCGAGACAGTCGAAACCCTGTTGCAGCACGGGCCGGGCGACCACAGCTGGTCGGTCAACGACTGAGCGACGTCACAGGCGACCGGCGATGCATCGTCGCGCCACGTGCCAGCGCGGCCGGCGATGTCCGGTGCCGCGACCTCTCCGATTCATCGAGTTCAACGAGCGGCCAGGCGGAGCCGGGTCGGCGGGGGCAGGCTCCGGCCCCTACTGCGCGCCCGCGCCGTACATCTTCTGAGCGAGATCGGTGCGGAGCGCCAGGGCGAAGGACTGCGGTGCCGGGTTCAGCGTCACCTGGCGATCCATCAGGAACCCCGCAAACCGGCGGATCTCACCCGGGTTGACGATCCCGGGCAGCAGAGTCCGCCAGTTCGGCGACTCGAGGCTCGCCGGTGCCGTGAGTGACAGGGCGTAGCCGCGGGTTACGTAGCCGCTGCCCGACGGCACCAGCGCCGCCACGTGGTCCGGGCGCGTGATGATCACCTCGGTCGTGCGCGTCGCCGCTGGAGCGTCGGCCGCCGAGACGACGGTGACGTTGGGATAGTCCCGGAAGTACCACGCAAACGGCTGCGCGATCGACTGGTCGACCACGACGGTGAGTCCGTGGCCGCCGGTTGGATCCCGCGGGGTCTGATCGAACGTGGTCATGTCCTCGCTGAGCCGCCCGAGGCGGCCGACGAGGTCGGCGACGTCCGGGGCGGTACTCCCAACCGTCAGGGGCTCACCGGGGCGCTCGATGGTGGTCGCGCCGAGCAGGAAGGTCGAGTGCGAGGTGACTACCAGGAGCAGGACGACGGCAAGGAAGCCGAGCAGCGCGCGGGCCGGCTGGTCGAGACGGTTGGCGAGCCAGAGGCTGAAGCCGGCGAGCGGCACCAGCACCAGCAGCACGAAGATCGCGACGGTCAGGGCCCAGACCGCCGCACCGCCTGACGGACCACCAGTGAGCAACCCCAGCGTGTCGACCAGTGCGGCCAGCGTCAGGAACGCGACGGCCAGGAACGCGAGCGCCCGCCCGCGCGCGACCTCCCACCACTCCACGGCGTCCACGACAGCCGCGAGGCCGACGCCGCCGAGCACGACCCAGGGGAGCGTCGCGAACGCGTACAGCGCCAGGTCTTTGCCGCCGAGTACCGAGGCCGCGGCCGTGGCGACGACTGCCCAGACGAAGAGCATGCGTATCGCGCGCACGGGCGCGTCCAGATCGGCGTCGCGGCTGAACAGCGCCACACCGGCGGCGTAGAGCCCCAGGACTACAGGCAGAAACTCGTCGATCAGCAACTGAAACGGCGTCATCTGCCAGGCGGCACCGGCCGTGACGAGGTAGTTGTCCCACAGCGCCCGAAAGCTGGCCGAGAAAAAGTCGGCGAAGCCGGTGGGCCGGGTGAAGAGGGCGGTGGCGAGGAGAATGATCGTCACGACGGCGCCGAGGGCGGCGCCCGCCAGATCGGCTCCCCGGACGCGCGGCTTCCGGGCGATTCCCCAGGCGGCGAGCAGGAGCAGCGGCAGCGCCACCCAGCCGAGAGGGTTGCTCAGGACGAGCAGGGCGGCGCTCGTGCCGACGGCCGCGGCCATCCCGGTCCCCGGGAACGTCAGAAAGCGCAGCAGCAGCGCCAGCGTCGCCAGGGAGAGGAGCGTGAGCAACGCTCCGG
>DATKRJ010000068.1:0-6308 GCA_035532355.1 Thermomicrobiaceae bacterium | reverse complement strand
CGTTCGGCGGCTGCGCGAACGGAATCAGCACCAGCCCGCACAGCATCGTCGTCGTGGTGAGCGCGCTCTGCGCGGCGGGCACGTCGCCGCCCGAGATCGTCAGATAGAACAGGTAGACGATCAGGCCAAAGGCAGCGATCGAGGCCGCCGCCGGCACGACGAAGCCGGCGCCGGAGAGGAGGAGCCGCCGGGGCGTCAATCCGGGACGCGCCCAGGCCGCCAGCGCGAACACCGGAACCCCCACCGTCAGGGTCGCCAGCAGCGCGTTGTGCTTCGGCGTGATCGGGAAGGCCGCGCCGGCCAGCGACGTGCCGAAGATCACCAGCGCCACGTAGAGCGCCCGCACCAGAAAGAGGCGGATGATGTCCTCCATGCCCTTGCGGATCCGCTGTCCCTCGAGGAAGGCCGCCGGCAGCGCCCCGAAGGAGTCGCCCAGCAGCACCACGTCGGCCACGCTCCGCGCCACCGGGCTCCCGGAGCGCATCGCCACGGCCAGGTCCGCCTGCTTGAGCGACGGCACGTCGTTCACTCCGTCGCCGATCATGGCCACGTAGTGGCCCTGCCGGCGCAGCGCCTCCACCAGCGCCGCCTTCTGTTCCGGCGTCACCCGGCCGAAGACCGTGGCGTCGTTCGCCACCAGGTCGAGCGCCCCCGGGTCCAGGGTGGCCAGGGTCGTCCCGGTCACCGCCCGCAGGCGCGGCGACAGCCCGGCCTGCCTGGCAAGCGCCGCGACCGTGTCGGCGTTGTCGCCCGAGATGATCTTGAGCGCGATTCCGGCCTGGGAGAAGCGCTCGATCGTCGCCTGCGCCTCCGGCCGCAGCACGTCGCTGAAGCTCACCAGCGCCAGCGGGATCAGCTCGTACGGCAGCCGGTAGTCACCGGCCGGGTCGCGTAGCGGCGGGAAGTCCGCCCGGTAGGCGAAGAGGAGCACGCGTAGGCCCCGCGCGGTCCAGGCGTCGACCGTGGCCGCGAAGTCCGCTCCCGAGCGAAGCGCCGGCGCGAGTACCTCCGGTGCCCCGAGCACGTAGAGCCCACGCATCGGCGGGTCATCGAGCGCCAGCGCGCTCCACTTGCGAGCCGAGGAGAACGGCACTTCGTCGCGCACGACGCGCTCGCGCCCAGCGCAGGCCTCCGCCAGCGTGCTCGTGGTGCGGTTGCCCGACGTCGTGCTGGCGCCGTAGTCGCCGAGGAGGCGGCGGAGCTCGTCCACGTCCGCGCTGTCCAGCGGCTGGATCGCGTCGATCTGGAGCTGATTGCTGGTCAGGGTACCGGTTTTGTCCAGGCAGAGGACGTCGATGTTGCTGGTCGACTCCACCGCGTTCATGCGCTGGATCAGCGCGCCCTTGCCGGCCATGCGCACCGCCGCCATCGCGTAGTTCAGGGTGACCATGAAGGACAGCCCCTGCGGGACCAGGCTCACCAGCACGGCCGCCGCCTGCACGCTCTCGACCAGGGGGAGACCGTGGTACACCTGCCGGTAGGCCCCGGCGACCTGCAGCGTCAGCGCGGCGACGAGCACCAGCATCACCCGCAGCGCCAGGCCGACTTCCCGCTGCAGTGGCGTCTTGACGTCACGAAACTCCCGCGCCTGGGCCGTGATGCGCTGCGCCACACTCTCCGCGCCCACGAGCTGCGCCTCGTAGATCCCACTGCCGGCCATGCAGAAGCTTCCCGAGTGGACGGTGTCCCCCACGCGCTTCGGGATCAGGTCCGACTCGCCGGTCAGGAGCGATTCGTCGACCGTCATCTCGTGCGCCTCGACGACCCGTCCGTCGACCAGGATCTGCTCGCCCGGCCCGACCACCAGGAGGTCATCGCGGACGATCGCGGCGGGGTCGATCGTGTGCTCCCGGCCGTCGCGGATCACGCTCGCGCTCGGCCGCGTCAGCAGGGCGATCCGGTCGAGCTGACGCTTGGCCCGCGCCTCCTGGATCACTCCGACTACCACGTTGGCCACCACCAGGCTGGCCGTCAGCAGTGCGTCGCCCACCAGCCCCAGCACGAGCAGCAGGATGACGATGGCGAACAGTAGCGTGTTGATGAAGCTAAAGGCGTTCTGGAACAGGATGCGCCGGTAGGAGCGGCTCGAGTCGAGCGGGACCACGTTGCCTTCGCCACGTCCGCGGCGCAGCTCGACCTCTGCCTCGCTGAGGCCTGCCAGGCGCGGAGCCGACGTCGGTATGCGGTCGACCGTGGCCATGCTGGCCGGCGTCCCCTCGATTTCGCGCGGCCCTGCGGCCTCGCGCCGGCTCGCCGCGGCGACTCGTCCGTCATCGACGGAGCGCTTCGGTCGCCCCGCTCGAGGTCATGTCCGGGTCGTGCGCCCCCGCCTCGGAGCGATCCGGGTCGATTTCACCGGGCGCACCGGATGATGGCACATCAGGGTGCCCCTGGCGAGCCTCGAGCATCCAGCTATGCCACACCTGGACCACCAGGCCCAGCAACAGCGGCAGCCAGAGATCCCACACGCGGTAGACCAGCGTGGCCGCCAGCGCCGTCGCCGCCGGTACGCCCAGACCCTCGAGCACCACGGTCATCGAGACCTCGACCAGGCCGATCCCCTGGAAGAGCGGCGCGATCAGGTTGAAGAGCATCTCCACCTGGTAGCCCGCGAGCGGCAGTAGCAGCGCCGGGTGCTCGCCGACCGCGCGCAGCGCGGCGTAGAGCATCGTCATTCCGGCCAGATCGATGCCGATCGAGATGGCGAGCGGTCCGAGCAGATCCCGGGCCTGGAGCCGGTGCTCCCGAGCGTGCTCCACCGACTCCCGCACCCGCGCCGGGACCCGCACGAGCAGCCACCCGGGAGGCGGCGGCCCGCGCAGCACCAGCAGCAGCCCGGCCACGACCAGCGCGAAGACCAGCGCGGCGGCGCCGGCCGCGGCGGCCAGCAGGGTCGAGAGGCGGCCCTCGATCGCCAGTACCGCCAGGGCCGGTACCATCACCAGCAGGAAGGAGGTGAAGCCGACCACGCTGCTCAGCGCCGACGCCAGCAGCGCGTCGCCCGCGGCCACCCCGTGCCGCTCCACCCGCCGCACGAAGACGTAGACCGAGGTCGGTCCGCCGAGCGGCACCACGGCGCCGACGGCGAACCCCTGCAGGTAGGCGCTGAGCAGCGCTCGCCAGGGCAGCCGGTAGCCGAGGCGGGCCAGCAGCAGCTGATAGGTGCGCGCCATCAGCCCCAGCACGACCAGCTCGAGCAGGCCGGCCAGCGCGAGCCAGCCCGGACTCGTCCGACCCAGCGTCTCACCGATGCGGGCGACTTCGCCGTGCTGGCGGTACAGGAATGCCAGCACCAGCCCGACGACGGCCAGCAACCACACCACGCTCATGTACCGGCGGAGCGCCACAGCTATCCGACGGACGGTTCGCCACCGCGTCGGCTCTGCCATCTCGCCTTTCATCCAGGCCGGCGACGCTCGGCGACGGTCCGCCTGCCACCGAGATGCGGCGTCCCGGACACCACTCAACGCGCCGGGCTCGTCGCGTCGCCCACTTCCTGCCACGGCTATAGCGCCTGGATCGTGGCAACCGCACAACGCCGGGAGGCGGGGCGCGACAGGTCCGTGCCAGTTCCCGCCCCCTGGACTCGCCCACCCGCACACGATGAGCGGGACCGGCAATGCCGGCCCCGCTCATCCCGCGTCACCGGGCTTCAACCTCCGGCGGCGCGGCCTGGGCCATGCGCCGCATCGGTCCGAGTGATATTCGCGTCAGCCCGCCAGCGCCCCCATCGGGTCCCACGCCGGCAGCACGATCGGCTCCAGTTCCAGCGCCCGCTTGAGCTGCGGCGGAAGGTGATGCGCTCGCGCGGCGATCTCGAAGACGTATTCGTCGAACCACGAGTCGTTCATCGCGTAGAAGCCCTGGTCGCCGTTGTCGGTGCCCCAGCTGTTCTCCACCCGCCAGCGTCGCGGATGCCCATCCATCACGTCGACGCCGGTGAAGAGCATCGCGTGGGTCATCAGCGTCTCGTGGTACGCCAGGCGACCCGCCTTGTCGAGCGTGAATTCCGTGCCGTACACCCCCTCGAAATCGAACAGGTGCCGGTCCCACAGCCCGAGGTCGCGCCGCATCTGCTTGCCCACGTCGCAGCCGAACCAGACCGGTTCGCCGCCGGTGATCGCCTGCTGCGCGATCTCCTTGATCAGGTCGATCTCGACGTTCAGGTACTTGACGATCGCGCCGCCGACCACGTTGCCCAGGTGTTCGACGGTGAACGTCCGGCCCATCGGGCTCGACGCCCGGGGGTCGTGGACCAGGCAGACGTAGGAGTCGAGCGGGATGGTCACGTATCGGGCGGCAAACTCCAGCGGGGTCATCTCGGGGTCGCGGTGGAACTTCCGGTCGCTGTCGACCCACTGCCAGCTGAACCGCTCAGGCGGCGTGCCCAGATGAATCGAGAGGATGCGATAGACCGCGGCCAGCGTCTGGTCTTTGGCCGCGCGCTGCTCCTCGGCGCCCGCGCCCGCCGTCCGCATCTCGCGCAAGGTCTTCGCGCCGTCCCGCAGCTTGGCCCAGAGGATCGAGTTCATGCGCCGGGTGTTCGACGAGCTCTCGGTCTCGGGCATCATCGCCTTGGGCACCAACCCGTGCTTCTTCACCAGGTTCACGAACATGTTCCATTGCCCGCCGTCCTCCAGCGGGCGTGAGAGCAGGAACGCGACCGTCCGGTCGTCGATGTCGCGATCGCTCGTCTCGATGATCGCCTCGAGGAAGTAGTTGGCCCGCTCCAGCTTGTCCCAGAAGAGGGTGTAGTTCTGGCTGAACTCAAACTCCTTCAGCCCCATCTTCTGCTTGGCACCCACCCGGAACAGGTTCAGCCCAGCGAACATCCAGCAGCGTCCGGTCTGCTTCTGGTTGGTCACCGTCCAGTCGTCGAGCTGGTGAGAGAAGGTGTGGTCGATGCCGGTGACGATCCGGCGGTTGAGCGCCACGTCGTCCACCGACACTCGCGTGACGGCGTTCTGCACGACCAGGTTCGTCTGATTGGCGTCGAAGACCTGGCGGAAGCCCGCCAGCGTCCCATCGGTCAGCGCTCCGGCGCCGGTGACGACGGTGGCCCGCTGGGCCGGCTCGGTTGCGGTCATGAGTCCCCTCCATCCGGATCGCTACGGATCGGTTCGTGACCGATGGTACTCCACCCCGCGGCCGTCGGGAAGCGCACCCCCGCGGCGTGGCGCGCGTTGAACTGTTACTGCACTGTAACGGTAATAAATCCACGACGACATATCTGTAACGCGCTCCTGGGTACGGTTCAGCGGGAGGGCGACCAACCACCTGAGCGGTGTGGCGGTCGTATGGTGTAGTGATGGACGCTGCCACGATGCGGCGAGACTCCGGCAAGGTGAGAGGGTCGGGCGGCTTGGCAGCCACGGTCCGGCAGCGGACAAGCGGCGCCGTCCAGGCTAACGGAGAGGGACCCGTGGTGACCGTTGATCAGTCGACCGCCGCCGTCGACACCATCGTCGCACCGATCGACGCGGGCGCGGACCCGCTCGCGCGCCCCTTCGCGGCCATCGTCTTCGACTGGGACGGCACCGCGGTCGGCGACCGCCGGGAGCGGGCCGACGCGCTGGTCACCCTCGCCAACGCGCTGCTGGGGCGTGACATCTGGCTGGTGGTGGTCACCGGGACCAACTTCGGCAACGTCGATCGGCAGTTCTGCAGCCGTCTCATGCCGTCCAGGCGCCGGCACCTGCTCGTCTGCACCAATCGAGGCTCCGAGGTCTTCGGGTTCGATGACCGTGGGCGTCGGGTGCGCCGCGCGTCGCGCCTCGCTACCCCCGCCGAGGACCGGGCGCTGACCGCGGTCGCCGATGGCGTACGCGACGCGATCCAGCGGCGCACCGGCCTCGAGATCGGCGTCGTCCACGACCGGCTGAACCGGCGCAAGATCGACCTCATCCCACTCCCGGAGTGGCAAGACCCGCCTAAGGACCGCATCGGCGACCTGCTGGTCGCGGTCGAGGATCGGCTGCGCTCGGCCGGCTGGCCCGGCGGGCTGGGCACCGCGATTCGGCTCACCGAGCGCTTCGCCAACGAGCACGACCTGAGCCGGGCGCCGATCACCAGCGACGTCAAGCACATCGAGCTCGGCCTGACCGACAAGGGCGACTCGCTGACCTGGGTCCGCCGCGAGCACCTGGGGCCGCTGGGCATCGCGGACTCGGACGTCCTGATCGTCGGCGACGAGTTCGGCCCGGTCGGCGGCTTCGTCGGCAGCGACGACCGTCTGCGGGTCGAGGGCGGCGACGCGATCGTCGTCTCGGTCGGCCCCGAGCCGAACGGCGTTCCGCCGGGCGTCCTTC
>DATKRJ010000067.1:0-20707 GCA_035532355.1 Thermomicrobiaceae bacterium | reverse complement strand
GACGCGCGCGGAGTCGAGAGTGAGGAGCAGGACGTCGATGCTGGTGGTCAAGCTGGGCGGGAGCGCCGGGATCGATCCCGCGCCGACGCTGGACGATCTGGCGGAGCTGGTAAGGTCCGAGCGCATGCCACGGGTCCTCTTCGTCCACGGCGCCAACGCCGTCATGGATGAGTGGACGCGCCGGCTGGGACGCGAGCCGCGCCTGGTGCAGTCGAAGAGCGGCCAGGTGAGCCGCTTCACCGACCGCGAGACGATGGACCTGATGCTGGCGGTCTACGCCGGGCTGGTCAACAAGCGGCTCGTCGAGGGGCTGCAGGCGCGCGGCGTCAACGCCGTGGGACTGAGCGCGCTCGACGGCGGGATCGCCCGGGGCCCGCGCAAGGACACGCTGCGCGCTATCGAGGACGGCAAGCCGAAGGTGCTGCGCGGCGACTACGCTGGCAGCATCGAGCGGGTCGACACCCGTTTGATCGACCTGCTGCTCGATAACGGCTACCTGCCGGTGCTCACGCCGCCGGCCCTCAGCGACGAGGGCGAGGCCATCAACGTCGACGGCGACAAGCTCACCCTGCGGCTGGCGATCGCGCTCGGTGCCGACGCGCTGGTGATCCTGTCGAACACGGCCGGCCTGCTGCGGGACCTCAACGATCCGGCCTCGCTGGTGCGTGAGATCGACGTCGGTGACGAGGCGAGCGTCGAGGCAGCCATGGCGGCGGCCGGCGGCCGTATGAAGAAGAAGGTGCAGGCCGGCATCGACGCTGTGGAGGCCGGCATCGGCCGGGTGGTCTTCGCCGACGCCCGGGTCGAGCGTCCGGTACGGCGGGCGCTGGCGGGAGAGGGCACCGTGCTGCTGGCGCGGGCGCCGATTGGAGCGGACCAATGAGTCAGGCGACGGGCGCCGCGCTCGTCCAGCGGGATAAGGACCTTCAGCCGCCGCTCTACGCCAAGCGCGACATCGCGCTGGTGCGCGGCGCGGGCGTCACGCTGTGGGACAGCGACGGCCGTGAGTACCTCGATATGATGAGCAACTACGGCGTCAATATCCTGGGGCACGCGCACCCGCGGGTGACCGCGGCGATCCACCATCAGGCCTCCACGCTGCTCAACTGCCACCAGTCCTTCGCCAGCGACGTGCGCGTGGCCTTCCTCGACAAGCTGCTGTCGGTGGCGCCCGAGGGGCTGACCCAGGCGTTCCTGTCGAACTCCGGCACCGAGGCGATGGAGGCGGCGCTGAAGTTCGCCTGGGTGGCGACCGGCCGGCCGAAGATCGTGGCGGCGCGCCGCGGCTATCACGGGCGGACGATCGGGGCGCTGGCGGCGACGGCGGAGAAGAAGTACCGCGACCCGTTCGCCGGGGTGCTGGCCGAGGCGGCGCACGTGCCCTACGGCGATGCCGACGCGCTCTTCGAGGCGGTCGACGGCCAGACGGCGGCGGTGGTGCTCGAGCCGATCCAGGGCGAGGGGGGCGTGCACCTGCCGCCGCCGGGCTACCTCGCCGACGTGCGGCAGATCGCCCACGACGCCGGTGCGCTGCTGATCTTCGACGAGATCCAGACCGGCTTCCGGACCGGTACCTGGTTCGCCTGCCTGCACGAGAGCGTGGCGCCCGATCTGATGGCGCTCTCCAAGGGTTTGGCCAACGGCGTGCCGGTCGGCGCGACGTTGATGACCGCGGCTATCGCCGGCACGCTCGAGGGCGGTGTCCACGGCACGACCTTCGGCGGCAATCCGCTGGCCGCCGCCGCCGCGCTGGCGACCCTCGAGACGCTCGATGGCGACGGCGTGCTGGCGCACAGCGCCGAGGTCGGCGACTACCTGATCGGGCAGTTGCGTGGTCTGGAGCACCCCAGGATCCGCGAGGTGCGCGGCCGGGGGCTGATGATCGGGGTCGAGCTGAAGCAGCGGGCGACGTCGGTGCTGCGCGGGCTGCAGGAGCGCGGTGTGCTGGCGCTGATGGCCGGGCCGCTGACCATCCGCTTCCTGCCGCCGCTGATCATCACCCGCGAGGACGCCGACCGGGCGGTCGCGGCGCTGGTAGCGGCGCTCGGGTAGGGACCGGCCCGGCGCTCCTCACGCGCGACTGACATCACAGAAGCGTGTCAATCGGCGGGGCCGCCGTGTCTCACCCGACGCGGCGGCCCCGAATCCTACCGGTTCACGGGATCTCCGGCCCGCGGCCCCGTTTCCTGACACTATTTTGTAACGTTTCGACGGTGAAGAGCGACGCCTTCGTGACGGATGCGGTACTAGTCTTGGCTCCAGTTGGACGGGGTCGCGCGGGGCGGCGAGCAGGCGGAGCGAGCACCCCGACGGCCCATCCACCAGCAGAGAACCAGGTGCGCACCGCTACCGCGCCTGAGGTTGACAACGACGTTTCCATCCCTCCCTCCACGGCCCGGAGCTCAGTCAGCCCCGGGCCTCTTCTTTGTGCCCGTGTTCCGGCGAGCCGGTATGATGGCAATTGACCGATCTGGCCGCGGCGCGCCGAGCGCCGGTTGTAACGGGAGTCAGAGATGCTCGATCCGGATTTGATCGGGTTCCGTGGACTCGAACCGGCCGATTTCGACCTGATACACCGCTGGCTCAATACCCCGGCCGTCCTGGAGTGGTGGAAAGAGCCGCGCACCCGCGAGGAGGTCGAGCAGGAGTACGGTGCGTACGTGCGTGGGGAGGATCCGACGCGGCCTTTCCTGATCCTGGTTGGAGATCGTCCGATCGGCTACATCCAGACCTACCGGATCGCCGACGAGCCGGAGTACGCGCGGGCGCTGGACTTGAGCGAGTCCTCCGCGGGGATCGACCTCTACATCGGCGAGGACGCGTACCGCTGGCGAGGGCTGGGGCCGGAGATCTTGCGGCGCTTCCTGGTGGAAGTGGTGTTCGCCGATCCGGAGATCGAGAGCTGCGTCATCGGCCCGGAGCCGGCCAATGTCAGCGCGATTCGGTCGTACGAGAAGGCGGGCTTCCGCTACCTGAAGACGGTCGCGGTGCCGGACGAGCCGGAGGGCGAGTACCTGCTGCGCCTCGGCCGTGCCGAGGCGCTGGGGCGGCCGGCAGCACAGGTCGACGCCGGGTCCGGGATCGTCCTCCACCTCACGACGCGGCAGGCGTGGGAGCGAGCGGCGGCGGGTGCCCCGTACCGCGGGGATACGCTCGACCGCGAGGGCTTCATCCATTGCTCGACGCCCGCGCAGGTGGTACGCGTCGCCGACGCCTTCTACCGCGGCCGGCCGGATCTGGTCCTCCTCTGCGTCGACCCCGCTAGGTTGAGCAGCGAGCTGCGCTGGGAGGCGGCGCCCGACGGCCAGCGCTTCCCCCACGTCTACGGGCCGATCGACCGCGCGGCGGTGGTGGCCGTCGTCGACCTCGCGCCCGGCCCGGACGGGCGGTTCACGCTGCCGGACGCGGTCTCGGCGCTGGCGAGCCGGCACGAGGCCGGGTAGGGGCGGGTTTCAAGCGCTGTCCCGGATGGCGGCGTGCCTCGTGACATTTAGTCAAAAGGGAAAAAATGTCTCGAACATGTGTTCGTATTAATGGAGGGCAACAGCGACTGGGCGTGCGCCGGACTGTACCCACGCTCCACATGCGCCACGGAGCCTGATGCCATGCGCCATCCCGAGCACGATCGCCTGATCGAGGCCGTCCCCGGCTGGTACACGCGCTCGTTCCCCGACATGGGTTACCGGGTCGAGCGGCGGTCCTTCGGCTTCTACGCCCGCAACGACCGCGCGGCTGGCGCTAACCGGGTCACGCTGCGCGACCTGGGCGTGGGCGACGTCCCGGCGTTGCTGGCCGACCTCCGCCGCTCCTACGACGGCGAGGCAGTGCGCATCCTGGTCGACGACCGGAGCCTGGATGCCGGGATCGGCCCGCCGCTGCTCGCGACCGGCTGTGTGTTGAGCGCCACCGAGACCTTCCTGGCCCACGTCGGCCCGCTGCCGGCGCTGCCGGAGGTCGGGGGCCTGACGATCGAGCCGGGCGACGAGGCCAACCTGACGGAGTACGCCGCGACCAAGCTCAAAGGCTTCGCCGACAGCGAGGCGGAGCCGGCGCCGGAAGCCCTGGCGGCCGAGCTGGCGCTGCGCCGGGCCGAGCTGGCCGGCGACGGCGAGCTCCTGCTGGCGCGGGTCGATGGCGAGCCGGCCGCGATCCTCGGCGCCATCGCCGGTCCCGACTGGCTCATCTTCCAGCTGGCCACGCGGCTGCCGTTCCGCGGTCGTGGCATCGCCCGCTGCCTGCTTGGCCGCGCCCTGGCCGCGGCGCGTGAGCGGGGTGGCGGCGCGGTGCTGACCAACGCGGACCCGCAGGACACGCCGGTTCAGCTCTACCGCCGGCTCGGCTTCAGCGACGAGGTCTACTGGCGCCGCACCTACCTGCTGCCGGCAGCGGCGTCGTGATCTGTCCGGTCGCGCGGGTGTACGGGGTCGACTTCAGCGGCGCGGCCGACGCCGGGCGGCGCATCTGGGTCGCGAGCGGGACCGTCGGCAACAAGGTGCTGTGCATCGACGATCTGCGCCGCGCCGCGGAGCTGCCGGGCGGCGGCCTCGATCGCGCTGCCGCGCTGGACGCGCTCCGCGCCTTCATCCAGGCGGCCGGCCCGTGCGCCGTCGGTTGCGACTTCCCCTTCGGTCTACCCGAGCCGCTGGTCGGCGCGCCGACCTGGGAGGCGTTCGCCCTGGCCTTCGCCGAGCGCTACCCGGCACCGGATGCCTTCCGCGCCAGGTGCCGGGAGGCCGCCGAGGGTAAGGAGTTACGCCGGGCGACCGATCGCGAGGCGCGCACGCCCTTCTCGTCATACAACCTGCGGCTCTACCGCCAGACCTGGACGGGCATCGTGGAGCTGCTCGCGCCGCTGGTGCGGGCCGGCGCCGCCGTCGTGCCGATGCAGCCGCCGCGCTCGAGGGTGCCCTGGCTGCTCGAGGTCTGCCCGGCCTCGACCCTCGAGCGCGCCGGGCGCTACCGCCCGTATAAAGGGCGAACGGCGGGGCACCGGGTGGCGCGGGCGGCGATTCTGGCCGCGTTTACGGAGCAAGATCTGACAGTGTCGCTGGAGATCCGTGAGCGGGCGGTCGCGGACCCGGGCGGTGACGCGCTCGATGCCCTGATCGCGGCGGCGGCGACCTTCCGTGCCGTCGTCGCGCCGGACTTCCCGGGCGCGGACCCGCGCTACGCGCTCGAGGGCCGGGTCTACGCGTGAAGGGCGAGACAGCGCGGCGTCTTCAGCGCCGCTGTGGGACGGAGCTCGCTGACGCGGGCTATAAGACGATGTTGACCTGTAGGGGCGCGATTCATCGCGCCCAACATTTCCGGTGAGGATGGACGATGCACTTGCGGACGGAGCGGTTGGAGCTGATCGCCGCCACGGCGGAGGTGACGGAGGCCGCGCTGGCGAACCCGGCGTCGCCGTCCGAGGTGGGGCGGCTGCTCGGCGTCGTGGTGCCGGACGGCTGGCCCAGCGATGACCTGCGGGACATCCTCCCCGGCTACGCGCGCGACGCCGCCGCGAACCCCGCCCTGCTCGGCTGGGGGCCCTGGCTGATGGTCGAGGCGTCCGGGGCGTCACCGACGCGGGTCGTCGTCGGCGACGTCGGCTTCCACAGCCGGCCCGACGACGCGGGGACGGTGGAGATCGGCTACGGCGTTCTGCCGGGGTACCGGCGGCGCGGCTACGCGACCGAGGCGGCTCGGGCGCTCGTCGCCTGGGCTCTCGACCAGCCGGGCGTCGGGCGGGTCGTCGCCGAGTGCGAGGCGGACAACGCCGGGTCGATCCGGATCCTCGAGAAACTGGGTATGCGGCGGACCGGCGCGGAGGGCAACCTGCTCCGCTGGACGCTGGAGGGGCCGGACCGGCTGCTCGATGACCCGACCGGGTGAGGGAGGCGAGATGGTCGTGCGGGTGCTCTCCTACGTCCTGCTCGGAGCCTTCTTCGGACTGGAGCGGCTGCTGCGCCGGGACGAGCAGGTCCGGCTCGACGCGCCGGACCGCCCGTCGGACCGCGGTAGCTCCCTGCTGATCGCGATCGCCCTCAGCCTGGCCACCGTCGTGGCGCCCCTGCTGAACCGGCGGCGGATCGGCCGCGTCGAGCGCCGCTGGGTTGGGGCGGCCGGGCTCGCGGCGATGCTGGCTGGCCTGGCGCTGCGCGCCTGGGCGATGCGCACGCTCGGGGCGTTCTACACCCGCACGTTGCTGGTCGCGTCCGGGCAGCGGATCGTCGCTCGCGGGCCGTACCGGCTGGTGCGGCATCCCGGCTACCTCGGCACGATCCTGGTCTGGGTCGGCGCCGCGCTGGCGGCGGCCAACTGGCTGGCGACCGCCACCGTCGGGCTGCTGATGCTCGCCGCCTACGGCTACCGCATCGGCTCGGAGGAGGCCATGCTGGTCGAGTCCTTCGGCGAGGAGTACCGCGCCTATATGGCGCGCACGTGGCGGCTGGTGCCCCGGCTGTACTGAGGCGAATTCGCCACCTCGCCCGTCGCCTACCGCATCTCTCGCAACCACTGTCCGGACCTCGGCCCCTTCAGTGGGCTTCGTGCTCCGGCGCGTCGGCTTCAGCCCTGTGCGGGACCCGTCAGCGCGGCTTTTCACTGCCGCGCGCCGACCGGCCATCGACGGCCCGCCCGTGCTCCCCGCCACCCGCGCTCCAGCCCCTTCAGTGGGCTTCGTCTTTCAGCGTGGCGGCTTTAGCCCCGCGCGGGGCCTGTCAGCCCGGGGTTGAAACCCCGGGCGCGGTTCAGCGCGGCAACTCTCGCCCCGCGCGCATGCTCCGCATGCTCCGTGTGTCTCGAGCCGGCTCGGCGGTTCGCCGATTCCTCGCCACCTCGTCTATCGTCCGTCCTGCCGCGATACCAGTGTGGCAGCGACCCGGACGACCTGCCCGTTTTCGGCGTCCCGGCGCGGAAAACCGTCGTCCGGCCCGTCGTCCGCCCCCCCACGACCCGCACGTCGCGAGTAGCGCGGGCGGCGCGGACACGCGCGGGAAGGAATCTCAGACTCCCTCGAAGGCCGGTGGGTAGACGACCGTGCCGCGTACGCCGTCGAGCGCGCCCGGCACCAGTGCCAGCGCCATGAAGGGCGGGTCGGCGATCGGGAAGGGCGCTTCCAGCCCCTGCGGCCGGGCCGGCGCGAAGCCGAAGCGCGGGTAGTAGGTCGGGTGGCCGATCACGACCACGATCCGGTGTCCGAGCGCGCGGGCGCGCTCCAGCCCCTCCCGGACCAGTGCCGTGCCGACCCCCTGGTTCTGGGCCTCGGGGCGCACCGCGACCGGCGCCAGGGTGAGGGCGGGAACGTCGCTATCCGCCGTGCGGATGACGATGCGGCTGAAGAGGACGTGGCCGGCGACCCGGCCGTCCCACTCGGCGACGAGCGACAGTTCAGGGATGAACTCCGGCGAATCGCGGATGGCGTCGACGAGCCCGGCCTCCGCCTCGCGCCCGAAGGCGAGAGCGTTGACCTCGTGGATCGCCGCGCGGTCTGCCGCCGTCTCTGCCCGGATCGTCGTCATGCGCGCATCCTCTCGGCTCGCGTTCAGCGCGGTGTGGCCAGGAGTTGCTCGAGGCTGACGCTGGTGATGGCCTCGCTGCCCAGCCGCTCGCGAGCGTCGAGCACCTCGAGGCCGATGACGTGGCCGTCCGCATCGAGGTCGACCGTCACGCCCGGCTCGAGATCCATTGAGTCGGCCACCTCGTTGGACCGCAGTTCGATGTAAAGCGCGTCTGCCTCGGGGTCATAGGTAATCTTCACGGTATTGGCTCCTCTCCCGCCAGTTTCGTGGGTGGGCCTTTGCGGCGACGGACGGCGGTGATGACCTCACGATGGCTCAACGTATCCCGAAACGTGACCCGGACCCACTCGCCGTCGAACTGTTTCCAGGCGTTTAAGCGGCCCTTCTCGCTCAGTACGATGGCGTCAGGGTTCGCCAGTGCCTCGGCAACGGTTGATAGGTCGGTTTTACGATGCGCCATTCGCCGACGAGCATGGCGAGTGAGGTAGAGTGAGGTAGAGTGGCAGGCTCATACCTGACCCGCTGCTGACGTCGCGATCGCTCGACTCATGCTTTTCCTACCCCCTCAACGCCGCCCAGGCCGGCGCTGGAAGGCCGCCACCGCCAGCGGGACGTAGGGGACGACGTCGCCGCTGAAGACGCCCGCGGGCGGGATCCAGGCCGAGGCGTCCGACTCCGGGCCGAGCGTCACCGGCTCGGTCGGGCCGGCCGGGCGGACCAGGTAGATCACCGTCTCGGCCTCGCTGCCCGGCTGCCGGATCAGCTCCGCGTCGGCCCGCACTCGCAGCCCGGTCTCTTCGTGAAAGCGCCGCTCGACGGCGCGCGCCGCGTTCCCACCCGGCGCGACTGCGCCGCCCGGGATGTCCCAGCGCCCACCGGAGGCCCGGCCGGGCGCCCGGCGGAGGACCAGGATCTTTCCGTCCACCATCAGCAGCCCGTGTGCGACCTGTCGCTGCGTCGATCGCGGCATCGCCGGCAGTCCCCCTCCGCGCCTTTCAGTCGCTCACCCCGCGACTCCCCGAGCCGTTGACCGTCGGCCGGCGGGCGACTCCGCCGCGCTCTGGGAAGGATGCCATGGCCGGTGACTCCAGCGTCTCTCGAAACGCCCGTCCTCCCGACCCGATCGGGCGCGATCCATCGCGCCCCGACGAGGCGAGCCGGCAGCCTGCGCGCGTAGGGACGGGTTTCAAACCCGCCCTCGATGCCGGCCGGGACGCCCCGCCGCGCTACGTGGAACTGCACCTCCATACCGCGTTCTCGTTCCTCGACGGCGCCTCGCTGCCCGAGGAGATCGTCACCCAGGCGGCGGAGCTCGGCTACCTCGCCCTGGCCATCACCGACCACGACGGCCTCCACGGGGCCATGGAGTTCGCCCAGCTGGCGCGCGCGGCCGGCATCCAGCCGATCACCGGCGCCGAGTTGACCCTGAGCGACGGCTCCCACCTGACGCTGCTCGCCGAGAACGCCGCCGGCTACGGCAACCTCTGCCGCCTGATCACCGCCGCCCACCACGCCAACCCCGACCGCCTGCCCCGGCTCGACCCCGCGCTCTTCCCGGCGCACGCCGAGGGGCTGATCCTGCTCACCGGCTGCCGCCACGGCCGGCTCGCCCAGCTGGTCGACGACCGCTACCTCGACGAGGCGGAGGCGCTGCTCCGCCAGTATGTCGACTGGTTCGGACCGGCGAACGTCGTCGTCGAGCTGCAGCAGAACCTGGTCTACGGCGACACCGCCCGCGTCGCGACCCTGGTCGCGCTGGCCGAGCGGCTCGGTCTGCGCTACGCCGCGACCGGGAACGTCCACTACCACCGGCGCGAGCGCGCCCGGCTGCAGGACGTGCTGGTCGCCGTGCACGAGCGCACCACGCTCGACGGCTCCCACCGCCAGCGACGCGCTAACTCCGAGTTCTACCTGCGCTCGGCCGAGGAGGTGGCGACCCTCTTCAGCCGCTACCCCCGGGCGCTCGAGACCACGGTCGAGATCGCCGCGCGCTGCGCGGCCTTCGACCTCACGCGCGACCTCAACTACCACTTCCCCGACTACCCGACCGATCCCGGCGAGACGCCGGACGACCGGCTGGCAGGCGTTTGCCGCGCGGCGCTGGTCGCGCGCTACCCCGAGCCGGGGCGCCGGGAGGCGGCCGAGGTGCGCCTCGCCGAGGAGCTGCGCCTGATCACCCACCACGGGCTGGCCGGCTTCTTCCTGCTCTACCGCGACCTGCTCGTCCTGGCGCGCCGGGTGGCCGACGAGGTGCGCGGCCGCGACACCGCCCGCGCCGCCGCCAACCTGCCGCCCGGCCGGGGACGCGGCTCGTCGGTCAGCTCGATCGTCTGCTACCTGATCGGGCTGTCGCACGTCGACCCGCTGGCGCACAACCTCTTCCTGGGCCGCTTCCTCAACGAGGAGCTGCGCTCGGTCCCGGACATCGACCTCGACTTCCCGCGCGACATCCGCAAGCGGCTGATCGAGCGGGTCTACGAGGTCTACGGGAACGACCGGGCAGCCCTGGTCTGTGCCTTCTCGACCTACAAGCTGCGCAGCGCCGTGCGCGACGTCGGCAAGGCGCTCGGGCTGCCCCAGCCGGACATCGACCGGATTGCCCGGCTCTCCGAGGCGCGCTCGGCGAAGGCGCTCGGCGAGGAGCTGTCGCGCATCCCGGCCTACGCCGCGCGGCGGGAGGCGCCGCCGCTGGCCTTCCTGGTCGAGCTGGCCGAGCAGTTGGCCGGCTTCCCGCGTCACGTCACCCAGCACGTCGGTGGCATGATCGTCTCCTCCTCGCCGCTGGTCGAGCTGGTGCCGGTCCAGCCGGCCGCCATGGAGGGGCGCTACCTCTGCCAGTGGGACAAGGACTCCTGTGACGACGCGCGCTTCATCAAGATCGACTTCCTGGCCCTGGGCATGCTCTCGCTGGTCGAGGAGTGCCTGGAGCTGATCGTGGACGGCGGGCGGGGGCCGGTCGACCTGAGCCGGATCGACTTCAACGATCGCGCGGTCTACGACATGATCTGCGCCGGCGACACCGTCGGCGTCTTCCAGATCGAGAGCCGGGCCCAGATCCAGATGCTGCCCCGCACCCGGCCGCGCAGTCTGGAGGACCTGATCGTCCAGGTGGCGATCATCCGTCCCGGGCCGATCGTGGGCAAGGCGGTCAACCCCTACGTCCGCAACCGCCAGCGGCGGCTGCGCGACCCGCGGGCGCCGATCCGCTACGACCACCCCAGCCTCGAGCCGGTGCTGCGCGAGACGCTCGGCGTCGTCCTTTACCAGGAGCAGGTGCTCGAGGTCGCCATGGCGCTGGCCGGCTTCACGGCCGGCCAGGCGGAGTCGCTGCGCCGGGCGATGAGCCGCAAGCGCTCCCGCGAGGCGATGATCCACTTCTGGGTCCAGTTCCGCGAGGGGGCGATGGCGCGCGGCGCCAGCCCGGCGGTGGCGAAGGAGGTCTTCAAGAAGCTGCTCGGCTTCGCCGCGTACGGCTTTCCCAAGAGCCACTCGGCGGCCTTCGCGGTGCTCGCCTACCAGTCCGCCTGGCTGCGGCGCTACCACCCGGCGGAGTTCACCTGCGCCCTCTTCAATAACCAGCCGATGGGCTTCTACCCGCCACACGTGCTGGTCAACGACGCCAAGCGCCACGGCGTGCGCATGCTGCCGCCCGACGTGAACCGCAGCCGTGCCCGCTGCACCGTCGAGGGGCGCGCGGTCCGGATCGGCTTCGGCCACGTCGCCGGGATCGGTGAGGACGCGGCGCTGGCAGTCGAGGGGGAGCGGGAGGCGCACGGCCCCTACCGCTCGCTGGCCGACTTCGTGCGCCGGGCGCCGCTTGCCCGCGAGGCGGTCGAGAACCTGGTCGTCGTCGGCGCCTTCGACGACTTCGGCCTGGGCCGGCGCGAGGCGCTCTGGCAGCTCGGGCTGTTCGTGCCCGTGCACCGGGCGCGGAGCGTCGGCCGGCAGGGCGCGGCCGGCGCTCGGGGCAAGCAGCTGCCGCTGGCGCTGCCGGTGGCGCAGGACATGGTCGAGCTGCGGCCGATGACGGCCTGGGAGCAGATGGCGGCCGACTACGAGACTATGGGGCTCTCACCCCACTACCACCCGCTCGGCCTGCTCCGGCCGCACCTGCCGGGCGAGATCGTCACGACCGCGGAGCTGGAGCAGTTGCCGGACGGCATCATCATCCAGCTCGCCGGGCTGGTCGTCTGCCGGCAGCGGCCGGGGACGGCCAAGGGGATCACCTTCCTGCTGCTGGAGGACGAGCGGGGGCTGGTCAACGTGATCGTCTTCCCGGACCTCTACGCCGAGCAGCGGCTGCTGGTGCGGAGCGAGCCGTTCCTGGTGGTGGAGGGCCGGCTGCAGCGGCGCGAGGGGACGATCAACGTGGTGGCGGCGCGGCTGCGGACGCTGGAGCAGGCGCACCGGGCCTTCCTGCCGGCGCCGGAGCTGTCGGTGCCGGAGCGGGGCCCGCACCACGTCGCGGGTAAGCCCGACCGCGCCCTGGCTCCCGCCGCCCACGACTTTCGCTAGACGGCGCCGTCCGACCGGCTTCGGTCCGGGCGACCAGCCACGCGGTCGTATACCGCATCCAATTCCTGGGCGACCGCGGACCACTGGTAGCGCGCTACGACCAGCGCGAAGGCCGCGTCGCCTAGGCGCTGCCGCAGCTCCGGATCCGCCGCCAGCCGCGTCAGCGCTCCCACGAACTCCACCGGCGTGTCGGCGATCAGTAGATGCTCGCCGTCTCGCACGGCGAGCCCTGCCGCGCCGAGCGTCGTCGAGACGACCGGGCGGCCGGCCGCGAACGCCTCCAGAATCTTCAGTCGCGTGCCGCCCCCGGACAGGAGCGGCACGACGACCGTCCCCGCTGTCCGAAGCCAGGGACGAACGTCCGGAACCGTGCCGGTGACCGTCACCCCGGCCGTGGCCGCGAGTGCGCGCACCTCGTTCGGCGGATCGGCACCCACGAGCGTCAGGGTTGCGCCCGGCAGCACCCGGCGCACCTCCGGTAGGACCGCCTCGACGAACCAGCACGCGGCCTCGGCGTTCGGCCGGTAGCGCATCGCGCCGACAAAAACGAGCGCCGCCGGGTCGGTCCCCGCGAGCGGCGCGCGCGGGAACGACGACAGATCGACCCCATTAGGGACTACGGCGACCGATCGGCCGGTCGCACGCTCGACCACGACCGCGTCGGCCGCCGAGGTGGCCACGCACGCCGTGGCGCGGCGCCAGGCCGCGACCTCCTCACGCCGGAACTTCCGATACTCGATTTGATTGAAGATCCGCCGGAGCAGTTCACCGCGCGCCGCCGCTTGACGGAGCACGTCGTGCTCGACGTTGTGCACGTCGAGGATGCTCGGCACCCCGCCCGGCACCCGGTGCAGACCCATCTGAGAGAACTCGAACTGGACGAGGTCGATCGCCTCGGTAGCGACGAGCCGCTCGAGTCGCTCCTGGAGGGCGCGGTGGACGTAGAAGCGATGCTGGAAGGAATGGGGCGAGACGAGCGATGCCAGCTGCGCCCGTCGTCTGGTAACCCCAGGCGGAACTCGAGCCGTCGCCGCCACCGGGACCGGAACGATGCGGCCGAGTTCGGCCTCGGCGCCGCGAAGATCGTCCCCCGGGCCGACGAGGCTGAGCGCGATGATCTCATGGCGCGTGGCAAGCTGACGAACGAGATGGTAGACGCGTGACGCCCCGCCGAAGTCGGGCGGGACGGCGAGGTATGGGGTGACGACGAGAACGCGCACCGGATCGACGCGCCGGCTAGTCGGCGCTCTGGCCGGCTCCTACCGCGTCCGCCGCGGCGAGCATCTCCTCGATGAGATGGCGCAGTTGCTCACGCTCCTCGAGGTTGAGGGGCGCCAGCAGATGGGCCATCGTGTCTCGATAGCGCTGTCGCCAGGACAGGACCTGCTCGACGCCGTCGGACGTGAGAGTCACCTGAACGACGCGCTCGTCGTCGGACTGGCGCTGTCGGGTGAGCAGGCCGGCCTTCTCCAGTCGCTTGCAGGCGATGGTGGCCGAGCTTGGCGAAATGCTGAGCACGTCGGCGAGCTCGCCGATGCTCATCGGGCCCTGCCGGCGCAGGTGACGGAGCAGCCAGTACTGCTGCGGGGTGATCTCTCCCCGCCGCACGGGATGCGACGTCTGGCGGAGCACACGCCACAGCGCCAGGAGATCTTCCACCAGCTGATCACTTGGTATCGACACGCCGTCCCGTCCTTCCATGGCGTATTAAATGTATCATCAAATCAAGTGCCGCGCCGCCTCGGGGCGTGGCTGCCGGAGCACCTCGTGCTGAGCAGAATGTGAGTGCCTTTGCCGGCTCTCGGGTCTCCCCGGACCCTGGCGCGCCAGCTGCGACCAGAGTGGATGATACGCGACGTTGGCCTGCTCATGTTGGCCCGGGTGGTCATGAGCGGCACCCGCGCGCTGGCCGGGATCATCGTGCCGATCTACCTGGCCCTGATTGGCTTCAACGCGGTGCGGCTGGGTACGCTCTTCGCCGTCACCGCGCTCACCTCGGCCGCCCTCACCGCGAGCATCGGCATACTCTCGGATCGACTCGGCCGCAAGGTGTTCGTGGTCGGGCTGCCCCTGTTGACCGCGGTCGCCGCGGTCGCGTTCATCCTGTCGCGGAACTTGGCCGTCATCTTCGCCTGCGCCGCCCTCGGCAGCTTCGGGCGCGGTGCCGGCGCCGGCGGCGGAGCGGTTGGCCCGTACGCACCGGCCGAGCAGGCCTACATCGCCGACGCGACGCCCTCTGTGGTCCGTAACACCGTGTTCGGCCGGCTGGCCTTCGCCTCCGCCGTCGGTGCCGTCATCGGGAACCTGCTGGCGGCGGTGCCCGACCTCGCCGCGCGACTCGGACTCCACGGGACCGCCGCCTACCGGCCTGCGTTCCTGATCGTGGGGCTGCTCGCCCTGGCTGCCGGCCTGCTCGCCGTCCCCATCACCAACCGGAAGGCGGCGCCGCGACCCAGCGGCGGCCGGGCGTGGAACCTCTCCCGACCGTCCCGGGGGATGCTGCTGCGGCTGTGGGCCACCAACAGCGTCAACGGGCTGGCGATGGGCTTCATCGGCCCGTTCATCACCTACTGGTTCTACCGCCGCTACGGTGTCGGTCCGGGCACGATCGGGGTGCTCTACACCGTGATCAACCTCGCCACGCTCGCGTCGATCCTGGCGGCCGCGCCGGTCGCGCACCGGCTTGGGCTGGTGCGTACGGTCGTGATCGGGCGGACGTTCCAGGCGCTGCTGCTGATCCCGATGGTGCTCGCGCCGACGTTCTGGATGGCCGGGGTCGTCTACCTGGTCCGCATGTGTGCCCAGCGGATTGCCATGCCGCTGCGACAGTCGTTCGTGATGGCGATGGTTCCCTCCGAGGAGCGGGGTACCGTCGCCGGGCTTTCCAACCTCCCGGCACAGGCGACCTCCGTCATGAGTCCTACCCTGGCGGGCTATCTGTTCGAGCACGTCTCGCTCGCGCTCCCCTTCGAGGTCGGCGCGCTCTTCCAGCTGATGAACACCGCGCTCTTCTACGCCTTCTTCCGCCGGGTACGCCCTCCCGAGGAGCGCGCCCCGAGCGAGCGCTCGGCGACGGCCGGGCCGGTCGCCGCGGAGGCGGCCGACCTGCGCCGGCACGCCTCCTGACGTTGGTCCCGTGGGATCATTCCGCCCGATTGTCGCGCCCCCAGTGGTGCTCGAGCAGGTCGGCCATGTTGCCGCGCTCGAGCACGGCCACCACCTCTTCGCGGCTGCGCCGCCGAGCCGGGAGATCGTCGTCGTTGGCCAGTGTCGCCGCCACCCGCGCCGCGATCGCTGCTCCCATCTGCAGCCCCCGCAAGGTCACCTTGTCGACCGTGTCCGCCTCGGTGTGGCCGTAGCCCCGGCCGATCATGCCGGCCGTCGAGTCGCGGCTGTTGAGCGTCGCGCTCGGGTAGCCCTGCAGGAAGAAGGGGAAGTGGTCGGAGTGCGGCCCGACCTGGTTGCGGATCCCGAGCGCGTAGAGGTGCTCACCGGCGAAGCGCTCGAAGTAGGGGACGAGGTCGGGGTCGCCGGTGACCGTGATCTGGTCCTGCCCGCCCTGACCGCGGCCGGCGCCGTCGAGGTTCACCGCGAAGCGCAGCACCTCGTCCGTGTCGTGGTAGCGCTCGGCGTGGTGCCACGAGCCGAGCAGACCGATCTCCTCGCAGCCGAAGCAGATGATGCGCACGGTGCGCTTCAGTTTTCTGGCGAACGGTGCGAGCACGCGGCCGGCCTCGAGCCCCACCAGCGTGCCGGCGGCGTCGTCGCCCGCGCCCTGCGCCACGTCGTGCCCGTCGTAGTGGCCGCCCATCAGGACGATCTCCTCCGGATGCTCGCCGCCCGGGATGTCGCCGACGACGTTGTAGGAGTGCGAGCGGAAGGTCCGGTTGTTCGTGCGGATGCGCGCGTGCATTGCGCCGCGCTCGGCGAAGCGCCGCAGCGCCGCGCCGGCCTCGTAGCTGATGCCAATGCCGGGGATCGGCGCCTCGTGGTCGCTCGCGTCCGGCCCGCCCGGGTTGCGGGCGTAGAGCGCGCCGGTGATGTGGAGCAGTCCCGGGTTCTGGTTGATGAAGACGCAGGCCCTGGCGCCGGCGTCCACCGCGCGGCGGTACTTATCGGTCCGATGACTCCTGGTCTCCCCCGGTCGATTGGTCTCGGCGTCGGTCAGCACGATCTTGCCGCGCACGGCGTCGCCCAGGTGCGCAAAGTCGACCGCTTCGCCCTCGCCGACGTCGACCATCTCCCCGTCGAGGTCGGCCGAGCCGCAGTACGGCATGGCGATCGCCGAGAAGCTGCGCTCGAGCGGCGCGGTGACGGCGAAGAAGCAGTCCCCGCGCTCCCAGCCGTACATCGGGAACTCCTCGAGGCGCGTGTTGCTGAGCCCGTACTCGTCCATCCTCTGCTTGAGGAACCGGGCGGCGGCGTGCTCGCTGTCGCTACCGCCGAAGCGGTGGCCCAGGTCGTCGCAGAGGTGCACCAGGTTGCGGTAGATGGCGTCGGAGGTCCAGACCTCGCCGAGGATCTGGCGCTCGACGTCGCGGGTATTGGCGCTCATGGCTCACTCCTCCGTACACGCAGGTGCGCATTCACGCCGGTTGGAGCACGCGGGGACGGCGGCGCGGCGGTGGGGACGCGCGACGGCCGACCCTGGTTCGCTCCGTGAACCGGCCGGAAGATTCGGTCGCGAGACGATCATCGGCCAGCCGCCCAGATCCGTCTAGTACGGCGCAGGTTCGATGGCTCGATGGGACTCGGCGCGCCCAGGCGGTATGCTCAGCGTGCTGGATCCGGCCGGGCGGTAAGGGGAATCCATGGAGGACCCGAAACGGACGGTCGCGCATGGCTACGACCGCATCGGTGAGGCCTACGCGGCAGGCGCGCTGGCGGCATCCGGCGGCGATCGCGCGCGCTACCTTGGGCTGGTCGGCGAGCGGCTGGCCGATGGGGCAACCGTGCTCGACCTCGGCTGTGGGGTGGGCATCCCGGTGGCTCGGGACCTCGCCGCACGCTTCGATGTCACCGGCGTCGACATCTCGGCGCGCAACGTTGCGCTGGCGCGCCGCAACGTGCCGGCGGCACGCTTCGTCCACGCCGACATGGCCGCGCTGGACCTCGCGCCCGCGGCCTTCGACGCCGTGGTGGCCTTCTACTCAATCATCCACCTGCCGCGTGCCGAACACCCGATCGTCCTGAGCAAGGTCGCGCGCTGGCTGCGGCCTGGCGGCCTGTTCGTCGCCTCGCTGGGCGCGCGGGACCTGGCAGCGGGTACCGAGGACGACTGGCTCGGCGTGCCGATGTACTGGAGCCATTTCGACGCGGAGCGCAATCGCCGGCTGATCGAGGAAGCCGGCCTGGCGATCGAGCGCGCCGAGGAGACCAGCGACGGGGACGAGCGGTTCCTCTGGGTGGTAGCGCGTCTGCGCGGAACTGCCGGTGGCACGGTAGCCGGCGACTGAGGAGGTCGGCGCTCGGTGCGTGACCAGATGGTGGCGGCAGTCGAGGCGGTGGTGCGCCGGGAGCATCCCGACGCGGAGAATCTGGCCCTGATGGGCCTGCAGCGCTTCCCGCACGGCGACTCCGGTGAGGTGTACGCGGTCGACCTGTCCTGGAGCGTGAGCGGCACGCTGCGGGTCGGACAGTTCGTGGCCCGTCCGGCGGACGATGCGCTGCCTCGCCTGCTCGGGGCGCTCGCGCGGACCGGCCTGTCGATCCCGCCCGTCGTGGCGGCCCCAGCGGAGACGGGCGGCATCCTGGTGACCTCGCGCCTGCCCGGCAGCGACGCGCTGGACGCGCTGCACGCGGTCGGCATGCGCTGGGAGCTGAGCGCGCTCGCGTTCACGTTTGCCCGCGCGCTGGGCAGGATTCACTCCCTCGACTGGCGGGCCGTGTCCCCCTGGCTCGCCGACCCTGAGGAAATGCCCGAGGATCTGGTCGACCAGCAGTTGGAGGAGTGCTGGGCAGACTGGGAGGTGCGGCTGGCGACGCTGCCTGGCGGCACGCGCGAAGCGTTCACCAGCGCGCTGTCCTGGCTCGACGCGCGGCGGCCCGTCGACGTCGCCGTCTGCCTCTGCCACGGCGACTACGGCCTGACGAACCTGCTCATTGCCGAGGACGAGCTCAGCGGCATCGTCGACTGGGAGGACGCCCGCGTCACCGACGCGTCATACGACCTGGCGCTCCTGACGACCGAGCTCGCGCACCTCAACCTCCCGACCGGCGACGCCGAGCTTTTCGTCCAGGCGGCCTTCGGCGCGTACCTGCAGAGCTCGCCCCGCACGCTGGGTAACCTGCCCTTCTACGCGGTGGCGCGCCTGTTCGAGCAGGCGCTCGGCGCCACCGAGGCCGCCGAGGCGATCGCCCGGGGTGAGCCGGTGGGACCGCGCGGCCGGCGACGAGCGGATCGGCTCGCCGAGACGCTGGTGGATCTGGCGCGCTCGCTGGCCGGGGACGAGCGGGTACCGTGGCGGGCGTGAGCGGTTCGAACGGTCGCCGCACCCGAGCCGGACCACGACGCGAGCCGCCGGACCTGGAGGGCTTCCGGCTGATCGTGCGGGAGCAGATCCCGCTGAGCCGGGTCGGCTGGATCGGGATGGCGAGCGTGCCGGCCTGGATCGTGGTCTTCGACCTGCTCTCGGCGGCGTTCGGCGGCCGGGCGATTACCCGTCCGTCGATCACTCTGGTCGGGTTCGTCGTCGCCGTCGTGTTGGCGCTGATCGCGGTGCCGGTACTGCACGAGGCGATTCACGGCATCGTCGCGCGGCTGGCCGGCGCGCGGCCCGAGTACGGCGTCGGGGCCGGCTTCGCCTACACGACCTTCGGCGAGCCGGTTGGGAGAGCGGCCTACCTCGTCATCGGTCTCGCCCCGCTGGTCGTCCTTTCGGTACTCGGAGTCGCGGCGATGGTCCACTGGCCGCGCGCCGCCGGCCAGCTGCTGGTCTTCCTGGTCGCCAATGCCGCCGGGGCGGTCGGCGACCTGTGGGTCGCGTGGGAGGTCCGGCGCCTGCCGCCCGAGGTGCGCATCTGCGACCTGGCCGATGGCTTCGCCGCCTATCTGCCCGAGCCGGGAGCTGCCTCGTCCGCGCCGCCGTTGCCGACAAGCACGTAGCCGGGCGATCGGGATGCCCGGCTACGTGCCGTGGAGGAGACGGAACGGTAGAGGTCAGGCGACGGCGGCCAGCCGCGGTTGCAGGAGCGCGCGGATGGCCCGACTCTGGGATACGATCCCGGCCAGAACGTCCGGCGTGATCGACTGTGGGGCGTCGCAGGCGGCCAGGTCGGGGTTCGGTAGAGCCTCGATGATCAGCCCGTGCGCGCCCGCGGCGATGCCGGCCAGCGCCATCGATGCCACGAGCTCGCGGCGACCGGTGCCGTGGCTCGGATCTACGATCACCGGCAGGTGGCTCAGTTCCCGCACCAGTGGGACGGCGTTGAGGTCGAGACTGAAGCGGGTGGCCGGGTCGAAGCTCCGGATGCCGCGCTCGCACAGGATCACTCGGTCGTTGCCGCCGGCCAGGATGTACTCGGCCGATAGCAGCCACTCCTCGATGGTCGAGGCGAAGCCGCGCTTGAGCAGGATTGCCCGGTCGGTCCTGGCGACCCGGCGCAGCAGTGGGAAGTTCATCATGTTGCGGCTGCCGATCTGCAGCACGTCGGCGTGCTCGGCCACGATGTCGACCTGCTCGGGCTCCATGACCTCGGTGACGACCGGCAGGCCGGTAAGCTCTCGCGCCTCGGCCAGCAGGTGCAGCCCGTCCTCGCCGAGTCCCTGGAAGCTGTAGGGCGACGTCCGCGGCTTGAAAGCGCCGCCGCGCAGCATCACGGCGCCGGCGTCGCGGACGGCCTCGGCGGCGCGGAGGAGTTGCTCGCGTCCCTCGACGACGCAGGGACCGGCGATGACGACCGGCTCCGGGCCGCCGATCGCGACGTCGCCGATCTGTACCACGGTGCCGGCAGGGCGCGTCTCGCGCGCGGCCAGGCGGTAGGGCCGGGAAGGAGTGTGCACGCCGGCCACGCCGGGGAGCGCGCAGAGCGCCGGGCCGAGATCGTCGGCGACGGGACGACCGTTGATGCCGATAGCGGACGCGCCGCTGCCGGCCAGCAGGTGGACCTCGTAGCCGCGCGAGCGCAGCATGCTCGTGACCTGCTCGGTCGCCAGATTGCCGGCGTCTGACTCCATCGTGACGATCATGGCCCGGATCCCTTCCATTCGACCGCTTCCGCGGCCCGCCTCGCCTGTACCGTTCTCCAAGGGTTGGACAAACAAAAAACAGAGGCTTTTGCCTCTGCTTCCCTCCGGCGTTGCTGGTTGGCGCTGCGGCTATCGGATCAACACCGACCGCCCCACCAGCATCGCCGGAGGGGTAAAGTAATAGTAATACCAGTCGCGGCATTGGTGTTGGTCGGCAGCCACCTGCGTCTCCATCATGGGGCCATGGTAGGGCATCGGCACCCGGGTGTCAAGGACGCCGCCGGATGCAACCTCCAGGTCACTGCTTCAGGGCGTAGATCTGCACGCCGAGGAGGCCGCCCTCGATGTCCCAGGGGGCCGCGTTCTCCGGGTGGTACTCCAGGCGCGCTCGCTCGAAGTACTGCACCGTCACCCCGTTCTGCCGGAACTCCTCGCTGATCGGGTAGCCCAGGATCTCCAGCCCGCCGTGGGTCTGCCAGTAGCCGCGGAAGCCGAAGCACAG
>DATKRJ010000066.1:0-10702 GCA_035532355.1 Thermomicrobiaceae bacterium | reverse complement strand
CTACCTGATCGGGGAGCTTGACGGTGCCCTCGCGACCTACGCGGAGTCGCTGCGACTCCACGAGGAGATCGGTGACCAGGGTGGGCTGGTCCTGACGCTGCTCGGGTTCGCCGCCGTGGCGCACCGTCAGAGTGACGCCATGCGCTCGGCCGTCCTGTGCGGTGCCGCCGACGCGCTCCGCGGGGCGCACCGGATGGTCCTCCAGCCGGCAATCCAGGCGATCTACGAGCGCGAGGTGGCGATGGTCGTGGATCTGATCGGGCCGGAGGCGTTCGCCGAGGGGTTCGCCCGGGGCGCCGAGATGACCACGGCCGAGGCGCTGGCCTACGCGCGTCAGGCGCTCCCGGGCCGGTAGCGCGCGGCTGCCGGCCCGGGAGCGCCCCGTTCCACTTCAGCGGCCTCGCGTTCACAAACCCCACCCGCTTGTTACGTTGGCGGCAGTGCATGCGATGCCAGGGCGTCCCGAGAGCGCTTCTGCGTCGCGATCCGGGATCACGGGCGGCCAGCGGGACTCTACTGCCTACCGTGAGGAAGGAGACGGTGGCGATATGGCGAAGTGGGAATACTGTGAAGTGCAGACTGGAAAGGATACATTTCTTGCGCTCTATCGACGTCAGAACAGCGAGGTGATTCGGATCCAACGTGACAAGTCACGCGGAGACCGAAGCGATTTTGATGCCATCGCCCGTACGGTCGCTGAACTCGGTCTCGACGACTGGGAGATGGTCGGCGTCACCAACTCGGACGGAACGTTCCAAGCGCTGTTCAAGCGCCCCGTGCCTTGAACTAGTGACGCCGTACAAGAGAATTTGCGATACGCCACTAACTGAGAGTATCACGATTCACCGACTCAGAGCATGTCGGCTATTCTCTTCCACATATCTACACGTAGATCTCTGGGATCAATGCCGATCATCAACTCCCGGAGGAAGCCAATGGGGAATACTTTTGGAATTCTTTGGGGAGGTCTAGGAGTTGTTGGAGGACTGATTCTACTTCGAAAAGGTTATCTCAACTTCTTCCGACTTGTGGGTGACTTGGGCTGCTTTGCCTGGCTTCTATACGGTTGGGCCGCGGCGATAGTGGTGGTGGTCTTCGGGTTGGGCATCCCAGCAATGGGTGGACCCATCACGCTACTCTTGGCCTGGAAACTCCCGAGCCGGCACCTGAGCGATCACGTTCCAACAGGCTCGTACACACCGCGCAATAAACTGTAGCTCCACGGCTCGCTCCGATGTCGTGGGTACGGAACAATTGCGACGGCAGTACTCTTTCCGGATCATAGCTGCGAAATGCCGAGCAGCGGTTCGGCGCTTTGTCGTGCACAGCGGCTCCGTTGAAGAATCATCGTCACCACCCGACGTGAGGTTTCATTCTGTTCCAGTTCAGCGGCCTCCCGTTCGCAAACCCTACCTGCTTGTTACGTTGGGTCTGCATCTGACCTGTGCGGTGGAGACCCTGGTGGTTCAGGTCGATGCAGGGGTCGGGTCTGCGGCGCGACGACCGGAGTTGCCGCTGTCTCGTCGGTCGTGGGGGCGGGCGAGACGACGGGGTCGTATTCCGGACCGATGCTCGGGCGAGATATTGAGGATTCTGACGCTCCTGAACACGGCGTCACGTGTTTTTAACGGGCGCGTCACCCCAACTAATCATCGTCGCATTGTAGCCACGTCCAGTGCGTTCCCGTTTCCCTCGCTCTCTCCTCTGCCAACTCACCCCGGTCCTTCGGGGCCGGGGTGAGCCCTATCCTCCCCAGTTCACCGCAGCCGCGCCGAATCTTGCGGTTCGACGTCGCTCGCGGCACCGAGCCCCGCCGTCGTCCGCCGCCCGGGCTAGCCCATCGCTCCTACTTGACTTGCCGTCCCCGGTCGCTATGGTGAAACCACTGGAATCCGTCTGATCGTCTCGCCGGGTGGGCCGGCGCGCAGAGGCCCCCGACTCTACGCCCTGCACGTCGTCGTCCCGAGTGCCGCGTTCGATCCCGTCGCGACGCCGGCGCCGCTGCATCCATTGGCTGTGTTGCTCCACATCCGGATTGGAGGAGGACCGTGGCCGAGCTCTTCCGCATCCTCTCGATCGACGGCGGCGGGATTCGCGGGCTGATCCCCGCCATGGTGCTCTCGCGCATCGAGGAGGACACCGGCACGCCGATCTGGAAGCTGTTCGACCTGATCGCCGGCACCTCCACCGGTGGTATCCTGGCGGCCGCGCTGACCATCCCGGCGGACCCGGTCGCCCCCGCCGACGCCCGGAGCGCCCGCTACACCGCCAGAGATCTCGTCGACATGTACACCAAGAACGCCGCGACCATCTTCCCCTATCCCCCGCCACCCTTCCGGCACACCGACCTCGACTTCGTCCTGCACTCGCGCTATCACGCGACCGGTGTCGAGTCGGTGCTCAAGGACTACTGCGGCACGAGCCGGCTCAGGGAGGCGCTCACGCCGGTCCTCATCACGAGCTACGACATCGAGCGCTCGCGGGCTTGGTTCTTCTCCAGCCAGGACGCCACGACCCGGCCCGACACCCACGACTTCCCCACCTGGGAGGTCGCCCGCGCCACCTCGTCCGCCCCGCTCTACTTCCCGCCCATGAAGCTCGCGACCTCCGGGCCGGAGTCGTACTTTCCGCTGGTCGACGGCGGGGTGGCCGCCAACAACCCCGCCATGTGCGCCTACGTCGAGGCGATCTGCGCCTTCAATCAGGATCCGGGCCGGGTCCTGGTGGCGTCGCTGGGCACCGGCGAGCTGCAACAGCCGGTGATGTACGACGCGGTCCAGGCCGGCGGCATCGCCCAGTGGGGCATGACACCCATCAACCTGCTCTTCGACGGCAACCAGCAGACGGTGCAGTACCAGATGGACGCGCTGCTCAACCGCGACGCCCATGAGCCCCGCTACTTCCGCTTCCAGACGGCGCTCAGCGGCGGCACGAACGAGATGGACAACGCCCATCCCGACAACATCCGCCAGCTGATCGACCTCGGCGGCAGCCTCGCCGACGCCAGCAAGGACGCGCTGCACGACCTCTACCACCGGCTGGGGCTCTGAGGCGCCCTCACCGATCGCTGGCCGGCTGACCTCCGCCAGGGCATACTCCCGCCGTCGCGCGGAGCACGCTGAGGAGGGGTCGGTGAGCCTGGGGATCTTCGTGCGTGGCCTGCTGGTGGGGTTCTCGATCGCCGCTCCGGTCGGCCCGATCGGCGTGCTCTGCATCCGCCGCACGCTGGCCGACGGCCGGCTGATCGGGCTCGTCACCGGGCTGGGTGCCGCCACGGCCGACGCCACCTACGCCAGCGTGGCCGGCTTCGGCATCACCGCGATCTCGGGCCTGCTGCTGGGCGGCCAGCTCTGGCTGCGCCTGGTCGGCGGCGCCTTCCTCTGCTACCTCGGCGTGCGCACCTTCCTGAGCCGCCCCGCCGAGCGGCCGGCCACGGCCGGGGGCCTCGGCGTGCTCGGCGCCTACGGCTCCGCCCTGGCGCTGACGCTGACCAACCCGGCGACGATCCTATCCTTCGCCGCCATCTTCGCCGGCCTCGGCGCGCTGTCTACCGGTGGCAGCTACCGTGCCGCCGCCGAGTTGGTGGGCGGCGTCTTCACGGGATCAGCCCTCTGGTGGGTCATCCTGAGCAGCGTCGTCACGCTGGCCCGCGCCCGCACCACGCCGGGCGCGCTGCGCTGGGTCAACCGCCTGTCCGGTGCCATCCTGCTCGGCTTCGGCGCCCTCGCCTTCGCCAGCCTGCTCGTCTGAGCGGGCACAGCCCGCGTCCATGCTCGCGTTTCGTCAGAGGACAGCGTTCGCCCGGAGGCCGCTTCAGATCCGATCCGATCCCGGCTTTCGCCCGACCGCCAGGAGGTGCGCGCTCGTGCCCAGCAGCGCAGGCTCGGACTCCAGCGCCCGGACCAGGTCCAGCAGCGCCGCCCGCCGCGCCGGATCGTTCCAGCGCGCGCCAAAGTCGGGCAGCAGCCAGGCCGGACCCTCCACCGGCAGCACGGGTTCCACCGCGAACCCCGCCTCCGCCAGTTCCCCGGCCAGCTCCTCGGGACGGTGAAAGTAGGTCGTGGTGAAGTAGACCGGGTTGTCGGTCTGGTTGCGGTGCTGCCCCTCGGCCAGGTCGCGCTCCAGGATCGACCCGAAGGCCGGATCGTCGATCAACCCGTGGAACATCCCGTCCAGCGCGGAGGTCCAGCGCCCGATCGCGGCGGCGAACAGGTAGCCACCCGGGTGGAGGACGCGCCGGGCCTCGCGCAGTGCGGTCAGCCGGTCGTCGCGCTCGGTCAGGTGGTAGAGCGGACCCAGCAGCAGCACCGCGTCGACGCTGGCGTCGTCCCGCTCGAGGCGCCGCGCGTCGCCCACGTTCAGGCTGGCCAGCGGGTGCTCCGGCTGCGCCGCCGAGGCTGCCCGCGCCTGCACGACGTGCAGCGGCACGGCGTCGAGCAGATGGACCTCGTAGCCGGCCCGCGCCAGCCAGCAGGCGTAGACGCCGGGCCCGCCGCCCACGTCGAGGACCACGCCCGGCGGGGCCGGCAGGTACCGGGTCACGATCTCCTGGGTGCGGGCGAGCTCCAGCCGGCTCGTCCCGGCAGACAGCCGCGCGGCCTCCACGCCCGCGTCGTAGTAGCGGTGCGCCTCACCCGGCAGGATCGTTCCGCTCATTGGTCCGTCTGGTTGCCGCGTGCCGCTCATGGCCATCCCCCGTGGTCAGCCCCCTTCCAGCGGCTTCGTCCCCCAGCGCGGTGACTTCGGCCCCGCGTGGCCGCGCCGATCGCCGGTCGTGTTCCGCGTCGCGCGCTGCCGCCGCACCGGCGCCTTACGGGCGCGGGCAGGTTTCAAACCTGCCCCTACGTGGTGCCGCGTGATGCGAGACAGCCGCGCGGGTCCGGCGGCGCGATTTCCGTCCCTACGGCTTGACCCCGACGTGCAGGGCCACCGTGCGCAGCGCCAGCAGCCGGTAGCGCACGTTGCGCAGCCCCGCGTCGCGCATCATCTCGGCCAGCGTCTCGGCGTCGGGGAAGGCGCCCACCGAGCGCGGCAGGTAGCGATAGGCATCGCGGTCGCCGCTGATAAGCCCGCCCACCACCGGCACGATGCGGTCGAAGTACCAGGCAAAGGCCGTGCGCGGCAGCGTCCGCCGCAGCGGTGTCATCTCCAGGATCACCAGCCGCCCGCCCGGGCGCAGCACCCGCGCCATCTCGACGATCGCGGCGCGGTAGTCCGGCATGTTGCGCAGCCCGAAGGCGACCGTGCAGGCGTCGAGACCGTCTCCGGCGAAGGGGAGCGCCATCGCGTTGACCTGAGCCAGCGCTACCGGTGGCCGCCCCGCGGCGTGCACCTTCCCGGCCGCCACGCCGAGCATGCCGCGCGAGAGGTCCGCGCCCACCACCAGCACCGCGCCCTGGCGCGCCAGTTCCAGCGCCAGATCGCCCGTCCCGGTCGCCAGATCGAGCACCTGCCGCGCGCCCGCGCCGACCGCCTCCCGGGCCGCCAGCCGCCGCCAGGCGGCGTCCCGCCCGCCGCTCATCAGCCGGTTCATCAGGTCGTAGCGGCGCACGATGCGGTCGAACATCGCCTGGATCTCGGGCGGCCGGCGCAGCGCCCCCCAGCCCTCGCTCTCCGTCTCCGCCACCCGCGCCGTCTCCGTCCCGCTCGTCTCTCGCGCGCCGGCCGCCGTGCGGGCCGGGCCTCGACGGTCTACTCCGCCGCCGGGCGTCACGTCAAGGTCGAGCGCGCCGCGCTCTCGCGCTAGGCGGCCGGCGCGGCGACGACCTCCGCCATCAGCTCGGGCGTCTCGAGCCGCGTTGCCGCCAGCTCCAGCGCGTAGTCGACGATGCGGGCCGGGATGTTCACCCCGGTCGTGTCGATGCTGTTGCGGAACTCCATCGTCGCGTTGACCTCGTTGACCAGCAGCCCGCGCTCCGGGTCCTCGAACAGGTCCACCGCCAGCACCCCGCCGCCGACCGCGCGGGCCGCGCCCCGGCAGAGCGCGTCGATCTCCGGCGTCACCGGGCAGCCGGTCGCATGCCCGCCGCGCGCCGTGTTGGTGATCCAGTGGCTCGACGCGCGATAGATCGCCGCGATCGTCTCGTCGCCCACGACGAAGGCGCGGATGTCCCGCCCCGGCTTTCGCACGTACGCCTGGATGTAGTAGGTCCCGTGGTGGAACGAGCCCAGCGTCTGCTTGTGCTCCAGCAGCGCCTCGGCGGCCGCCCGGTCGTTGACCTTGGCCAGCAGCCGGCCCCAGGAGCCGACCGGCGGCTTGAGCACCACCGGGTAGCCCAGCGTCTCGATCGCCTCGAGCGCGCTCTCCGGCGTGTAGGCCACCAGCAGTCGCGGCTGGGGCAGGCCGCCGGCGGCGAAGGCTGCCGAGGAGCGCAGCTTGTCGTTGCAGACAGCGATGACGTCCGGCCGGTTGAGGGTCGGGACGCCCCAGGCCTCCAGGATCGCCAGCGTGTGGAGGGTGCGCTGTTGACTGACGCTGCGGCCGATCGCCACGTCGTAGTCCCGGCGCGGGTCGGTCAGGTCGAGGATCGCCGTTCGGTCGTCGATGCGGTCCGGCACGATGCCGCGGCGGGCGAGCTCGGCGAAGAGCAGGCGCTCCTCAGCCCTGAGCTGGGCGTGGACGACGGCGACGCGGGGGGTGCGGTTCATAGGTCCGTTCTCCTTCGAGCAGTGGTGACCACGAGCCAGGGTTTGCGGGAGTGGGCCGCGCCGCGCGTTTACACGCCTGCGCGAGCCCACGCCGTTTGGCTTTGGTCCAGGCGAGAACGGACGGATCGAGCGTGGTGCTGGAGATCGCGCGGGAGCTGGTGCGCGCCGCGACGGCCTGCACGGTCTGATTGGCTGTGGCTGGCTGGCGACGCATCGCGCGCTCCCGGGTGGTCGGGGCCCGCGCCCCGGGTCTCGATCGGCGACCGCTCCGGGAGCCGGCGGACAACAAAAAACCGCCGATCCCCGGTCGGGGACGAGCGGTGTTCGGCTCGTGGTACCACCCCACTTCGCCGCGCCCTCGCGGGCGGCGGCCTCAGCCCGCGACGCCTTTGCACCTGCACACGGGTACACGTGCGCGCCGCGGTCGGTTCGCTAACGGGAACCGCTCCCGTCGCCGCCTAGTGGGAGCGCGCATCGACGCTCCGTTCGGGGCGAGGCTCCGAGGTCTTCTTCACCGGCCGCTGCGGTCCCGCCTCTCAGCGTCCGCGGTTCTCTGTCCCGTGCCTGCCGGCTACTCGTCCTCATCGTCGCCGTTGAGGTCTTCACTTGTCCGACTCGAGAGACTACCAGAGGCGGGCCGACCTGTCAAGCCCGCGCGAGTGCGTCTGCGTCACTCGCCGTGGTCGCCGGTGCGCCGCAGCCACTCGCCGAGCACGTGGTGGAGGTTGCCCGCCAGCAGCCGCGTCTCGCTGTCGGCCGCCAGCGCCGCACCCGCCCGCAGCCGCTCGATCAGAACGCGCATCAGCCAACCCACGTCACCCCCATTCGCGGCTGTGGGCGGGCCCGGGTCGGCTACATTGAGCAGCGCGAAGACCTGCGCGCGCACCGCGTCCGACCCGGCGCCCAGGCTCTGGAGCACCCCCGCCGCGATCCCACCGCCCTCGTCGACCAGCCCCAGCAGCACGTGCTCGGTGCCGATGTAGTCATGGTTCAGCCGGCGCGCCTCGTCGACTGCCAGCTCGATGACCTTCTTGGACCGAGGCGTCAGGCCGATCTCAGCGGCGAACATCGGCTCACCGCGCCCTATGATGAACTCGACGGCGCTGCGCACCTTGGGCAGCTGAACGCCCATGTTGCTCAGCGCCCGCGCGGCGACGCTGTCGCCCTGGCGCACCAGGCCGAGCAGCAGGTGCTCCGTGCCGATGTAGTTATGGTTGAAGCGCTGTGCCTCCTCCTGCGCCAGCGTCAGGACCTTGCGCGCCCGCTCGGTGAACTTCTCGAACTTGTCTGGCATGGCGGGTCTCCGTCGGCCGATGGTCTCGTCATCCGCGCGCTCGATATGCCTACCCTGCCACCGCGCCTGCCGGCACGCAAGAGGATGCCGGACACGACGAAGGGACGCCGGGAGTACCCGCGTCCCTCTCGCTCGGTCCGCGCCCAGCCGTCAGCCGCGGCGAAAATCCCGCTGCGCCCGCGAGCGCCGCTGCGACGTCGCGTACATCTCCTTGGCCGCCATGGGCGCCATCGGCGCGGCGACCGTCGGCCGCGCCGCCTCCAGCTCGGCCACCGCCGTGCTCAGCGCCGCATCGTTCCCCGCGAACTGGGCGATCTCACCGGCCGCCCGCGCCACCGCCTGCGCCGCCCCGGCGAAGTCTCCCCGCCGGTTGAGCTCGGTCGCCTGCCGCTCCGCCCGGTCGGCCTGGTGGAGCCCGACCCAGTGCATCACCGCCGGGTCTCGGGGCTCGGCCGCGCAGGCCGCCGCGCTCGCGTGGGCGAACGAGAGTGCCCGCCATTCGCCCTGCCGCTCGATGCCCTCGGCCAGCCAGACCAGGCGTGCCCGCACCGTCCGGTCGAGTCCGTCTTCTCCGGCCGGGAAGCCGAACCGCACCACGACGTGCCGCTCGTCCCCGGCCGGCAGGTCGCCGACGGCCACGCTCAGCTGCCCCGGCGATTCCTCAACCCAGTAGGCACTGATCACCTCGGCCGTGATCCCGGCATCGAGGGCCAGTTCGAGCCGCACCCGCTGCGCCGCCACTCCGAGTAGCCCACCCAGCTCCCCGACGAAGGTGCTGGCGATCTCGGCCGGCGTGCGCAGGTGGTGGAACTGTCCGCCGCCCGCGACCGCCATCGGCCCCAGCAGGTGCTCGTCGTAGTCCGGCCCGATGCCGAAGGTGCTCGTCCCGATGCCGGCATTCCGGGAGATCCCGGCCGCCTCGCTCGCGATCTGCTCCGGGTCGGTGAGCCCGACGTTGGCTAGCCCGTCCGTCAGCAGGAAGCAGCGGGCCAGAGTGCCGCCCGCGCTCACCCCGCCGTCGTCGGCGATCGCCTGGCAGCCGCTCAGCCAGCCCTCGTGCAGCGCGGTGCTCGCCCGAGCCTGGACCGCTCCCAGCGCCTCACGCAGCCGGCTCTTCACCGTCGACGTGAGCGCGGTCGCCGGCTGCAGCACCTCGATCCGGTCGTCGAAGATCACCAGCGCGACCCGGTCGCGCCGGTCGAGCTGCTCGATGACCGCCAGCGTGGCGCGCTTGGCCGTCTCCAGTTTCTCGCCCGCCATCGAGCCGCTGCGGTCGAGCACGATCGCCAGCGTCAGCGGCGTGCGCTCCGCCGGCGGGCGCGTCGCCTCGGCCACGCGGACGGTAAACTCAACGTAGCGCTCGGCGCCGCCCAGCTCGATCAGCCGTCGCTCCGCTCGCCCGTCGAGGCTCACCGATGCGGGCTCGTCCGCGCGTGTTCCGCGTGCTCCGCGTGCTCCGTGCCCTCGCCCGTCGCCGGTCGGCTCTCCACTCATCGGTGACCCCTTTCACCGGCGGGCGGCTCGCCGCCGTGCCGGTCGCTCAGTATCCCGGCCGCGCGCAGCAGCCGCTCGATCAGACCCCGCTGGCGCACCGAGGCGTCGCTGCGGACGTGCAGCTCCACTCCCGGGGCCAGCTCCCGTCGCTCCCAGGTCACGCCCGGTTCGCTCGCGGCGGGCGCCGGGGGCGCGCTCGGCGCGGCGGCAGAGTGCGCTGGCGGCGGAGGTGAGATGAGAGTCGCCAGCGGCTGGATCTCCGGCTGCACCGGAGGTCGGCCGGCCCGCGCCTGCTCTAGCAGTGCCGACACGTAGGCGCGCGGCGACTGCGTCTGCTCGGCGCTGCGCAGCTCGTCCGCCCGCCGGTCCTCCTCCCGCAGCAGCTCGCGCAGCTCCTCCAGCGACAGCCAGCGTATGCGCTCGCGGATCTCGGCCAGCGGCACCCGCCGCTCTGCCAGCCGCCGGGCCAGCCGCAGCCGCAGCAGGTGCTCCTCGCCGTAGCTCGCCGTCTTGCCGCGCGTCCCCGGCCCCGGCAGCAGCCCTTCGGCGATGTAGTAGCGGACCGTGCGCACCGGTACGTCCACCCGCTCCGCCAGTTCCTCGATCGTCAGCTCGCCGCTCTCGTCCATGGTGTGATTATAACAGTGACAGCGTCACTGTCAATATCCGTGCCCACCATCGTCCACCGGTCCGGTCGGTCAGGGCGGACGGGCGCTGCCGCGCTGCTATACTCGCCGGAACCGTACTGAACGGGCTCCCGGCGCGGGGCCGGGGCGATGGGGCGCACGGGCTGGCGCGCGTGTGCCGGAAGGTGGACAACACCGTGGACGCACTCAGCCTGCTGGGAGACGAGGCGGCCCTGGCGGACGGCCTGATGGACCAGGTGCTCGGCGGCGTGACCAATGAGCAGGCCGTCTGGCGACCCGAGGGCGGCACGAACAACCCGATCGCCTCGATCGCCGTGCACATCTACTTCAGCCAGGACCGCCTGATCCAGAGGCTGCAGGGCCGCCCCACCGTCGCCGAGGCGGGTGGCTGGGGGCAGCGCCTCGGTCTGACCCCGTCCGCTATCTGGACGCCGCTCTCCAACCCCGACCTGAACACCATTCGCGGTTACATCACCGAGGTCCGCGCCGCCACCGACGACTTCCTGCAGCATCTCGATCCCGGCCGACTCGGGACGGAAGAGGTCGACCTGCCGATCGGCCGTCGCTCGCTTGCCAGCGCGCTCGCGCTGATCCTGGTGGTGCACAAGTCGGCCCACCT
>DATKRJ010000065.1:0-3920 GCA_035532355.1 Thermomicrobiaceae bacterium | reverse complement strand
CGCGCCACGCTGGACCTGCTCGCCGCCGCCGCCACGCCGGTCGAGCGGCGCTTCCTGGCCGTCCCGGACGGGACGCGCGTCACCGTCGCCCGCGCTCGCCCGATCCGGCTCCCGGCGCCTCTCGACCCGTCGTAGGGGCGCGATGATGGTCTCTGACGAATACATCCGGAATCCGCCGGCCAGCGCATCGCGCCGCGTTGGCCGGCAGCGTCGCGCGGGGCTCAAGCCGCCGCGCTAACAAGACGAAGCCCACTGAAGGGGCTGGAGCGCGGGTGGCGCGGAGCACGGGCGGGCGGCCGTGGTACCGACGTAGTGTGGCAAAGACCATCATCGCGCCCAACTTCCCCGGTAGAGCATCCCCCCCATAGCGCGGCCGGCAAACCCGCGGACGACTTACGGGCCCTTGACCCAGGCCAGCCCGAGGCCGGGCTGCCCGTCGATAAGGTACGCCCGGTCGTCCGCCGCGTGGATCAGGTAGATCCCGAGGTCCCCGGTCAGGCCGATCCACTGGCCGTCCGGCGACCAGGCCAGCTCGCTGCCGTTCTCGGCGATGCTGCTGCGCTGCACCGCCGTCCCTCCAGCCAGCGGCACCGTCCACACCTCCCAGGGGCCGCCGTGGGCCGACGCGTTCGGCGGCTCCAGCCAGCGCAGCAGCCCGGTCGGCGCCGGATTCCCCTGCGGCGTCCCTACCGCCGTGAAGGCGACCGTCTGACCGTCCGGTGACAGATCGGGGTGGAGGATCCCGGTGAAGCGCGACCCCGGGATCGGGCGCGCCGCGCTGCCGTCCGGGCCCGACCGCCAGAGCTGGACGGTCTGGCCGCCCGCGTCGTACTTCACGAAGACCAGCGTCTGGCCATCCGCCGAGAGGGTCGGGCCGAACGCCCCCTGGATCAGCCGCTGGGGCATCCCGCCGCTGCGCGACACCCGCACCAGCCAGGTGTCGGTGACCTGCGCCGACGCCTGCACGCTCGCGTAGACCTCGGTGCTGTCCGGCGACCAGGCCGGTGGGCCCAGCTCACCACCCGCCGCGGTGTGGCTCAGCAGCAGCCGCGCCTGCCCGGTCGCTGCCTGGACCAGGTAGAGGTCGGTGTATGGTGCCGCCCCGCCGGCCGGCGCGAACTGCACGTCCACAGCGTACCACTGGCCGTCGGGCGACGTGGCCGGCTGCAGGGCCGCGCTGCCCGCCGGCAGCGTGGCGATCGTCGCGGTGCGAGCCGTCGCCGGCTCGAAGCGTACCAGGGTGTTGCCCTGTGGATAGACGACCGCGCCGGCCACGCCGCTGACCGTCGCGACCGGTTGGGGTGCCGGAATCGTCGCGCCGCGGGCGAGGGTGTGCAGGTAGTTGAGCACGTCCCAGCGCTGCTGGTCCGTGAGCAGGCTGTGGAAGGACGGCATCGCCGAGCCGGGGATGCCGTCGGTGATCCACTCGAAGAGCTGGCCGTCCGGGTGGGCGTTGACGTGCACCGTCAGGTCCGCCGGCGGCGGGTTGAGCGTGGTCGCCACCATGCCGTCGCCCTTGCCCGCCGGACCGTGGCAGTTCAGGCAGCGCTCGGTGTAGACCGCCTGGCCGCGCAGGATCGACTGCGCGCTCGGCGGGATCGGGTTGGTCAGCGTCAACGCCTGCGCCGTCGGATCCGGCTGGATCGAGGCGATTCCCACGGCGCCGCCGGCCAGCACCAGCAGCGCGCCGGCCGCGGCGAGCCCGGCCCGCACCGGCAGGCGACGGTCACGACGCCGGACCAGCCAGGCCACTGCGGCCAGCCCGACCGCCACGGCGAGCAGCCCGGCCAGCAGGCGCGGCAGATCGAACCGCGGTGCGAACCCAACGTCCTGCACGTTGAAGGCGAAGTGCAGCCCCGTCGACGGACCCGCTGGGGATTTCAGGCTCAGCTGCGCGTCCCAGGCACCGGACATGATGAAGCTGACCGGCGATTGGTAGCTGCCGGGGCGTCCCGCCACCGGCACGAAGCGGGTACTCACCGAGTGGCCGTGCTGCGGCATCAGCCAGACCGCGCTGGCCTGCACCCCGTCCACCGGCCGTCCGCCGACGCCGCTCAGGAGCAGCGTGGCCGTGCCCGCCCCGCGGCGCGGTGGGTTCGGGTTGAGCGTCAGCTCGGCGTGGACCGGCTCGGTCGCCGTCGTCGCCACCGCGGTCGGCGCGGGCGCCACCTTCGGCGTGCTGATCGGCACGCTCAGCGTCGTCTGGACGTCGGGCAGGTTGTCCCGCCGCACCACGACCTGCACCTGCCACGGCCCGGCCACGCCGAACGCCGGGGCGGTGACCCGGTACTGTCCGGGCGCGATGGCGCCGGCCGTCAGCACCTGCGTGCCGAGATCCATCGCGCTCGCCGTCAGCCACAGCTTGACCTCGGCGTTGTTGACCGGCGCGCCGCCGGCACCCGACGCCGTGACGGTCAAGGTGGAGTTCGTCCCCGCCACCGGTGGGTCGACTACCAGGTCGAGCGCCAGCCCCTGCACGGTCGTGGTGGCGTCGAACGGCGTCGGGCCGGGGAGCTGGGCCGCGGCCGGCGCCGACAGCCCGGCCAGGTTCACCGTGGCGCTCACCGACACCGCGCTGGCCGGCAGCAGGCGCGACGGCGGCCCGACCTCGATCATCGTCGCCGCCGCCAGCAGGACGACCAGCGCCAGCCCGAATTCCAGCCGCATCGCCCCGAGCAGCCGGCGCCCGCCCCCCGCCGCCGTCGCGATGACGTGGGCCGGACTGACCCGCGGCAGCTGGGCCAGCGTCCGGCGGTTCAGCGCCCCCAGGCCGATCAGAACCAGCAGCAGCAGCCCCTTGAGGCTCAGCGCCCGGCCGTAGTCGCTCCCGATCAGGTCACTGAGCGACGGCACCATGACGACGGCCACGTAGGCCCCGGACACCGCGATCGCGATCACCCCGGCCAGCGCGAACTTCGAGAAGCGGGCGATGACGCGCGCCCCGATCGCCGCGCGCAGCAGCACGTCGGTGTCGCGCCAGATCGGCCAGAGTACCAGCGCCGCGTAGCCCAGCCCTCCCACCCACAGCCCGACCGCGAGCAGGTGCACGACCAGCGGGGCGACGCTCAGCGGCCACTGCCGGGCGACATGCCCCGCCGCGAGGTGGCTGTTGAAGGCCTGCAGGGTGATGCCGAGCGCGCCGGATCCGGCCAGCACCAGCAACGTCGTCCGGGAGTTCCGCGCCGTCTCGCCGCGCCGTAGCGCGCGTCCGCCGGCGGCGGCGGCCATGACGAACGCGACCTCGCCCGCCAGCCAGAGTAGCCCGGTCCGCGTCTCCAGCGTGCCGGTCACCGCGTCCAGCTGGAACGGAGTCGTCGTCGCCAGCGCCAGCTTGGCGAAGAACGACACCACCCCCGCGACCAGCCCGCCGAGCCCCGCGACGACCGCGATGCAGGCGAAGCGCCGGCCGGTGCGTCTCGCCAGCTCGTCGCCGGCCCCGCCCAGCGTCAGCAGCACCGGCCGCAGGCAGACGAGCACGAAGACCGCCCCGCCGCCGGCCACGACCAGCGCCAGGAACACGGCCCAGCTGGAGACCAGGTCGCTCAGCTCGGCCAGGTGGTCGCCGGTGGTCGGCGCCGCCCCCGGCGTCAGCGGGTTGACGAAGCCGCTCCCGGCCGCCACCGCGTTGGCCGCCACCGTCGTCGAGCCGGAGGCTGTCGCCGCGCCAGGCGGCAGGACGGTGAAGCCAAAGCCGCCCTTGTTGGGGTGCCCGTCGTCCGCCGATAGGTTCGACCAGATGACGGTGTAGAAGCCGGGGACCAGCGCCGGCAGAGTCACGCTGAGGTGCTTGGTGTCCTGCGGATCGACCACCGACGGCGCGCTGTCGACGCGGTGCTGGCTCGCGTCGTAGACCGCGATAGACGACACCTTCGGTGTGACTCGCTCGCTGAACCAGACATCGACGCTGCGCGGCGGGCTCG
>DATKRJ010000064.1:0-5225 GCA_035532355.1 Thermomicrobiaceae bacterium | reverse complement strand
CTTGACGTAGGCCACCACGCGCGAGCTATTGGCGATGCCGAGCACGACGACGATCAGGACCACGACCAGGCACCCCGTGAAGCAGCCGCGGCCGCGGCGCCGCGGGCGGACCGTTGTCGCCGCCGGACCGCTGCCCATGCCCGTGCCCATGCCCGTCCCGCCGCCGGTGCCCCCGCCCGCAGCGGCCATGCGCTGCGCCCGCTGCGCCAGGAGGAACTCCCGCACCACCTCGGGGTGTTCGCGCATGAACTGCTGCGGGTTGCGCAGGAACTCCTGCACCGCTTCCGGGTGTTCGCGAGCGAACTGCTGCACCCGCTCGGGGTACTGGCCCATCAGGTCCCGCATCGCCTCGGAGCCGGGCATCCCCGGGGGCACCGGCGGGCCCGCGGCGGATCCCAACGGCGCCGCGCCCGCCGATGATCCCGGGAGCGGCGGTCCCGGCGCGTCGCCGGTGAGACCCCACTGCGGATCCGGCGCCGACGGCTGGATCGGGGCGTCCCACGAGGCACTCGGCGCGGTCGGCTGCGATGGCAGCCCCCACTGCGGGTTCGACGGAAGCGGCGTGAAGCCCGGGATACCCCCCGTGGCGGCCGGTGGCTCGGGCGGCAGGGCCGAGCGGTAGCGCTCGATCATGTCCTTGGCGTTGGAGAACGCCGTGTACTGCGCGCCGCGGATGATCACCGCCTCGCCGTCCTCGACCCACTCCGCTAGCACGCGCTCCGGCCGCGGGTCATTGAAGAGCACGACGTGGAGGTAGCCGGTGCCGAGCCCTGGATGCTGCAGGGTGACGGTGGCGACCTGCTGCATCGGGATGACCCGCTCCCGGGTGGGGGAGCGGACCGTCACTGTCGTCGGGGTCACGGTCAGCGAACCGCTGTCGCCGGCCGCGGTGAACGCCTGCTGGTCCATGGTCATCCTTCTCCGTCCGCGTCGACTCGCGGGCACGCGAAGAGGCAGCGTTGCTGGATGCGCGGAGTTTACTCGCTCGGGGACGTGAGTGCGAGTGCGTCGCTGCGACCGGCTTGCGGCGTGCGGTGACGACTCGTTCTACGACGTGGCGTGTGGTGCGTCCGGATCGTACGGGATCGCCCGCGCCCACTCGTCGGGCGTGGTACGCGCTACCACCACGACGACGGGCTCGGTCTCGCTCAGGTTGAAGGCGGCATGCGGGACGCCTGCCTCGACGAAGATGAAGTCGCCCGCCGCGTTGACCAGCCGCTCGGTCAGTCCCGGTCCGAAGCGGTGCTCCAGGTGACCCTGCAGCACGTAGAGTCCCACCTCGTACCCCTCGTGGATGTGGGCCTCGATCTGCCCGCCCGGCGGGAGTCGGGCGACGTTCATCGACAGCACGCAGGCCCCCACCGTGCGATCCGACAGGCCGAGCGCGTAGCTCGCGCCGCTCCAGTGATCCGCGCCCTCACCGGCCCGGATCGTGGCCATGCCGTCGAAGCGCTCGATGGCGCTGCCGTCCCGCGCTTCGGGCTGGTGCATTGCCGGTGCTCCTTCACACTGCCACGCGGCGGTTGCCGGTCCTCCCGAGATGGCGCGATCGTAGCACGTCGGTGCCCGTGCCGGGGCGCGGGCTGATGCTTCGGGGGCTTGACCGACGCGCGCATTGGGTTTAGGCTAAAGATGGTGGTGCGAGGGGTAACACCTCCGCACCCGGGGCGTCCGAAGTCTTAGGCACACTCCTCGACGGCCGCAGCCGACGAGGCCGGGGTGCAGAAGGGCGGTGCTCATGGGTGAAACTCCACCGGATGGTGAGGATGTCGGCGTCGGTCGCCGTTGAGCGGAGCCGGAGGCCGTGATAGGCCTCCTCCAAGAGCCAAGCGATATCCTGCGCGTCAGGATCTGACCGACGTCGCAGCGCCAATCGCGACCTAATCGAAGACGATAACGATGGAGCCCGCCGGCATGCCGGCGGGCTCTTCTGCATGTCGTGATCCTGCCGCGACGACGCGACCGGCACGTGCGCTACGCGGGCCGCGGCTCGGCGAGCAGGTCGAGCCGCCAGTCGTTGATCTGCATGAAGCTGCCCGGTGGGTACTCGCCCTCGCACGTCTCGACCAGCGTGAAGCCCAGCTTGCGGCAGATGGCATTCGACGGCGGGTTGTCGACGCCCGGGAAGGCGTGCAGGTGGCGGTGCTTCCCCTCCGCCGTGGCCAGGGCGATCGCCTGCGCCGCGGCCGCCGTCGCGATGCCCCGGCCCTGGAACTCCGGCAACACCGCCCAGCCCATCTCGTAGATCGACTCGTCGCGCCAGCGCGAGTCCCAGAAGCCGACGAAGCCGACCCCCTCGCCGGTGGTGTTGTCGACGACCTTGTAGACGCCGGACGCCATCCGCACGTAACGGCCCTGCCGCTCGGCGATCTTCTCCGTGCTCTCCGGGCCGCCCAGGTGCTCCATCATCGCCGGGTCGCCCACCAGCTTTGCCAGGAGCGCGCCGTCCTCCTCACCCCACCGCACGAGATGCACCTCGGTCCTGCCAGGTCGTTCCGCACACGTTCTCATCGCTCACCTCCGTGGCCCGTTCCTCCAGGGTCCTTCAAGGCGCGTCTCGAGCACAACCCCTCACCTACCCCGGCCGAGCACGAAGCGGTGGATGGCCTCGGCCACGCCGTCCTCGTCGTGCCCCCGCACCACCACGTCCGCCCGCGCCCGCACGTGCGCCGGGGCGTTGCCCATCGCTACCCCCACCCCGGCCGCCTCCAGCAGCGGCAGGTCGTTCTCCCCGTCGCCGACCGCCACCACCTGGTCCATGCCGATGCCCAGGTCGGCGGCCAGCAGCGCCACTCCGCTCGCCTTGCTCACGCCCGGCATGTGCAGGTTCGCCGCCCAGTGCGGCGGGTCGACCTCCCAGCCGAGCGGGCCGGTGTGGAACACCGCGATGCCGCGCTCACTGAGGTCCGTCGTGATCGCCCGCAGCGTCGCCTCCGGCCCGAACAGATCGACCGTGAGCACGTCCGGCACCTGCGGCAGGTCCGCCCGCGCCACGGGCAGTACCTCGTTGCGGCGCGGACGCGTGAAGAAGTCGACGTAGGGCGCGGCGTCGAGCGGGGGATCCGCCACCACGATCCGCTCGCCCTGGCGCGGCCCCTGCAGCAGCACCGGCGCCAGGTGGCCGGCCGTGGCGCGCTCGATGACCAACTCCAGCACCTCGGGGCTGAACGGCACCTCGTTGAGCGGCTCCATCGCCTGCGTGCTCCAGACGAGCGCGCCGTTGTAGAGCACCAGTGGGACCTGGATGCCGAGCTGCTCCACGATCGGCCGCGTCGAGCGCCAGCGGCGGCCGGTCGCAAGCGCCACCTCGACGCCGTGCTCGCGCGCCTCGGCGATCGCCGCGTGGACGACCGGTGTGACGATGTCTGAGGGGTCGAGCAGCGTGCCGTCGATGTCGAGCACCAGCAGTCGAACCATGGTCCCTCCCCACGCGCCCTGACGGCTCCGTCGCAGCCGGCCCGTATCGTACACGCTGCGCCGTCGGCATCCGTGACGCGGTCGTTGGCACGCCGGCACGCTCACACGTTGACAGGGCCGAGGGAACCCGGTATGGAGCGGTGCGGCGGGTCACACCGACCCGGGTAGCCACGATATGGGAAGGACGAGAGAGCGCATGGCGAAGTGGCGTACGGTCGAACTCGGACGCATGAGCTGGGAGGAGGTCGCTGAGGTCATCCCCGAGCGGCCGGTCATCCTGCTGCCGATCGGCACGGTCGAGCAGCACGGCCCGCACCTGCCGGTCAACGCCGACAACATGGTCGCCCACTTCGTGGCAACGCGTGCCGCCGAGCAGGCCAACGCACTGGTCGCGCCGGGCATCAACTACGGCTGCTCGGCCGTCTTCCGCCGCTTCCCGGGCACCATCCCGGTGCGGCAGGAGACGCTCGCCGCCGTGCTGCGCGACGTCTGCGAGTCGCTCATCGCCCAGGGCTTCCGCCGCCTCGTCTTCGTCGACAACCACGGCGGCAACGAGGGCGTCTGCGAGCAGGTCGCCCGCGAACTCAAGGCCGCTCACGGCATCGTGATCGGCAACATCTACCCCTGGAACCTCGGCTACAGTCTGATGCGCGACACCTACGAGGATGTCGCCTCCGCCTACGGCCATGGCGCCGAGCCGGAGACCTCGGCCATGCTGGCGATGTTCCCCGACGACGTGACACGCGAGCGCATGACGGCCGGCCGCTACCAGCCGTTCGCCGGCTGGCAGGTCCAGAGCTATTCGAAAGTCGACGTGCCCGGGCAGTCGGTCACCGGCACCGTCTACCTCGACAGCGACGAGGTGGCGCCGACCGGCGTGACCGGTGACCAGCGCGAGACGTCCGCCGAGCGCGGCCGAGTCTGGATCGAGCGGGTCGTCGGGTTCGCGGTAGACTTCATTCGGCACTATGACGCGGTCACCGCCGACGCCGACTGGGCGCGGATCCCGGCCGACACCGGCACCGTCGCGCCGCACCGCCATTTCGATAGGTAGGGGCGCGATTCATTGCGCACGATCAATCCAATCGAGCAGTCCACCATATCGGGGATATTCGCGGCACCGGGAGCGAAGGGAGCAGCCCTATGGACGCCATGAAGATCGCGGTCCTGCAGGTCAACTCACGCGACGACAAGGCGCACAACGTCCAGGTGGCGCTGGATCTGGTCGACCGCGCCGCGGCGGCCGGGGCGGACCTGGCAGTCCTGCCCGAGTACGTCGACTTCCTGGGCCGCAAGGAGCCGGGCATCGCGGTGGCCGAGCCCATCCCGGGTCCGACCAGCGAGGCGTTCGCCGCGAAGGCGCGCGAGCGCGGCATCTGGCTGCTGGGCGGCTCGATCCGGGAGACCGGCGAAGACCCCCAGCACATCTTCAACACGAGCCTGCTCTTCAACCGCGCGGGCGAGATCGTCGCGAAGTACCGCAAGATCCACCTGTTCGACGTCGAGATCGCCGGCAACGTGAGCGCCATGGAGTCGGCCAGCGTCGCGCCCGGCTGCGAGGTCGTCACCGCCGAGATCGAGGGACACACGGTGGGCCTCTCGATCTGCTACGACCTGCGCTTCCCCGAGCTCTACCGCCTGCTGGCGCTGCGTGGCGCCGAGATCCTGTTCGTCCCGGCCGCCTTCACCCTCTACACGGGCAAGGACCACTGGGAGGTCCTCTTGCGGGCGCGGGCCATCGAGAACCAGTGCTTCGTGGTGGCCGCCGGTCAGATCGGCAAGCACGACCCCGACGCCGCCTGCTACGG
>DATKRJ010000063.1:0-36329 GCA_035532355.1 Thermomicrobiaceae bacterium | reverse complement strand
AGATGTTCGCAAACGCCATGATCCCGAGTTCCCGCTCCACGCGTCGTCTGCGCATGCCAAAACGGCCCATCCGGCGGATTGGGCTCGTCCAACGAGGTTCACCGGGAAGTATAGCACCCGCGAACACTGCCGGACGCCGGTCGAGCTAGTATTGCGTTGGGTTCATGCTGCGCTATAGTGGGAATGCCGTGTCGCGACGCCCCGGCGGACGTCGACGCGGAGGGAGTGCCTGGGGTGACGCGTGCGCGGGTCCTGATTATCGGCGTGGCGACAGCACTGGTGGTGGCGGTGCTGACGGTCCTGCTCACCACCAGTCGTTCACCCGACCTCGTCCTCCAGATTCGCCCGGTGCCCGACGACCCACTGGTGACGGTCTTCGTTGGCGGCGACGTACAGATTGCCGGCCTGTTGACGCTTCCGCGCGGCGCGCGCGTGGCCGATGCGCTGGCGACGGCGGTGGTGCTGCCCGACGCCGACACGACCGGGATGCCGATGGCCGCGAAGCTCGCCGACGGGCAGCAGGTGCTGGTTCCTCATCGCAAGCAGGCCACGCCGTCCAGCGTCCTCGCAGCTACCGGGAGTCCGGTACCCGTCGGGCCGGTAAACGTCAATACCGCGTCGGCCGAGGAACTGGACGCGCTGCCCGGGATCGGTCCTACCATCGCGGCCCGCATAATCACCTACCGGACCGAGCACGGCCCTTTCTCATCACTGGATGCGCTGGATCAGGTGAGCGGAATCTCGGCGCGCATGGTTGACGAGCTTCGGGACCTCGCCACGGTCGGGCCCTGAGCGTGGCGGGGATCGTCCTCGGAGCGTCGATTCTGCTTGGAGTCGTCTTCCACGACCTCGGGGCTGGATGGTATGCGCTTCCCCTGGTGGCTGCCGGAGCGCTCGTCGCGGTGGCCGGCCGGCCGGATCGACGTTCCGGGCTCCTGGCGATCGCGGCGGCGGCCTGCGTGTTGCTCGGCTTCTGGCGCGCGTCCGTCGACCGACCCCGGAGTGTGGCGTCGCTCCCGACCGACGAGTATCGCTACCAGGGCATCGTGATCGGGATGCCGTCCCGGACGGCTGCCGGGTCGACGGCGCGGCTCGAGCTCCGCGATCCCGCGGGAGGCTCGGCCTGGGTGCTGCTGCCGGCCGTGCCGGAGGTCCGTCAGGGGGACGTGATCGCGTGTCGCGGCCTCGCCAGACGCGACCCGACACGGAAGGATCCGACGACGCTCCTGCCGTCGGGAGGTTCGGGTGCTCCCGTCATCCGCGCCTCGTCCTGCTCCATTCTGGGCTCCGAGGCGAGCGTACTCGAAGCCGGGCGCGCGGACCTGGAGGGAGGGCTGCGCACTCGGCTGGAATCGAACATCCCGGAGCCAGCCGGCTCGCTCGCGGCCGGCGTCATCTTGGGCGACGACGGTGACATGACGGCCTCCACCGGTGACGCCTTCCGGAACGCGGGCCTGTCCCACATCACGGCGGTCAGCGGCTGGAATGTGGCGCTTGTCGCGGGCCTGCTGGCGTTTGTCACCGGCCGTGCGCGAGCGCGCCTGCCGGTCGCCTTGGCGCTGGGCGTGGTCGGCATCTGGGGGTTCGCCTACCTGGTCGGCATGGGGCCCTCGGTGATCCGGGCGGCCGTGATGGGCAGCCTCGCGCTCGTGGCCGGTTGGCGCGGTCGGCCGGCCGATTCCTTGACCTCGCTCGTGTGGGCGAGTGCGGCGATGGTGCTGTTGAGCCCCAGCACCGGGCACGATGTCGGGTTTCAACTCTCGGTCGCGGCGACCGCCGCGATCGTGGTCACCGCGCCGTTGCTCGCCGGATGGCCGCGCTGGACCGCAATGGCGGCGATCCCTGTCGCGGCGGAGTTAGCCGTGGCGCCGCTGTTGCTCCACCACTTCGGGGCCTACTCCGTGGTCGCACCACTCGCGAACGTGGTCGCGGCACCGCTCATCCCCGCCGTGATGTTCGGTGCCCTCGTCACCGGGCTCGCGTCGCTCGTCCACCCGATACTGGCCGCGGCGGCAGGGATCGGCACCTGGCTGCCGGCGCGTCTGCTGGTTGGAGTGGCAGAGGGGGCCGCCGGGGTGCCCTATCTCTCCGGCCGAACGGTTCCTGTAAGCTGGCGCGGGGTCATCGTAGCCTACGCCGTGCTGGCGGCGGTCTACGGGCTGCTGTGGTACGTACGCTTCGGCGGCCTGGCGCGCCGCGCCGCTGCGGGGACGTGATCGCGGTCGTCGTCGACAGCGATGCGTGCCTAATGCCATGGCGGCCGCCGTTTGACGACGGAAGCTTCGCGCGGCTATCCTTGCCCGACGGCGATGCCGACGGCACGCCCCCATCGTCTAGAGGCCTAGGACACCACCCTTTCAAGGTGGAGACCGCGGGTTCGAATCCCGCTGGGGGTACCCCGAACCGAGCGATCAAGAGTGTCGCTGGCCGGCGTCGCCGCCCGACGTCGCCGCCCGACGAGAGGATGCTCGCTACCACCAGCACCGTACGGTTCGTCGCCATGCCATCGCGACGCACCAGTTCGTCCCGTCGAGTAGACTTGCCTCCGGGGAACGCCGACGCGACACCGAACGCGAGACCACCGGGGAATCGGATGTGCCCTGGAGGTCCGAGTGATGCTGCGCCCCACGTCTTGCTCATGACGAGGTGACCAGGTTGAACTGGATCAACGTGCTGATCGCGCTGATCGTGCTGGTTGGCGCCGTTGCCGGAGTGCGGCGAGGGTTCCTGCGCGGAGCGCTCGACCTCGTTCTCGTGGCGATGGGTCTCCTGGCCGGAGCCGTGGGTTACCGTCCCGCCGCCGCGCTTATCGGTCACTTCCTGCACCGCTCCGGCGTCGTCGTCAATGTCCTGGGGTTCGCCGTCGTGGCGCTGGTCGTTCAGGGAGTCCTCTCGCTGGTCACCTCGATTACGCTCGGTCCGCCGATCGGGCTCGTGCGCGCCTTCTCACCGATTCGCTGGCTCGACGATGTCGCGGGCGCCGTTCCGGGGCTGGTGAAGGGTGCCGTCCTGGCCACCCTGCTGGTGCTGGCGGCGAGCCTCATCACGCTGGGTTCGGGAGCCGACACCGCGCTTCAGCAGTCGAGTCTGGCGCAGGTCCTGCTCAGCCGCTCGTCCGGGGTCACGACCTGGACACAGGGGAGGACCGGGCTGAACCTGGCCGACTTCACGATCATCACCGAGCCGAATGGCGAGTCGGGATTCCAATTGCCGTTCCGGATCACGTCCGGGCTGACGGTCGACCAGGCGGACGAACAGGAGATGTTACGGCTGGTCAATCAGGAGCGCACCAGCCGCGGACTCGCTCCGCTGACGATGGACCCCGAACTGCAGGTGCTCGCCCGGGCCCATAGCGAGGAAATGTTCAAGCTCGGGTACTTCTCCCACACCTCTCCCGTCTCGGGCACGGTGCTCGATCGATTCAAGGCGGCGGGAACATCGTTCTCGGCGGCGGGGGAGAATCTGGCCTACGCGCCCGACGTGACGATCGCGCACCGGAGCCTGATGCAGAGTCCCGGGCACCGCGAGAACATCCTGTCGCCGGATTTCACCCGCATCGGCATCGGCGTGGTGGCAGCTCCAACCGGCGGCAAGATGTTCACCCAGGACTTTTCGGGCTGACGGTGGGTGCCGGTATTGGCTTAGAATTAGCCTCGGGCATCCCCAGGCGGGGCAGTTGCGACACGACACCCGGCGCCGCGCGGCCGCAGTAGGAGGTCCATCGATGAACGTGATCATTCCGGTGGCGGGCCTGGGTACGCGACTGCGTCCTCAGACGTGGAGCAAGCCCAAGCCGCTGGTGAACGTCGCCGGCAAGCCCGTTCTCGGTCATGTGCTCGACCGCCTGCTCCAGCTGCCGCTCAATCGCGTCGTCTTCGTCACCGGCTATCTCGGAGATCAGATCGAGAGCTACGTGCGGGCCAACTACCGCTTCGACGCCGTGTTCGTCGAGCAGCGCGAACAGCTTGGTCAGTCGGACGCGGTCATCCAGGCGCGCGACGAAGTCGAGGGGCCCACCATGATCGTCTTCCCCGACATGCTCTTCGAGGCGGATCTGGAACAACTGGAGACGCTCGACGCCGACGGTGCGCTCTTCGTCAAGGCGGTGGACGATCCACGGCGCTTCGGGGTGGTGGTCCTGGAGGACGGTAGAATCGCGCGCCTGGTTGAAAAGCCCCGCGACGCGATCTCGAATCTCGCGGTCGTGGGTATCTACTACTTCCGTGACATCGCGTGCCTGTTCCACGCCATCGACGTGCAGGTGCGGGAGCGCATCACGACCGGCGGCGAGTATTACCTGGCCGACGCCATCCAGCACCTGATCGATCACGGAGCCCGCTTCTCCAGCCTGAACGTCAGTGTGTGGGAGGACTGCGGCAATCCTGACGCGCTCTTGACCACGAACCGGTACATGCTCGAGCGCCTCGGCTACGACACGCCGATCATCTCCGGCGCGGTGATCGTGCCCCCGGTGGTTATCGACCCCACAGCCACGATCCGAAACGCGGTTATTGGCCCCTTCGCGAGTATCGGCGCTCGCGTCTCAGTGACCAACTCCATCATCACTGACTCGATCGTCGACGAGGGTGCCCAGATCGAGACGGCGATGCTCACCCGATCGATTATCGGCCGGCAGGCCTACGTTCGCGGCGACTTCGTACGGGTCAACCTGGGCGATTCATCGGACATCACTCTGGCCGGTAGCAGCGACAGCGGCGCGAATGGGCGAGGCTAACCCGTCGGAGCCGGTGCCCGTGGGCTGGCTCGAAGTGCGCGTTCAGGCGGATGCCGAGTCGGTGGAGTCGGTGGCCGAGCTGATGGGCCGCTACGGCTACAACCAGGGTGTGGTCGTGGAAGAGCCGTTCGTCCAGGACCCCGATGGCGACAACCTGGAGATCGACCCCACCCGACCGGTCTGGGTGAGCACCTATCTCCCGCGTGACGGACGGCTACCCGACACGGTGCGGCGCCTTGAGGAGGGCCTGTGGCATCTCCGACAGATCGGCGCCGTCGGCGAGATCGTGACGGCCGACCGGCCAGAGGAGGACTGGGCCAACGCCTGGAAGGAGCACTTCCAGGTCACCCGCATCGGTCGGCACTTCGTGATTCGACCGTCGTGGCGCTCGTACGAGCCCCATGCGGACGATGTCGTCATAGACCTGGATCCTGGCATGGCCTTCGGCACCGGGCTGCACCCGACGACGGAGCTCTGCCTCCGCTGGCTCGAGGATCTGTCGGTCGCGGGGCGACAGATGCTGGACGCCGGAGCCGGCTCGGGGATCCTCTCGATCGCCGCAGTCAAGCTGGGCGCCTCGCTTGTCGAAGCGGTCGAGGTCGATCCGGTCTCGATCAGCGCGCTCCGACATAACATCGAGCTCAACGGGCTCTCGGAGCGCATCCGAGTCGTCCTCGGCGACGCCGGCGCGGTCCTCGACGAGGGCCGGCGCTACGATCTGATCGTGGCCAATATCCTCTCCAGCATCCTCATCCATGTGGCCGACTCGCTGGTCGAGGCTGCGCGACCGGGTGCGCAGCTCGTGCTGAGCGGGATTATCGAGGTCCATGAGGCCGACGTCATCGCCGCGTTCGAGGCGCGAGGGTGCCGGTTGATGGAGCGCCGCGCCGCCGCCGACTGGGTCGCGCTCCTGCTCAAGCGTCTGCCCTGAACCCGCCGAGTGTACCGACCATCCACCGCTTCCACGTCCCCAGCCCGATCGATCTGGTGAACCTGCCGCCCGATCGATCTCGTCAGGCGGCGCGGGTACTGTGACGGCGACTCTGACCCGGCGACCCGGTCGTGCTCTTCAACGGCGATGGGCTCGAGACGCCGGCAGCAGTCACGACGGTCATGTCGGACGACGTCACCGTGAGTCCGACTCGACCGTGTCCGGGGCGAGTGGAAACGGTGCCGGCCGTTGCGCACGTCCAGGCGCGGCTCAGATCTGACCGCGTCGACGGGGTCGTGCGGGGGACAACGGAGTTCGTCCTGGCGCGGAACGTTCTCCTGCCGTACGAGTACACGGTGGTATCATTCCCCGATGGTCGCGTGGCCAAGCGCGTCGCCCGCCGGGCGTAGTTCGCGGTGGCGGCTGCCGAGCAGTGCGAGCGCGTCACCGGGCCGTCGACCCGCGAACCGTGGCTTCTGCCCAATCTGGCCGCCGAGATTCCCCATCAGTCGGCGATACTCGGCCGGGAGGGTGAGGCGGACGCTACCGGTCACCGTCGATTCGCTGGTGCCGATCGTTGGTCCGCGAGGCGAGTTCACCGATGACGACGACAGCCGGCCGGTGAACGTGGGGGCACGATCGACGTCCCTCGGCCCACTTGGTCTCCATGGCGAGTCAGCGGCCGTGTCCGGCTGCGTTGCGGGGCTCGCGCTCTCGGCGGGGCGACGATGCTGGTGAACGACGCGGCGTGGCCCGGGGAGGCGATAATTCCATGACGGCAGCCAGGCGACGAGCCGTGGAGGCTCCGGCGGAGACGGGGGTGATCGGCGCGGTGGCGCCGGGCTCGCTCGCCGCTGAACTCGAGTTGCGTCCCGGTGACCGGATCCTGTCCGTAAACGGCCGGTCGCTGCGCGACCCGCTGGATTTCCAATTCCATGCCGAGTCCGAGTCGGTCGCGCTCGAGGTGCTGCGCGGCGACGAGGTCACGCTGTTCGAGGTCGATCGAGACCTCGACGAGGTATGGGGCGTCACCTTCGCCGACCCGACCTTCGACGGCATTCACCTGTGCGACAACCAGTGTCCGTTCTGCTTCATCAAGCAGATGCCGAAGGGTATGCGACGGTCGCTCTACGTCATGGACGATGACTATCGCTACTCGATGCTGTACGGGAACTTCATCACGCTGACCAACCTCACCGAGGAGGATTGGACGCGCATCGAGGAGCAGCACATCAGCCCGATCAACGTCTCGGTGCACGCGACCAATCCGGAGCTGCGCGTCAAGCTGGTTGGGAACCCGCGGGCCGCGCTGATCATGGAGCATCTGGGGAGGCTCGAGCGCGCCGGTATCGACTACAACGCACAGCTCGTACTCTGCCCGGGCGTCAACGACGGACCCGAGTTCGATCGCACGATCCGCGATTTGCTGACGTTGGGGCCGCACCTCCGTTCCATCGCCGCGGTGCCGGTCGGGCTGTCCAAGTTCGGCGAGCAGCGACAGAGCCGCCGCGTCAGGCTGTCTCGCACGTGCATGCGCACGCTGCCGGAGGCGATGCTCGATGTGCGGCGCTACACGCAGCACGAAGCGGCAACGGTGATCGCGCAGGCGGAGCACTGGCAGGAGCAGTTCCGGGCCGGCCGCGGGCGGACGTTCCTCCAGCTCGGCGACGAGTTCTACCTGATGGTCGGGCGTGAGGTGCCGTCGGCGTCGACCTACGACGGGTTCCCGCAGGTCGAGGACGGCATCGGCATAACCCGGTTGTTCGTGGACGATGCCGAGCGCGTGATCAGGCGTGGCCCGCGGGGCGACGTTCGCGGGGCGAGCGGTGCCATCGCGTGCGGCACGTTGATCGCGCCGACCATGCGGCGGCTGGTCGAGGGGCTCAACGCGCGTGCCGGCACACGGCTGCGTGTTGTCCCGATCGTCAACACCTTCTTCGGTGCCGAAATCAGCGCCTCCGGGCTGCTCACCGGCGGGCTGGTGGCAGACGCCCTACGCGAGGACCCGGATTCGGATCCCGTATTCGTCTCCCACCACATGCTGTCGAAGCGCACGCAGACGTTCCTCGACGACCTGCACCTCGACGATCTTCGGACACAACTGGATCGGCCGGTGGTAGCCGCCGAGTACCTCAGCCAGGTCATCAAGCACCTTGCGGCGCCGCGGCGGTGCGTCGTCGTCGGCGCGTGAGTCTGGCGCTGCGCGAGTCTCCCGACGGCGTAATCGTGCCGGTGCGGGTCGTGCCGCGCGCCGGGCGGATCGGTCTCGATGGGGTAGTCGACGGCGCGCTCCGGGTGCGGCTGACCGCGCCGCCGGTCGAGGATGCGGCCAATCGCCAGCTGTGCGCGGTGCTCGCCGAGCTGCTGGACGTGCCGCGCCGGGACGTCGAGATCGTCAGTGGCGCACGGAGCCGCCACAAGGCCGTGCTCGTCCGCGGGTCCGACGCGCATACCGTTGCCGCCCGCCTGGGACTCGGCTGAACGGGGGCCGCCACCCCGCTGGCGCGTCCGGGGGGCCCGGTGACCAGGGCGTCACCCTCAATCGTGGCCGATCTGAAGCCAGCCGTTCGCCGTCGGAGCGCCGTCCTGTGGACTGACCGGCAGCATCGAGCCGTTGGCGGTGCTCACCATCCCCAGCCAGACTCGTAGGCCGGAGGAGTTCTGGACGCCCGAAAGGTCCAGGACCAGCCGATCCTCGACTACGTCGCCCGTTCGCCAGAGGCGCGGTGCCGACATGCCGCGCAGCGCGTAGTCCTTGCGCTCGACGACCGTCGCGTCCGACGCATCGCGCAGCTGTGTCCAGAACATGTAGTCGGCCGGGAGTGGCTTGACCACGTACCAGCGGGTGGTGATCGTGACGAGACTGCCGCTACGCTGGACGTTCGTGCCCAACAGCCACAGGGAGTCCCCGTAGATTGCGGAGCGAGTGGTCGGCGCGGGCTGATCCGGCTGGATGGTCCCCGGCACGCGCGCGGCGAGACTGTCGTGGAACAGGTCCACCACGACCAGGGCGGCTCCGGCGCGTAACCGGGCGTCGACCGCGTTGTGGTCGATGGGCTGGGGACCATGCGGCTCGAAGTCGTAGAGCCAACCGGAGACGTTGGGCGCCAGCGCGCGGGACTCGACTTTGACGTGAGCGCCCGACCCGGCATAGATCAGCCGGTCCAGGCCGATGTAGGAGGGCTCGATCTGCACTCCCAGGTGACCCAGCGGGTACTCCTGCGTCTTGGGAGCAAACCAGGAGGGGGCATTGAGCACCAGCAGCGAACCTCCGTTGTGCTGCACCCCGAGGGCGATGATCCCCTGGGCCTCGGTCGAGCCGTACTCCAGCATGACGATGCGACGGTGAATGAACACGACGCCCTGGGCGAGCGCGAGCACCGCGGCGGCCACCGCCGCGCCGCGCCAGATGGTGGTGGCGCGGGGATGCGGCAGCCGCAGCATCGGCAGCAGGCCCCAGAAGACGGCGCAGCCCGGCGCGGCGATGTAGAGGAGCCGCGGTCCGTTCTCAACGTAGCCGTAGGTCAGCGTCGGCACCGCCGGCAGGAAGCCGAGCAGGCTCGCCGCAAGCGCCAGGAGTCCCCACCAGAGCTTGCCGTTGAGCGCGTACAGCGCCAGCCCGGCTAGGACCGCGGCCCCGCCGAGGGCGTAGACGACGTGCGCGGGGTTGTGGCCGAAGTGGGAAGTGAGCCAGTTCGTCTGGGCGGTGGCCGGGAAGGCGAAGCCCTGCAGCCAGAAGCCCAGGTTGTGGATCATGTCCGAGCGGGTGACGTAGTCGTAGTGCGGCTTGTTCAGCGAGAACCAGATCTTCAGGTACGCGACCTCGGCCAGGAACGGCACGAGCAGCCACAAGCTTGGCCGGCGGATCGACCGCCGCAGCCAGAAGACCGCCTCCATGCCGGCCACGAGCGGGAAGACGGCGACCCCATACTCGTGGGTCCAGAGGGCCAGCACGGCGATGATGGCCGCGGCGACCAGCCGGACCGGCGAGCGCAGCCGGCGGCCCTCGTACCAGAGGAACACCACCGCCAGCAGTTCGGTCGTGACCAGCGTGTGGACGAGCGTGCCCAGGATCTCCAGAGCCTGATAGCTGAACGGGTAGAGCAGGAACACCGTGGCCGGCACAGCTGCCCACAGTGAGCCGGTCAGCCGCCGGATCAGCAAGAAGAGGAGCCAACCGGACAGGATGTGTGCGGCGACCGGGAGCAGGTGCAGAATGACGGGATCGTACCGCCCCTCCAGCAGTCGGAGCCCCTTCCAGATCATGAAGGGGATGGGTCGATAGTAGACGTAACCCTGGAGCGGGCCGAGTAGCGAGCGGAACGTCTCCGTCTCGGTGCGAGTCAGATCGAACGAGTCGTCGAGGAAGAACGAGAACCCGAGCACCCGCCAGTAGACGGCGAAGGTGAGCGCCACGCAGTAGAGTAGGGCGATCCAGTCGGCCCAGCGGTCAAGCACGGCGCGGATGGATGCGACCGATCCGGGGGACGACGATGACTTCGGCGTGGGTGCGATCTGGATCGCTGGTGCCCGTGGAGCGCTATCCATTCGGTTCCACTTCCCCGGAAACCGATCGCGGCGGCCACTGGTCGAGTCGCGTGTGCAGACAACCCCGACTTGACCCGACCAGGGTCAGGTCCGGAAGCGTCGCCGCGCGATAGCGGCCACGGCGACGGCGAGCCCGGCCACGGCGGCGAGCATCGGCGCCACGAGCGATCGCGGCTGCTTCTGCGGACATCCCGACGTCACGCCGCTCGGTGGCACGTAGGCGCGCATGCGCAGCCACAGTCGAATCGTCTCCGTCATGGCGCGGAAGACGACCTTCGGGCTGCCGCCCGATGACTCGCCGGACGGGCGCGGGTAGTGGTGCACGCCGATCTCGGCCCAGGTGGCGCCCGCTCGCCTGGCCTTCGCCAGGATCTCGGTGTTGATCAGCGCTCCCGGCGAGGTCAACGTCATCGAGCGCAGCAGGTCGCCGCGGAAGACCTTGAAGGCGCAGTCGACGTCCCGTAACTCGTTCCCGAAGAGCAGCCAGACCACGAGTTTGAACATCCAGGCGTAGACGAGCCGGTAGAGGGCGTCGCGCCGGCGCAGGCGGTAACCGGCCACCAGGTCGTACTCGCCGACGAAGGGCGCCAGGTAGCTGAGGTCCGCCACGTCGAACTGCTGGTCCGAATCCATGAACATGATGTGGTCGCCGCTGGCAGCGGCGAAGCCCGACGTGAGGGCAGCGCCGTAGCCGCGGTTCCGAGCATGATGGACGGCCACGACTCGGCTGTTCTCTGCCGCCAGGCTGTCCGCGAGCTGTGCGGTACCGTCGCGACTGCCGTCGTCCACGATGACGAGCTCGAATTCCTCCGTCAGTTCGGGCAGGATGCAGAGGGCGCGCTTGACTACACCGGGGAGGTTGTCAACCTCGTTGTGCGCCGGCAATACGACCGAGAGCTTGCCCTGGATCATTCGCCCTCCGCTTGCGGGCTCACCGGCCCGGGACTCCACTCTCGGTCGTACCTCGACGCCACCGCGCGAGTATACCGCCGCCATCGCCATGGTCGTTCGGTTGGTTGACAGCCCGCAGCGGTCCACGCCGACCGGGGCGCACACGCCCGGAGCAACCCGCGGTCCGGCACAAGGTGCGGCAGGTCCCCGCTCGGCCCGACGCGCGGGGCGGGGCGCCGGGCCTGTTGCGGCGGCCCACCGAGGATCACGGCTTGGGCATCGTCTTGAGCGCGTCGAAGGACGGCCGTGGCGACCAGTCGTTGTTGAGCACCGACCACGGGTATTTTTCGTCGTTCGGCTGCGTCACGGTCGAGTAGTTCAGGTTCCAGACGAACATGCCGGTGGCCCACGGCCAGTGGTCATGAGCCCAGGCAAACGCGTCTACCAGGTACTGCGCCTGCTGCTGGGCTGAGACATCCTGGCCGTACTCGTAGCCCTTGGCCTGGTTGGCCGTCGTCCAGCCAAACTCCGTAATCCAGATCGGTCGGGCGTCGCCGTGCGCCTGCATCACCTGCCGGAGCTGTTCGGCGCGGCGGAAGTAGAAGCTGCCGCTGTTCGACCAGGCGCCGGTTCCCGGGTTGTCCGGGTACATCTGGTCGGGCGGGTGGTTGGTGGCGTTTGTGTGGACGCCGAGGACATCGAAGAACTTAGTATAGAAGCCACCCTGGTAGTTGTAGAACGTGTCGAGGTACTGCTGATCGTCCATGGCGACCTTGGGATCGTTCACGCCGGTCGGGGTCAGCCCGCCGAAGACAACCAGCGCGTTGGGGTCACCGGCCTTGACGCCCTGGTAGCCGGCCTGGAGCAGGCGCGCGTAGTCGTCGACCCGCACGGTGCCGCCCATCTCTGAGGCGAGGTTCTCCTCATTCCAGACCTCCCAGGCCTGGACCTTCCCTTTGTACCGGCCGGCCAGGAACTTCATGACGTCCTGGTAGTCGGAGTAGTTCACCAGCAGCGAGTTGCCGTTCGTGTTGCGCGCCCAGTCCGGTGCGCTCGAGACGGTCATCAGGATCTTGATCCCCGAGCCATTGAACTGCTTCACGAGCCGGTCCACTGGGAGGGGATCCCATTGGCCCTTGGCGCGCTCCATGCCGCTCCACTGGATCGGAAGCCGCACCCAGCCGAATCCCGCGCCCTTTACCGCGTCGATCACCTTCTGGTTGTACGGCTGGCCGTCCGCGTCGGCACGAGCGTAGACGTTGAAGCCGTAGGCGAATTTGGATCCGGCTCCGGGTGTGGTGGCGACCGTCGAGCCGGCCGGCGATGCGACTGGTGGCGTTGCCTGGCTCGAGGCTGGCGTGCTCGCCGAAGGCGACGCGGTGCCGGTCGTCGTCGTCGCGGTTGAACCGATCGTGCTCGAGTTCTGGCTGATGGGGGCGACGGTGGGCGAGGCCTTGGATCCGCCGCATCCCGCCAGGAGCGTCGCGACGACGATTACCTGGAGGACCGTCCGGAGCTGTCGCATGTGCTTCGATAGCCCTTCTATTGCTTCCTTCGCGGTGAGCGCTCTGGTGCCGTGTGCCTCCCGGCCGGCCGGCGGCACGGACTTACATCGTAGCATCTCGGGCCGTCCGGCGGCGGCGGCGAGACGCTGCCCCACGAACCAGCCCGGCCGAGTCCGTTCCGGCCGGGCTGTCCGCGGCGGCTACCTCCAGCGTGGGGTCGAGCCCCCTATTTCGGCATGTCCTTGAGGGCCGTGTATGACGGCCGGGGCGACCAGTTGCCGTTGAGCACCGACCACGGGTACTTCTCGTCGTTCGGCTGCGTCACCGTCGAGTAGTTCAGGTTCCAGACGGCCATCACGCCGACCCAGGGCCAGTCTTGCTGTCCGATCTGGAACGCCCGCACCAGGTAGTTGGCCTGGTCCTGGTCGGAGTTCTGGGCGCCGTACTCGTAGCCCGGCGCCTGGTTGGCCGTCGTCCAGCCGAACTCGGTCAGCCAGATCTGCTTGGCCGCGTCACCGTTGTCGACCATCACCTGACGGATCTGTTCGATGCGTCGGAAGTAGAACGACGGATCGTTCTGCCAGCCCGGTCCCGGCCCCGGGTTGCTCGGCCACAACGTGTCCGGCGGGTTGTTATTGCTGCCCGGATGCGCCGCGAGCTGGTCGAAGTACTGCTTTACCTCGCCGTTGTTGTAGGCGTAGACCTGCTTGAGGTACTGCACGTCGTCGATCGCCAGCGAGGGGTCGTTCACTCCGGTCGGCGTCAGGGCACCGAAGAGCACGACCGCCCCCGGATCGCCGGCCTTGACGCCTGCGTGGCCCGCCTTCAGGAGATTGACGTACGGCGCGACGCTGACGTGCCCGGCCACTTCCCGGGCGAGGTTCTCCTCGTTCCAGATCTCGTAAGCCTGGACTTTACCCTTGTAGCGGTTGGCCAGGAACTGTGCCGCGGCCTGGAACTGGGACGTGTCGTTAGGTATCCCCCCGTTGGCGCCGGCCCAGGTCGGAGAGGGGCTAGCGATGCTGAGCAGGATATGGACGCCCTGCGCCGCGAGTGGGTTGATGATGCGGTCCAGCGCGGCCGGGTCGAACTGACCCGGGTTGGGCTCGAAGGAGTCCCACTGTGCCTGGAAGCGCACCCAGCCGAAGCCGGCAGTCTTCACGGCATCGATGCCTTGCTGGTTGAACTGCGCGGAGCCGGGGTTGGTGTCGCCCTTGAAGTAGACGTTGAAACCGTAGCCGACGTGCGGTCCGTACTGCACGTTGCGGATCGGGTCGTACTGCGGCATCTGGGGATCCTGGCGGACGGTCGCCGAGGCCGGGATCGCCGAGCCGCGCGACTGGAGGTACTCGGTGCCGAGCAGGCCGAGCAGAACCTCGTAGGGCGTGCCCTTGTTCTCCGGGTGGTACTCGAAGCGGGCGCGCTCGAAGTACTGGACGGTGTGCACCCTGCCGTCACCGGCCGGTGGCGACTGGTTCTGCTCGTCAAACTCCTCGGAGATCGGGTAGCCGAAATTCGGCAGCCCGCCGTTGCCATTCCAGTAGTTGCGGAAGCCGAAGCAGAGGCGATGGCCGGTCTGCGAGTAGAAGGTACAGTTGGCGTCGTTGTGGGCGACGACGGGCTGGAACGGCTGCTCTCCAGTTCGGTTGGCCGTCCGCATCGCGCCCAGTCGCATCAGTAGCACCTGGTACTGCGTGCCGGCGTTCTCGGGGTGGAACTCGAACACCGCACGCTGGAAGTACTGCTTGTAGAGCCCGTCGGTGTCCTTGAATACCCCGGTGATCGGGTAGCCGAAGATGAACAGACCGCCGTGCGTCTCCCAGTACTGGCGAAAATACCCTTGAGTCCAGAAGCCCGTCTCCGAGAAGTAGCGCGGCATGAGCATGTCTTCCGGCGCGCTGGGTGCGGCCGCCTGAGCGCCGCCGACCGGGAGAAGGCCCGGCACCAGCAAGGCCAGCAGGATCACGTAACGCAGAAACTTCATCTAGCTCTCTCCAGGCCCGGCAGTGGGCAGCCACGCTCCGGGTCTCCGGCGATCGCCGGGTCCCGCGCGAAGGGGGAGGTGACGGTGGGCGTGGCGGTGCGGACCCGAACGCCGTTTCAGCGCGCGGCCGGTGACAGCACCTGACTATCGAGCGTGGATCCCCCACTGGCCGGGGTATGGCGAACCCCAGCAGTTGTCGCGGACGGACGAGCCCTTCCCTTCGTCGTACCGACCCGTCCCGGTCGGAGCCCTGGCGTAGGCTGCAGGGCCGACGTCGTCCCCATGACGTCACGGGGCCATCTGCAGCTGCACGTCCCCAATCTCGATGACGTCTCCATAGCGCAGTTCCATCGGCACCGTGACCGAATTCCCGTTCAGCAGCGTGCCGTTGGTGGAGCCGAGATCCGTTACCCACCATCCGTCGCCATTGCGCGTGATCTGAGCGTGCTCGCTCGACACGAATCCATCGTCGATCCGGATCGTGGCCCGCGGGTGTCTCCCGATCACGGTTACCGGATCGAGATCCAGGCGCGCGCCGAGCCGCAGCCCAGAGCCTCCCGGTCCCTTAACGATCAGGTGGCCGGACGGCTCCGCACCCTTGGCCGGGCGAGAGGACGCCGCGAAGGTCTGGAGCTCGCGCAGGATGACCCGCACCACCTGGAACAGGAAGAAGTAGAGCAGGAAGATAAAGACAACGCGCAGGAGCAGGACGAACCAATCGAACGGCAGGAAACTGATCATCGGCGGCTGAGCGTCGTCAACCGTGCGCTCGCGGCTCGCCCCGGTAGGGCAGCAGCTGGACGCGGACCGTTCCGAGGAGAATATCGTCGCCCTCGGCGACACGGCTGCGCTTGACGCGCACGCCGTTGACCGTGGTCCCGTTGGTCGACTCCTGGTCGACGATCTCGAACTGGTCGTTGACGTAGTCGACGCGCGCGTGATGCCGCGACACCTCGGGAACCTCGATGATGATGTCGTTGTCGAGCGCCCGGCCGAGTGACGTGCTCTGGCGGCGCAGCACGAAGAACTGCTCGGCGGCGCCGGATGCCGCGACGAGGAGCAGCTTGGGGGGCACATTTCCGGTGTGCTCGACGACGCGGTACACCTCGGTGCGTTGAACGGCCTCCTGGCGAACCGGGTCGTAGTCCGGGAGTTCGGTGATGTTGGCCTCGACGTTGATACGCCGCGTGGGTACATCCTCGTCGCCGATCATCTGGACACGCACCTGGTCGATGAAGCCGTAGTTCCGCTCCTCGGCCAGGTCGATCAGCCAGTCCTCCATTTGACCACACAGGCTGGGCACGATGTCGGCGAAAAGGACCATATCGTTGGGGTTGAGGTATACGACGTAGTCGTTAGGGACAACGATCCCGTCGACGGTGGCGAGTTGGTTGCCCTCCATGGCGCGCTCCAGGCGCCGGCCGATCTCGGCGGGCTGGATCGGGGTACGGAAGATGCGCCCGACGGATCCCTCCATCAGACGTTCGAAGAACGTCTCGAACTTCTGCAGGCTATTGACCACTACCTCGAGCCGTTTCGATGTTGGGCGCCCGCCGATTGCGCGTGCGCCGAATTATAGGCAGCGCCGCCGAGGCCGGTCAAACACAGGCATCGTCGCGTCGGAGAGTCCGCTTCGCCGGTCCGCGCGAATCGATCGGACGGCCGCGAATCCGGTGTGCCGGGTGCCGACATCTTCGCGTATGGTATGGGTCGCACCTGGCCGCCTGACGGGCGCGGGCAGAGTTCTAGACACGTCAGGCAAAAGGGACACGACCGCGCAGCCGTGCCGGGCGTTGGCCGACTACGCGAGTGACGGATCAGGCAGAGAGGGGCGACCGGGAGTGAGCGAATTCGCCTGGTGGCAGCGCGGAATCGTCTACCACATCTACCCGCGCTCATTTCAGGACAGCGACGGTGACGGTACCGGCGACCTGGCCGGCATCACGGGTAGGCTCGACTACCTTCAGTGGCTAGGTGTCGACGCGCTCTGGATCTCGCCGTTCTTCCCCTCCCCGATGGCCGACTTCGGCTATGACATCACGGACTACCGGAACGTCCACCCGATGTTCGGCACCCTGGCGGACTTCGACGCGCTGGTGGCGCGGGTGCACCGGCTCGGCCTGCGTTTGTTGCTCGACTACGTGCCCAACCACACGTCGCAGGAGCACCCCTGGTTCGTGGAGTCGCGCGCCAGGCGCGACAATCCGAAGCGCAACTGGTACATCTGGCGTGACCCCGCTCCGAACGGCGGCCCGCCCAACAACTGGGTCGCCAATTTCGGGGGTAGCGCCTGGGAGTGGGACGCGACCACGGGCCAGTTCTACTACCACGCGTACCTCAGGGAGCAACCTGACCTCAACTGGCGCAACCCCGCGGTGCGAGCGGCGATGCTCGACGTGATGCGCTTCTGGCTGGACCGCGGCGTCGACGGGTTCCGCGTCGATGCGCTGCGCCAGATCATCAAGGATGACCAGTTTCGGGACAATCCGCCGAACCCCGACCACCGGCTGGACCAGGGACCGTATCTGTCATTGCTCCCGGTCTACTCGACCGACCGGCCCGAGGTGCACGAGGTGATTCGGGCCATGCGCTCGGTGCTGGACGAGCATCCGGAGCGGCTCATGATCGGCGAGCTCTATCTCCCCATTCACCGCCTGGTTGCGTATTACGGTGACGGCGGCAACGGCATGCACCTACCGGCCAACTTCCACCTGCTGCTCACGGCGTGGCGGGCGGAGGACATCGCGGCGTTGATCGAGACGTACGAGTCGGCGCTGCCGGAGTTCGGCTGGCCCAACTGGGTGCTCAGCAACCACGATCGGCACCGGGTCGCCAGCCGCGTTGGACATGAGCAGGCGCGCGTGGCGGCCATGCTTTTGCTGACGCTGCGCGGCACCCCGACAATCTACTACGGCGACGAGATCGGCATGCACGACGTGGCGATCCCGCCCGAGTTCGTCCGGGACCCGTGGGAGAAGAACGTGCCGGGGCTTGGACTGGGACGCGATCCGGAGCGGACGCCGATGCAGTGGTCCGCGGAGCCGGCGGCGGGTTTCACCGAGGGCGCACCCTGGCTTCCGCTGGCGGACGACTCGGGTCGGGTCAACGTGGAGGCCGAGCGCCGGGAGCCGACGTCGATGCTTGGCCTCTATCGCCGTCTGATCGAGCTGCGACGGCGGGAGGACGCGCTTTCGGTCGGCCGCTATCGGCCGCGCGGAGTCCGGAGCGATCTTCTGGCCTATGAGCGCTCGCAGGCGGAGCGCCGCTTTCTCGTCGTGCTCAATCTGGGCCACCACGAACAACGATGGGATCTGAATGCCGGAGAGTTGGGGCACGTCGTCGTCTCCACGCATCTTGACCGCGAGCAGGAGGCGGTCGCCGCTGCGGTACGCCTGCGCCCGGACGAGGGCGTGGTCATTGCGCTAGCCTGAAGCCGGTCGGACCCGGCGCGGCTACCTCGAACCGGTGTGGCGAGTTACTGCTGGGATGTCGAACCGCGCCGAGACCCCGCCGCGCGCCGGAGGCCGAGCGTCACCATGCCCAGCGCAAGCAGACCGCTCGAGACGTGCGGGATGTGCCGGGCTGCCCAGTCGGGCAGCAGAATGTCGGACACTGACCCGCGCTCGGCGCCCAGATCCTCCACCATGACCGTCAGCGGGCAGCGCCCCTGGTTGAGCAGTACCGCGCCGGCCTCGCCCGCTACCCCGAGCAGGGCAAGCGCTTCCCGGCGCGTGAAGCGGTTCCGCAGGCCCGACCAGGTGACGAGCACGACCAGCCCCATCAGCTGCGCGAAGATAGCCGTGTGCACTATCCGGATTCCGGCGATCGTCTCGTCAGAGAGCCCGTGCGCGACGATCCACGCGCGGAGCCGGCGGTAGACGCCGCTGCGGATTACGACATTGTCGCGGTTGGTGGCTCGCACGGCGCCGGCGGCTGGTCCGGAAGGTGCGGAGCCGCTATAGAGCTGGCGGACGGCGGCGGCGATCCAGTTTGCACGCGGCTCGCCGCGCGCCGCCGATCCCTCGTCCGCGTCGTTCGATCCCATCGCTGCCCTCCAGTCGGCCGGCATCTCACGGGGCGGCCGCGGTCATCGCCCGACGTTCCCGCACCGCAGGTGGGCGGCTGCGGTCGCCGCCGCCGGACTCTCGTCGTCGGCACCCACGCGGGCGTACTGCTGGTCCCTCCAGCGGAGCAGCCACGATCCCATCGCGTACACCGCGAAGATCTCGAGCCCGAACGGGAGGTAACCCGTGTATCCGAGCACCGGCATCTCGAAGACGTGGGCGAAGCCGACGAACGGAACAGTGTAGTACCACTTCGGAATCGCCTGCGAGTTCCACATCTCCCAGAAGAACCCGGTGCCCAGTGCGGCCAGCATCACGTTCCAGATCGGTGCCCAGTTGCCGTCCCGGACAAAGGCGGCGATCGAGCGGCGCCGAAGCGCGGCGTTCAGCGGCTCGACGATGCAGAAGACCGACAGCCAGGCGAAGGGGAAGGCGTAGCGCGGCACGGTCACGACCAGCAGCACCATCGTCCAGCCCAGCACTTCGAACAGCACCCGCCCTCGTCCGCCGACATGCCAGCGCGGCAGTTGGGGCAGCCGATGCCCGGCGCGGAAGCTCGCCAGGAGCTCCGCCCCTTCGAGAACGGCCGGCACCACCGTGGAGAACGCAAGCGACGCGAGCGCGTGGTACTGGAGCCACGAGTAGGGCTGCGTCGTTACGTAGTGCCAGTCCTGCAAGTAGCGGTTCATCCACTCGAACACCCACCAGAAGGGCACCGACATCGCGAACAGCAGCACGAAGCGGCCGCGCCCACGTCGCCAGAGCGAGCTTCCAGTCCGCCACGCCACCACGCCATCGAGCGTCAAGATGTACCCCAACCAGAGGGGAAAAAAGTAGTAGTCTGACGGCGGTTTCAGGTGGAGCCAGGCGACCGGCCACCAGATCGCGACCAGCGCAACGCCTAGGAGCAACTGGCGAGGGAACGGGCGCCGGAACAGCGCGGACCGCGCTGAGGGTTCGGTGGCTGCGAGCGGGGCGTGTCGAGTCAACCTGTGCTCCACGGACCATCGACGGGTGTCTCGCCTCGCCACGCGAGCGACCGAGGAGGCGACCTTGAGTATGCCAGACCTGCCGACGCGTTCAGCGAGGAACGTCGCGATCGCTCCCTCGATCCTGACGGCGGACCTGGCGCGCCTGGCCGACGCGGTGGGCGAGCTGGAGGCGGCGGGAGCCGACTACGTTCATCTGGACGTGATCGACGGCCGCTTCGCGCCCAACATTACCATCGGCATCCCGGTGGTCGAGGCGGTGGCGCGGACCACCCATCTACCGCTCGACGTTCACTTGATGATCCTCGAGCCAGAGCGCTACGTGGAGCAGTTCGCCGCGGCGGGCGCGACGCTCGTCACCGTCCAGGTCGAGGCCAGCCTGCACCTCAATCGCACGGTTCAGCAGATCCACGCCGCGGGCGCACGCGCGGGCGTGGCCCTGAACCCCGCGACCCCGCTTACCGCCGTCGAGGAGATCTTGCCGATTGCCGATCTGATCCTGGTGATGAGCGTCAACCCAGGTTTCGGCGGGCAAACGTTTATCCCCACGGCACTGCCCAAGATCGCTCGCCTGCGTCGCATGATCGACGAGAGCGGTTCGTCCACGCTCATCGAGGTCGACGGCGGGATCAACGCGGGCAACATCCGGCAGGTGGCGGACGCCGGAGTCGACGTCGTCGTGGCCGGCTCGGCCGTCTTCTCTCCGGATCACTCGGTCGCGCAGGGTATGCGAGCACTGCGGGACGCGCTCACGTGAGCGTCACGCCTCACGGCGGTGGCGACTGTAGAGGAGCAGTGCCGGGAGCAACGCCACCAGGCAGATGATCGCCGCCGCGCTGAACGTATCGCGGATCACTCCCATGGTGGCCGGGATTGCGAGCTTGGCTGCCTCGGACTGCTGTCGAAGCAGGTAGGCGCTGAAGGACTCGCCCGGCTGCTGGGTTACCGGCGGCAGGTGGGTCAGCGCGTCGTTGAGACGCGATACGGCCCAGGAGGTCAGGGCCGACAGGCCGAGCGTCATTCCGAGCAGGCGCATGACGATCACCAGGCCGGACGCGATGCCGAGATCGCCGCGGCGGGCGGCGTTGATGGCCGCGGCGCCGATCGGTGCGATGACCAGCCCGAAGCCGAAGCCGGTCAGGGCAAGGTCCGGCAGCATCCGGGCGCGGTCCAACTGGTTAGGCCACCCGGACATCCGCCAGAAGCCTGCCGCCGCCACCGCCAGCCCGAGCAGGGTTACCATCAGATAGCCGCGCCGCTCGCTAGCCCAGCCGCCAATGAGCGCGGAGAGTGCCATGGCGATAGAGAACGCGCTGAGCAACTCCGCGCTCACCGCCGCCACCCGCTCCTCGGCCACCTGCAGCGCGACCAGGAGCGGCACGTTGACCATCGCCACCATCAGTGCGGCACCAACCAGCAGGTTCGCGCCATTGGCCGCGGAGAAATGGCGATTCCGGAAGAGTTGAAGCGGCACCAGCGGGTTGCGACTCCGCCACTCCGTGGCGACGAACCCGACCAGCGCGAGCAGTCCGACCGCCAGGAGGGGAATTCGATAGGCCGCGAGCGGGTTGGGGTCGGCTCCGAGAGCACGTGGGCCGCCGCCCACCTGCGCGCCGGCGACGGAGACTGCCAGGTTCAGGCACAGGAGCGCGACGGCGAGCAGCGTGCCGCCCGGCAGGTCGAAGCGCACCGAGCCTCGCCCGCCGACCGGCGCCCCGCGCCAGGCGACCAGCAGCGCCACCGCGGCGACGACACCGATCGGGACATTCAGGATGAAGATCCAGCGCCAGGTTCCGGCGATCTGCTGAATGCCGGCGCCCCAGAGCGGTCCGAGTACCCAGCCGAGGGTGTCCGCCGCGGCCACGATGCCGAGCGCGCCGGCCCGGCGCGCCGGAGGCAACAGGTCTCCGACGACCGCCATGGCTACCGGGACCATCGCCCCGCCGCCGAATCCCTGGATGGAGCGCGCCGCGACAATCCGCGGCAGCGTGTCCGCCGACGCCGTCAGCACCGATCCGGCCAGGAAGATGACGAGCGCCAGCATGAAGGTCGCGCGTCGGCCGATGACATCCGAGAGCCGGCCCATCAGCGGAATCGTGACCGTGTACGCCAGCAGGTAGCCGCTGACGATCCAGACGTAGCGGTCCGCCTCGGCGGTGTTGACCTTGAGGTCGAAGATGATCGACGGCAGTACCGGCGCGATGACGGTCAGGTCGAGCGCCGCCACCACGACGACGACCAGCGCGGGGATCAGCACCCGCAGCGGACGGGTCCCCGCCTGGCCGTCGGGCGGCGTGGTCAGCCCTACTGAGACGGCGCGGTGATCGTGACCGGCGCGTTGATGTTGGTGATCAGGAGCGTCCATGTCGTCGCCGTGGCCCCCTGTCCCGTTCCGGGGTCGTTCAGCACGACCTTGTGGATGTCCTTGGTGTCTTCCGCCAGCCAGATGTCGAGGTTGATCGTATTGCCCTGGAAAGCGGTTCCCGTGAGCGACTGCACGTCAGCGCGCTGGATCGTCCCGCGCAGGTGCTGTGTCTTGACCCCGTCCAGATCCTCGACACCCACCAGCGTCACACTGGTGACTTTGCTCATCACGTCCGGAAGCCCGCTCTGGGCGTCGAAGAGGATCGCCGGATTATAGCTGAGGCCCTGCGGGGCGCGTTCCCACCGGCCGGTCAGGAAGTTGGTGATGTACTCATCCTGGCCGATCGCGATCATGTTCACCGTCAGGTTGGCGCCGGCCAGTGCGACGGTGGCCTTGGCGGTGGCGCTCGACGGCCGTGCCAGATCGCCGGAGGCACCCCGGAGCGCGAGGGTGCGCTGGCTATCGAGAAACACGTTGCCCTGAACCTGGAGCTGGTAATGGGCGCTGTTGACCTGGGCGAAGCGCTGCGACGCGCTGTTGAGGATGTCTCGCGGCGTCGGCGTGGGTGTCGGTGTAGGCGGGGGAGTCTGAGTGTTTTGGACCACCGCGGACCCGCGGCTACACCCGACGCCCAGGACGAGTGCGACGACGGCGAGGATGAGAATTCGCGAGATGGGGCGACGTTCCATGGGTTTGACTCTCCATCCGCTCCCGGATCAATCGCGGCCAATGGTATCAAACGCAGTGAGCGTGCCGGCTTTTGTCGACCTCATCGAGCCTATGTTAGGATTCGGCCGCCCAGCGGCCAGGCGGCTGCAGTTCGCGGGTCGCACAGTGCGAGGTGACGGGGGTAATGAGGACACCGGCACGTGGATGACATGCGGCTCGCTATCGGCGCCGCCAGCGACACGGGATCGGTCCGCGAGCAGAACGAGGACACTATTTACGTCGCGGATCCCGAGACCGAGACGGCGCAGGAGAACGGCGTGCTCGTCGCGGTAGCCGACGGTATGGGCGGCTACCAGCGCGGCGAGGTTGCCTCGCGCATCGCTATCGACACCCTGCAGGAGTTGTTCTACGGCACGTCTCTGTCCCGCACCGAGACGCCGAACCGGTTGAAGCAAGCGTTCCGCCAGGCGAACGACCGCATCTTCGAAGACGGATCCTCCGGCGGCGAATCGAACATGATGGGAACCACCCTGGTCGCCGCCGTGATTCGCGGCGGCGACCTCACGGTCGCCAACGTCGGCGACAGCCGCGCCTACCTGGTGCGCGCGAATCGGCTCACCCAGATCAGTCAGGATCACTCTCTGGTCGCCGAACAGGTTGCGGCCGGGACCATGACCGAGCAGGAGGCGCGGGAGAGCCAGCACCGCAACATCATCACGCGCGCCCTCGGGCACCGCCAGCGCGTCGACGTCGACGTGTTCGAGATTCGACTGCTCCCCGACGATCGCCTGATCCTCTCCAGCGACGGTCTGCACGACTACCTGGACGAGGGCGAGATGGTGAGCGTTGCCCAATTGGCCCCGCCCGAGAAGGCGGCCCAGGAGCTCGTGGCGCGCGCGCTCCAGCACGAATCCAACGACAACGTGAGTGCCGTTGTGGCCTGGATGGCGCCGGCCGGTGTGGCGCTGGCTCCGGAGGCCGTGGAGCCAGTTCCAGCAGGCCGAGGAGCGATCCTCGTGCCAGTGCTGGTGCTGCTCGGCCTGCTGGTGTTCGTCGCCATCGTGGCGCTCATCCTCTTCATGGGCCACTGAGCCTGACTCGCCTGGAGCCGGAACTAATGCAGCCTGCGCGCCACCTCTCCGCGCCCATTGTCGTGGACGCGCACACCCACGTCTTCGAACCGGAGGTCTGCTCCGGGCGGCACGTCTACGTTCCGCGGGATCGGTGGTTCGGGCACCTCTACCAGGATCCGCGCGCCGTGTTGGTGCCGGTCGAAGAGCTAATCGCCAGCATGGACGCGGCGGGGATCGACCATTCCATCGTCTGCGGCTTCCCGTGGGCCGACCCTGGTCTCTGCCGAGCGCATAACGACTACCTGAATGCCAGCGCCGGCGCGTTCCCGACACGGATCTCCTGGCTGGCCACGGTCGTGCCGGGGGACACGTCGGCGGCAAACGAGGCCGCGCGCTGCTTCGACCTGGGTGCGGTTGGCGTGGGGGAACTGAACGCCGATGCCCAGGGGTTCGACTTCCGGGAACCGCGGGAACTTGCCGCTCTGGCGGAGGCCTGCCAGGGTCGAGACCTCCCTATCCTGTTCCACGTCAGCGAGCCGGTCGGCCACGAGTATCCGGGGAAGGGCACGGCGACGCCGGAGAAGTTCGTACGCTTCCTCGCCGCGTTTCCGGACCTGCGCGTCGTGGCGGCGCACTGGGGCGGCGGTCTGCCGTTCTACGAACTGATGCCCGAGGTCGCGGCGCTGGCACGGAACGTGGTCTACGACAGCGCCGCCTCGACCTATCTCTACCGCTTCGAGGTGTTCCGGGCCGTGCTCGACACCGTCGGGGCCGAGCGCGTGATGATGGCATCCGACTACCCGGTGTTGCGCCAGAAACGCTTCCTCCGCCGAGTGCGAGCGTCGGGCCTGCGGCCCGAGGAGACGGGTCCGGTGCTCGGGGGAAATGCCAGGCGCGTCTTCCGTCTTGCGAAGGGAAGGCCGGCGGATGATTAGCGGCGTCCGGGGGCGCATCGTCGCCAAGCTTCCCGGCATCGTGCTGGTCGACTTGCACGGACTGACGCTGCGAGTGCTGACCTCCCAGACCACAGTTTCCGACATCGGCGACGTTGGGCAGCAGGTCGAGCTGGTGACGCACCTGCGGGTGCGCGAGGACGACATCTCGCTCTTCGGATTCGCCGTGCCGGAGGAACTCCAACTCTTCGAGGTCCTGCTCACGGTGAGTGGTGTCGGCCCGCGGGTGGCGCTCAATATCCTGTCGTCGGGCAGGCCCGACGACGTCCACCGCGCCATTGCGTCGGAGGACGTGGCGGCGCTCAGCCGCGTGCCGGGCATCGGCAAGAAGACGGCGAGCCGGATCATCCTGGAGCTGCGCGGCAAGCTGCCGGAGGCGACCGGCGGCGGGATGCCGGCGCTCGCCTCGATCGACGCAGAGGTGCTGGAGGCGCTGCAGGCCCTGGGGTACTCGGGAGCCGAGGCGCGGGACGCCCTGGCCCACGTGGAACGCCGGGAGGGGCAGAGCGCGGAGGAGCGGATCTACGCCACGCTGCAGGCTCTGTCACGCTGATCGAACCGGTCAGTCGGGCCGCACGCGCTCCAGCCTGCGCTCGACTGCCCTGGCGTGCGCGGTGAGCCCCTCGGCGCGGGCGAGCGTGGCGGCGGTCGGTCCGAGCCGGTTGAGCCCGCGCCGGTTGACTCCAATCACGCTGATGACCTTCAGGAATTCCTCGACGTTGATGGGTGACGAGAAGCGTGCCGTCTGCCCGGTTGGCATGACGTGGCTGGGACCGGCCGCGTAGTCGCCGAGGACCTCGGGTGAGCTCTCCCCCACGAAGATGCCGCCCGCGTGCCTCACCCGGTCGACATGCTCCCAGGCGTCCGCGATCAGCAGGCACAGGTGCTCCGGCGCGTAGGCGTTGGCGAGCTCGAAGGCGTCCTCGAGGTCGGGCACGACGGCGATGGCGCCGTTCGCCGCGAGTGACTCCCCCGCAATGCCGGCGCGCTCGAGGCGCGGCAGCTGGTCGGCGAGCTCACGTCGGACCGACTCGACCAGCTCCGCTGAGGTCGTGACCAGAATGGCGCTCGCCAGCGGATCGTGCTCCGCCTGCGCGAGCATATCGGCGGCGCACAGTCCGGCGTCCGCCGTCCCGTCGGCGATCAGCAGCGTCTCGGTCGGGCCGGGCAGTTGGTCGATGTCCACCTCGCCGTAGACCCGTCGCTTCGCCAGCACCACGAAGATGTTGCCCGGACCGAGGATCTTGTCGACTCGCGGGATCGTATCGGTGCCGTACGCCAGCGCGGCGATCGCCTGAGCGCCGCCTACGCGGAAGACCCGGTCCACGCCCGCGATTTCGGCTGCGGAGAGGATCAGCGGCGAGACGTGGCCGTCGCGCTCGGGCGGCGCGCAGACGACGATCTCGGACACGCCGGCGACTCTCGCCGGCACCGCCGACATGAGGAGCGACGACGGATATGGGTTACGGCCCGCGGGAGTGTAGATGCCAACGCGCTCGAGCGGCCGCAGGAGTTGGCCCAGCGCGCCGTCCGCGTCGAAATTCATCCAGGACGAGCGCAGCTGATGGCGGTGGAAGCGCGTGATCTGCTCGCCGGCCAGCGACAGCGCCCCCAGGACCTCCGGGGATACCCGAGTTCGCGCCGCCGTGATCTCCTCGCGCGACACCTCGAGCGTCTCGACGTCGGCGCGGTCGAGGACACGGGTGTAGTGGCGCAGCGCGTGATCGCCGTCGCGCCGCACGTCGGCGATGATCCGGTCGACGACCTCGGGCGCGGTCAGGTCGGTCCCGAAGACCTCGCGGATGCCCGCACGGACGCGCTCAGGCAACTCCGTGTCCTCCAACCGGCGTTGGCGGAGGAGGAACGCGCGTGCCGCCTCGGTGCCGCGCAGCACGCGAACCTCGGCCGCTCCGCTCACCGGACGTCCTCGAGCGCGCAGCGCAGCCGGTCGAAGGCGGGCGAGCAGGCGTCAAACACGTAGTCCGGCGACGTCACCGTGATTCCACTGGCGCCCGCGCGTCGCAGGTGATCCACCGCCGGCAGCAGCCGGTCGATAGGCACGATGATGGTGACACCGTACCAGTGATCTCCGACCGAGCCGGCCTTGGGGTAGACGGTGGCGATGGTCGGCCCCTGGTGGCCGGCTGTTTCGACCTGGCTGGTGACGTGGCGAGCCACCGACTCGGGTGAGTCCCCCTGCACGTTGGCGGTGATCAGGCGAAAGCGGCGCGTACGCAGCCGCGCTTCGGACAGTTCGATGATCGTCCGGGCCGCCTCGAGCTTCTCCGGTCGGTGCCGCAGGGTGCGGCGTGAGGCGATCAGGCACGCCTGTGCCCGCAGGATGACGCCGCCGTCGAGCCCTCGCAGGCGGTTGTCCCGCAGCGTCACGCCCGTTTCGGACAGGTCGGCGATGATATCCGCGTAGCCGAGGGTGGGTGCCGCCTCGAGCGCGCCGTGCGCATCGACCAGCGTGAAGTAGTTCACGCCGTGCTCATACAGGAAGTCCCGCGTCAGACTGGGAAACTTCGTCGCCACACGCAGCGTCCGGCCGGTCCGCTTGAAGTCGATCGAGAGATCCGCAAGGTCGGCGACGGTCGAGATGTCGAGCCAGCCCTCTGGCACCGCCAGCACAAGTTCGCAGCGGCGGAAGCCGAGGTCCTCAATGACCACGATGAGGTTCGGCTCGTCCTGCGCATGCTCCGAAACGAGGTCGAAGCCGGTGATGCCCAGATCGACGCTGCCATCGGCCACCTTGTGGACGATGTCCTCCGTGCGCTGAAACAGCACTTCGACGGAGTCGATGCCGGTGAGTCGTCCGACGTACTGCCGGGGATTGGGTCGCCAAACCGACAGACCGGCCCGCTCCAGGAAGCGGAGCGTCGCCTCCTCGTAGGCGCCCTTGGATGTCAGGGCGAGCCGTAACGCATCAGCCACCACGGCCGTCTCCAACGGGCATTTCGGCATCAATCGGATCGGCCGCCAGGAGTGAGTCGACTTCGACCTCGCCGCCCTCGTCGACGAGCAGCATGCGCGGGATGCCGCGTCGCTCGGCGTAGCGGCGGTTGGCCTGCCGCGAGCGACCGCGGACGTCCAGTTCCACGTTCTCTCCCTGCCGGCGCCGCTCCTCGGCCACGCGGATCGCGCCGGCAATCGCGGTCGGAGTCCGCGGAATGACCAGCACGCGTGGCGCCAGGAGTTCGGACGGACGCCCAGCCGCCTCGACGATTCGCTCCAGCCCGTAGGAGAAGCCGCAGGCCGGCAGCGGCTGGCGGGCACCCAGCGTCTGGGCGAGGTCGTCGTAGCGCCCTCCGCCGCAGAGTTGTGGGCCGGCGGCGCCCGGCGCGTAGATCTCGAACAGGATGCCGGTGTAGTAGTGGAGACCGCGTCCCAGGCCGAGGTTGAGCTGGATCTCGTCGCGCGGATGACCGTAAGCCTCGAGCAGGGCGAGCACGTCCTCGATACGCTGGATGGGCTCCTCGTCGAGACCGTGGGAGGCCGTCAGTGCGCGCAACCGCGGTAGTGTCTCGGACGGCGTGCCACGAATCGCGACCAGCTCCCGCACAAAGCCGACGGCGCGGCCGACATCGTCCGCGTCGCTGGGCCGGCTCATCTTGGCGATCACCCCGGAGACGATCTCGTCGGGCGAGCGGGTGCCGCCCTCGGTGCGCACGCCAACCTCGGAAAGCACCGCGAGCACCCAGCTCCGGAGCTGATCCGGCGGGACGTCGCGCAGCGAATCGCCCATTTCGGTGAAGATCGCGGACAGGCTGTCGCGACTCACCAGGCCCGCGAGTTCGGACTGCACGTCGACCGCCTGTCCCTTGCGCAGGCGCTCCATGCTCCAGACGAGCCAGTCACGCGCGCGCTGCCGCAGTGGGAGGCGGTTGAGGAAGTCGAGCACGATGCCGATGTGGCCGAGCTCCAGCTGCCCGTGCAGCCCCGCGGCTGCCAGACCGGCCAGCGCGAGATGGATGACCTCCGCGTCGGCTGCCGGCCCGGCGGCGCCCAGGAGCTCGCAGCCGACCTCGGTGAACTGGCGGGTTCGACCGGCCTGCGGCTTCTCGTAGCGGAAGACCGGGCCGGCATAGCTCAGCCGGAGCGGGAACGGCTCCGACTGCAGCGTGTCGGCATACATACGCAGTATCGAGGCGGTGTGCTCGGGTCGCAGCGCGATGTCGCGGTCGCGGTAGTGAAACGCGTACATCTGGGCGACTCGCTCGCCGCCGGACTTGCGCAGAAAGAGCTCCGTCGGTTCGACGACAGGTGTCTCGACCTGCCGGTAGCCGTGTGCGCGGAACGTGCCCTGGAGACTCCGGAGGGCGGCCTGACGTGTCTGGAGCGCGGCCGCGTCGACGTCGACCATGCCGCGCAGGCGGTCAATGGCCGCGCGCGAGTCGCGAGATCGGCGGCTCGAGCTCTCCAAGATATGCACCTCAGCCGGGTCGTGCGACGCACCGCGATGGGTGGCTTCCACCGGTTCGATCGGCCAGTCTATCACACTGCTCGGGCCGTACCGTTGACTTGTCGCACCCCTGTTGCGGGCCCGCGGGTGCTGACATGCGGTTGTCACGCGGCCTCTGCTACGGTGACGACGGAGCCTCGGACAGGCTCGGGTGCCAGCGGCACCGACCCGGCCGGTGAGCACCACCGGGGCAGCGGCCAGGGAGACGGGCGGTCGATGGCCGTAATGATCTCGGCGCCGTGACGTGCTGGGCGGCGGGTTCGAGAGAGGCTGGAGCGGAGGTCGCTATGGCAACACAACAGATCAACCCTGGCGGCAGCAGAGACCTGCCGGATTCATCGGCAACGGGACAGCACGCGGCGCCGATGCTGCGTCGCAGTCGTAGCGACCGCGTGGTGGCCGGCGTGTGCGGCGGTGTCGGGCGTTACCTCGGAGTTGATCCCGTCTTGATTCGCATTGCCTGGGTGGCGCTGGCCATCGCCGCGGGTACGGGTGTCCTGCTCTACGTCCTCGCCTGGATCGTGATTCCGGAAGAACACGAAGGTGAGGAGATCGCCGCCGCTCCGCACTCAGACCGGGCAACCGTGCGTATGGTTGCCGGAGGCGTCCTGATCGTGATCGGCGGGCTGCTCCTGGTCAATCGCGTCGCGCCGTGGGTTAACGGCCAGCTGGTGTGGGCTATCGCGCTGATAGCCGTCGGTCTGCTGGTGGTCTCGAGGGGGGTGTCGCGATGAGCACGCCGGCGATTCCGCGTGGCAGTCGACCGGAGCTGTCGCTGGGTCAGATCGCGTTCGGCGTATTACTGGTGCTCTTCGGTGCGGGCTGGCTGCTCGATGCGACGGACGTCTGGCACATCTCCTGGGGCGCGGCGCTGCCAGTCGCTCTGATCGCGGTCGGTGCGGTGCTCGTACTGGGTTCGGCCACGCGCGGCCACGGCGGCCTGGTCGCCCTCGGCGTCATTCTGACCGTGATCCTGGCTTTCACCACCATGCTCAACGTGCCCCTTGGGGGACAGGTGGGAGACATCGTCGCCCATCCAACGTCGATCGCCACGGTTCAGACCGAGTATCAGGTTGCCCTTGGCAACCAGACCGTCGATCTGGGCGACCTGACGATCCCGGCCGGCGCCACACAGGTGACCGCGAGCACCGGCGTTGGGCAGCTCACCGTCAACGTGCCGGCGAACGTCGGGCTGCGCGTTCACTTCACGGTCGGTGCGGGCAGCGCCGTGATGCTGGGCAAGGAGTATTCGGGAGCGAGCATCGACGAGACGTTCACCAGTAGCAACTACGGCAGCGCTGCACAGAAGCTGAACCTGGAGTTGGCAATGGGCCTTGGCACGATCGAGGTGCGCTGATGAACGTCGATCAGATCGACCGGGGTGCGGTGATCAGCGGACTGGTGTTCATGGCTCTGGGGTTGCTGTTCCTCCTCAGCCATCTGGAGGTGCTCACCTTCCGCGCCGTCTACGCGTGGCCGATCCTGTTGATTGGCCTCGGCCTGGCCGTCATGTTTGGCGGTCGATCGCGCCGCTGATCGGAACTTCCTCTCCTCGACACGGAGGCCGGCGCGCCAATGCGTGCCGGCCTCGTCGTGGCAGAGCGCGTTCGACGGGCGCGGCCAATCAGACGCGCAGCGTTCCGCCGACCTGCTTCTTCAGCTGCGCCTCGATTCGTGACCGCACGCGTTCGACCTCATGGGCGGCGGGCGTGCGGTCGGGCGCGGCCAGTGTGACCCGGAAGGCCAGACTCTTCTTGCCCGGCCCGATTGCCGGACCGCGGTAGATGTCGAACAGCCGCACGCCGGATGCGAAGAATCCGGCTCCCTCCTGGATTGACGCCGCCACGGAGTCGGCCGGGGTCGACTCGTCCACCACGACCGCGAAGTCCTGCTCGATCGGCTGGAAGCGCGGGACCGGACGCGCCAGGATCTCGGGGAGCCCGATCTCGAAGAGGGTCGCCAGGTCGATCTCGGCCAGCGCCACACGTTGACCCGCCACGATGCCGAACTGCTGGGCGACCGCCGGATGTACCTCGCCGAGGATCCCGACCGGGCGTCCGACGACACTGACTTCGGCCGCGCGGCCCGGGTGGAGGCTGGGGTGGCTGACGGGCCGGTAGGCGACCTCTTCGGCACCCAGGCGCGACAGGAGCGCGTCGACGATTCCCTTGACGTCGAAGTAGTCGACGGGTCGGGGCTCCAAGTAGAGGCTCAGCCGATGGCGCTCACCGGCCAGTCCGAGGCAGAGTGTCCTCCGCTCGTTCGGAAGCTCGTCGAGGCCGCGCGGGAGGTAGACGCGCCCCGTCTCGAATACGGCTACCGACGGTGAGAACTTGAGGTTCTCGGCGACGTTCTTCATCCAGGCGGGCAGCAGCGTCGGGCGCATGAGCTCCCACTCCGTGCGCAGCGGATTCAGCGCGGCGACCGGCGGGAGGTCGGGGCGCGGCTGGAACCCGTAGCGCGCCGGCACCGCAGCCGCGCCCGGCTCCAGGTTGCGCAGGTCGGCCTCGTTGAGCATCGGATACGTGATGATCTGGCTCAGGCCGCTCGCGGCCAGCAGGTCCTGCACGTCACGCTCGAGGCGCACCAGCGGATCGCGTTCGACCGGCGGCGTCTGCCCGACCGGCAGCGTCTCGGGCAGTGAGTCGTAGCCGACGACCCGCGCCACCTCCTCCACCAGGTCGGCCTTGATCGTCACGTCGCTGCGCCAGGTCGGCACCTGGACGACGACCACGCCGGTTCGGTCCTCCTCGCGGATCTCCGGCTGGAACCCGAGCCGGTCGAGGGCGTCGAGCACCACGCCGTCGGGGTAGTCGACTCCGAGCAGACGCGGGATCTCGGAGCGCGGCATCGTCAGCGTCCGCGGCCGGAGCGGCTCCGGGTAGACGTCGGCGACGCCGGTGGCCGTCGCCTCCGGGATCAGCTCGCGAATGAGCGCCACCGCTCGCTGCGCCGCCGTCCAGGCCAGGTTGGGATCGAGTCCGCGCTCGAAGCGCGCCGACGCCTCCGTGCGCAGTCGCTGGGTGCGCGCCGTGTGCCGCACGTTCAGCATGTTGAAGTTGGCCGATTCCAGCAGGATGGACGTCGTGTCGTCCCGGATCTCAGAGTCGACGCCGCCCATCACACCCGCGATGCCGACGGCCCGATCGCGGTCCGCGATAACCAGCGTATCGGTCGAGAGCTCGCGGTCGACGTGGTCGATCGTCTCGATTCGCTCGCCCGGACGTGCCCGGCGGACGATGATGCGGCCCTCGTGGAGCACGCTGCGATCGAAGGCGTGCAGCGGCTGGCCCCACTCGAGCATCACGTAGTTGGTTACGTCGACGACGTTGTTGATCGGGCGGACGCCGGCTGCCAGCAGCCTCCGCTGGATCCACTGCGGCGACGGCTCGACACGCAGGCCCTCGATGACCACCGCGACGTAGCGCGCGCACAGGTCGGGTGCGGCGACCGTGACCAGCCCGCCGCTGGAGTCCTCCGCACCCAACTCCGCGAGCGGCGGGACGTGCACAGTGCGATCGACGAGAGCGGCGAGCTCCCGCGCGATCCCGATCATCGAGAACGCGTGGACGAGGTTCGGTGTGATCTCGAACTCGATCACCTCGTCGCCCAGATAATCTCGGAGCGGGGTACCCACCGGCGCAACCGGTTCGAGAACCATGATCCCCTCATGCTCATCGGAGATCCCCAGTTCTTTCTCCGAGCAGACCATGCCCTCAGAGCGGACGCCGCGGATGGTGTTCGCCTTGAGTGTGATCAGGCGTAGCTCCTCCGAGTGGCCATCGATCAACCGCGCACCCACCAGGGCCAGCGCGACCTTCTGGCCCTCGCGGATGTTCGGCGCCCCCGTCACCACCGTCAGGTGGTGCTCCCCGGCCGCCACCGTCGCCAGCACCAGCCGGTCGGCGTTCGGATGCGGTTCGACCCGCTCGACATGGCCCACGAAGACCCCATTCCAGGTCGCTCCAATCTCAGTGATCGCCTCTGCTTCCAGGCCCGCCATGGTCAGTCGCCGGGCAATGTCCTGGGCGCTCGCATCGGTATCGACCAGATCTCGTAACCAGCGAACCGGTACTCTCATTGGCTCACCCCTATCCCCGTGCTCCGGGCGGTCCCGGCGCTCCGAACATGCTCAGATGGTACGGTTGAACTGCTCCAGGAAGCGCAGATCTCCCTGGTAGAAGGCGCGGATGTCCTGCACGCCGTACTTGAGCATGACGAGCCGCTCGATTCCCATACCGAAGGCCCAGCCGGTGTAGCGCTCCGGGTCGTACCCCACGTTGATCAGCAGGTTGGGGTGGACCATCCCGGCGCCGAGGATCTCGATCCAGCCGGTCCCCTTGCAGATGCGGCAGCCGGTCCCCTTGCAGACCATGCAGTCGATGGCGAAGTCGACCCCCGGCTCGACGAACGGGAAGTAGTCACAGCGGAAGCGGACCTTCCGCTCGCGTCCGAATACCTGGCGCGCGAACTCGGCCAGCGTCCCCTTGAGATCGGCCATCGTGATGTGCTCGTCGACCGCGAGCCCCTCGATCTGGTGAAAGTGCCACTCGTGCGTCGCGTCGAGCGCCTCGTAGCGATAACAGCGTCCCGGGACGACCACGCGCACCGGCGGTTCGGTCCGCTCCATCGTGCGGATCTGCATCGGCGACGTGTGGGGCCGGAGTACGATCTCGCGCGACGCGGAGCGGATGAAGATGGTGTCCCAGACGTCGCGTGCCGGGTGCTCCTTGGGGATGTTGAGCGCGTCGAAGGCATAGTAGGCATCCTCGATCTCCGGTCCCTCGACGGTCTGGAACCCCAGGTGGGCGAAGATGTCGGTTACCTCCCGGATCATCTGCGTGACAGGGTGCAGCGTACCGACGTCCGGCTCCCGTCCGGGCAGTGTCACGTCGACCGCCTCCTGGCGAAGCCGCTCGCCGACCTCGCCGGCCCGAATCGCGTCCTGCCGCCGTTCGAAGTCCGTCTGGAGTGCCGCCTTGAGCGCGTTGACCGCCTGGCCAAATCCCGGGCGTGCCGCGGCCGGCATGTCCCCGAGCAGGCGCAGCGTCTGAGTGACCTCGCCCTTGCGCCCCAGGTAGCGCCCGTACCAGTCGGCCAGATCGGCCGTGGTCGCCGCGGCCCCGAGGTCCGCTACGGCCTGGGCCCGCAGTTCCTGGAGTTGCTCGTTCACCGCACCCTCCGATTCCGTCGCACGTCCGCGCCGAACACGAAAATGACCCCATCGCCTCAGGGGCGAGGGGTCACCACGCGGTACCACCCTGATTCACCGGCGCCCATGATGCAATCCAAGGATGCACTGGCTGCCGGCGATCTCGCTACCGCGGCTCCGCATTGCGGGCCGCGACCGCTCCGATAATGGGGAGCATCCAGAGGCGACTACAGGGCGTGACCGCCGTTCACCGCTCGGCTCCAGAGCGAACTTCCCCGCATCTCCCCGAGGAGAGCTTCCAGTCGGTGGCTCTCCCTCCCTGGCGGCCTCGGTGCGGGTACTCCTCTCCATCGTCGCCGTTCCCGGATTCAGTTGTTCGCGCGAGTATAGCAGGCGCGCCTGACGGCCGGCACCGGTGGCGCACCTGTCGTGTGCGCGTGAGGAGCGCTGCGACGCTCCGGCATGCAGTCATCTCAGCCCCAAACAGGCGGCAGCAGTCAGGCCGTTATAATCGCGGGGGCGACTGAGAACCACAGACAAGGAGGTGGGCTGGTGGCGGGAACCACGATCCAGGCAATCCATGCGCGGGAGATCCTCGACTCGCGCGGCAACCCAACGATAGAGGTCGACGTGCTGCTCGCGTGTGGGGCGTGCGGGCGGGCCGCCGTGCCCTCCGGTGCATCGACCGGGGCCCATGAGGCGGTCGAGCTGCGCGACGGCGGAAAACGTTACGGAGGCAAAGGCGTCCGGACCGCGGTGGAGAACGTCAACGGTGCTATCGCCGCGGCGATCGTCGGGATGGACGCGCTGGCGCAGCGGGTCATCGACGAGACGATGATCGACCTGGACGGCACGCCGAACAAGGGCCGCCTCGGTGCAAACGCGATCCTGGGCGTCTCCCTCGCCATCGCGCGGTCCGCCGCCGCGGCGGTCGGGTTGCCGCTCTACCGCTATCTCGGTGGGCCCTCCGCGCATCTCCTGCCTGTCCCGATGATGAACATCCTCAATGGCGGCAAGCACGCGCCCGGCTCGAGCGTCGACATGCAGGAGTTCATGGTAATGCCGGTGGGGGCACCGAACTTTGCCGAGTGCCTGCGCTGGGGAGCGGAGATTTACCACGCACTCGGCAAGGTGCTGGGCGCGGCCGGCTACATCACCTCGGTCGGGGACGAGGGCGGCTACGCGCCAAGCCTGAAGAGCAACGTCGAGGCATTGGATCTCATCAGCCGAGCGGTCGAGCAGGCTGGCTACCGGCTGGGCGAGGACGTCGTCTTCGCCATGGATCCGGCCTCCAGCGAGTTCTACGAGCGCGGCAGCTACGTCCTGAAGGGCGAGGGGCGCACGCTCACCGGCTCCGAGATGGTCGACTTTCTGGCCAGCTGGGTCGACCGCTACCCGATCGTCTCGATCGAGGACGGGATGGCCGAGGACGACTGGGACGGCTGGTCCGCGCTGACCGCGCGGCTCGGCGACCGCGTACAGCTCGTGGGCGACGACCTGTTCGTGACCAACACGGCGCGCCTGGCGCGGGGAATCGAGCAGGGTGTGGCCAATTCGATCCTGGTCAAGCTCAACCAGATCGGCACGCTCACCGAGACCTTCGACACGATCGAGATGGCGCACCGCGCCGGCTACACCGCAGTCATCTCGCACCGCAGCGGCGAAACGGCCGACGCCTTCGTGGCGGATCTGGTGGTGGCTATCAACGCCGGCCAGCTCAAGACCGGAGCGCCAGCCCGCATGGACCGTGTCGAGAAGTACAACCAGCTGCTGCGAATCGAGGAGAAGCTGGGTCCCGAAGCCCGTTTCGCCGGCCGTCAGGCACTGCACCGCCGCTAGCCCGCGAGCGGAGCGGCTAGCGCCTCGCGGCGCGCCGCGGGCGAGCGCCAACGGTCTGAAACGTGCCGGCGATCGCGACGGTGGCGGCCACGGCCATCGCGCCCACGATTGCGAGCCAGGCATGGAGCGGTGTCACCCCTGAGTCCGGGTAGCCGCCGTTGAACGCGCC
>DATKRJ010000062.1:0-5309 GCA_035532355.1 Thermomicrobiaceae bacterium | reverse complement strand
GATCGACGAGTTCCTGGCGCAGCTGCAGGAGCGGGGCGAGCTCGACATCGCCTGGCGCGACGAGCCGGGGCCGCGCGTGCTCTTCCACGGCCACTGCCATCAGAAGGCGCTGATCGGGATGGCGCCGTCGATGGCGGTGCTGCGGGCGGCCGGCTGCCAGGCCGAGGAGAGCGGCGCGGGCTGCTGCGGCATGGCGGGCTCGTTCGGCTACGAAGCCGAGCACTACGAGGTGTCGCGCAAGATCGGGGCGGAGCGGCTATTCCCGAAGGTGGAGGCACAGGCCCGGGAGACGGTGATCGCGGTGGCGGGGGTCTCCTGCCGCGAGCAGATCGGCCACTTCACCAAGCGGCGGCCGATCCACATCGCCGAGGTGCTGGCGACGCGCATCGCCGCGCGCCCGGCGGGCGGCGCCGGCAACGGTCGGGAGGCCATCCCGCCCGCCGACGACGGAGCGTTGCGGTAGCGACGAGGGGATTCGCGGCCGCCCTCGCGCGGCGCTGGCACACCGCGCCACCGGACGCAGGGCGAGTCTGGAGCCGGGCCGGCCCCGACGGGATCGCTCGAGCGCTGCGAGCGCGTGGGCGCCCGTTTGCGCCGGACGGTCAGCTGCGAGAGGCAGGCTCCTCGCCACGAGGGGCGATTCAAGCACCCGCCATGAGCAGCCAGGAGCAGTCCTGAGTCACCCCCGCGTCGCTAGAAGTACGGCCCCCAGTTGTGCAGGATCGACTCGCCGCCGTCGACGACCAGGATCGAGCCGGCCGCGAACGTGGCGTCGTCGCTCGCCAGGAAGACCGCGGCGCCCGCCATCTCATCGGGCTGCGCCTGCCGGCCAATCGGCTGCATCGCCGCCCGCGCCTCACGGGTGGCCAGCGCCCGCGCCGCGTCCTCGGGCGCCATGCGCGCCCGCCGCCCGCCCATGTCGGTGTCGACATAGCCGGGGCAGATGCAGTTGACCCGGATGTTCTCGTGGGCGTAGTCGACCGCGAGCTGCTTGGTCAGCATGATCAGCCCGCCCTTGGCCGCGCTGTAGCTGGGCACGTTCGGCGCCGCGATGATGCCGTAGACCGACGAGACGTTGATGATCGCCCCGCCGCCGACCCGCCGCAGGTGCGGGATGGCGTACTTCGCGGCGTAGAACGGCCCGCAGAGGTCGACGTCGACCACGCGCTGGAAGTCCTCGACCGAGCAGTTCTCGGCCTTGCCGCCACCGCCGATGCCCGCCACGTTGACGACCACGTCCAGCCGACCTGTCTCCTCCGCCGCCCGGTCGATCGTCGCCCGGACCTGCTCCGGGTCGCCGACGTCGCAGCGCGCGAACGCCGCGTGTCCGTCCGCCTGCTGGATCATGGCCACCGTCTGCTCGCCGCCCGCCGTGTTGACATCGGCGACGTAGACGGTCGCCCCCTCCCGGGCGTAGCGGCGCGCGATCGCCCGGCCGATGCCGGACGCGGATCCGGTGACCACCGCGGTCTTGCCCGCGAGCACTCCGGCCATCGTCGATTTCCTTCCCTCGTCTGCCCGGCTAGCGCGTCCCGGGGCGCAGCACGTCGGACAGCCCGTCCCCGAGCAGGCTGAGCGCGATCCCGGTGATGATGATAGCCAGGCCCGGCAGGGCACTCATCCACCAGGCCGTCGTGATGAAGGTCTGCCCCTCGGTGATCATCTCGCCCCACTCCGGGCTGGGTGGCTTGGCACCCAGTCCGAGGAAGCTCAGACCCGCCGCGAGCAGGATGTAGAGGGCGATGTCGGCCATCGAGTAGACCACCGACGAGACGATCGTGTTGGGCAGCAGGTGGTGCCAGATGATGCGGCGGTTCGTCCCCCCCATCGCCTGCGCCGCGACCACGTACTCCTTCTGCTTCTCGACCAGAATCTCGCCCCGGATCAGCCGCGCGTAGACGATCCAGGCGGTGACGGCCACCGCGATGTACATGTTGTTCAGGCCAGGCCCCAGGATCGCCACGATGGCGATCACCAGCACCAGGAAGGGGAAGGCCTGCACCACGTCGACCATGCGCATCACGATCGTGTCGGCGACTCCACCGAAGTAGGCCGCCAGCGAGCCCAGCAGCAATCCGATGATGAACGGCGGGATGACGCTGATGACCCCGACCCGCAGGTCGATCCGGATACCGTAGAGCACCCGCGTGAAGATGTCGCGCCCGAAGTTGTCGGTCCCGAACGGGTGGCTCAAGCTCGGCGACAGCAGCGTCGTGGCGTAGTCGGGGTTGATCGGGTCGTAGGGCGACAGGTGCGGCGCCAGGAGGCCAACCACCACCAGCACCAGCAGGATGCCGGCGCCCAGCATCAGGTTACGGTTGCGCAGGATGCTCGCGATGCGTCGCCGCCGCTGGCGCTCCTGCTCGGTGGCGGCAGTAGCCGCAAGGCGGTTCGTCGTCGCGGTCCCGCTGGATCCGGCGGAAACCGGGGAAGCTTCTCTGCTCATGGCTAGCCGAACCTCACGCGCGGATCGAGGAACGAGTAGAGGATGTCGGTGGCGAGGTTGACCAGGATGACGAGCACCGAGAAGATCAACGTCGCCGACTGGATGACCGGGTAGTCGCGCGCCGTGACCGAGTCGATCAGGAGCGCCCCCTCGCCGGGCAAGGCGAAGACCCGCTCGATGATGACCGCCCCGCCCATCAGGAAGCCGATGCTGACCCCGAGCAGGGTGACCGGCGGGATGAGGGCGTTGCGCAGCACGTGGACGGAGATGACCACGCGCTCCTGCAGGCCCTTGGAGCGCGCCGTCTTGATGTAGTCGGTGCCCAGTGCCTCCAGGATGCTCGTGCGCAGGGAACGGATCAGGATCGGCGCCAGCCCCAGCGAGATGGTCAGCGCCGGCAGAATGAGGTGGTAGATGTCGTCCAGCGGGTTCGTGCCCCAGCCCGAGACCGGCGTCAGGTGCAACTGGATGCTGAGGATGATGATCAGCATGATGCCGCTCCAGAAGGAGGGCATCACCATGGTCACCATCAGGCTGCTGCGCACGATGTTGTCGAGCAGGCTGTCCTTCTTGAGCGCCGCCAGGATGCCGAGCGGGAGCGAGATGATCGTGGTCAGCACGGCGGTGCAGGCGACCAGCGACAGGGTCACCACCATGCGCTGCCCAATGAGCGAGGCCACCGGTATCCGGTACAGAATCGACGTGCCCAGGTTGAGCTCGAACAGGTTGCGCAGGTAGTAGAAGTACTGGACGTAGAGCGGCTTGTCGAGCCCCATCGCTTGCCGCAGTCGGGCGACGTTATCGATGGTGGCCTTGTCGCCGAGCATGGCGGCAGCCGGGTCGCCCGGGATCAGGTGCACGAGCGTGAAGACGATGATGGTGACGCCGAGCAGGACCGGGATCATCTGGACCAGCCGGCGCAGGATGTACTGGCCTCGGGACAAGGGAGCCTCCTGAACCAGTGAACCAGGCGGGCGAGCCGTAAGCCACACGGCCCGCCCGCGGCGCGCGATCGACTAGCTCGTCGACATCTTGCTGAAGTCCCACTGCCCCATTGGATGGTGGAAGTAGCCTTTGATCTTCTTGTTCATGGCGTCGATGTAGGGCAGCACGTAGAGGTAGACCCACGGGGCGTCGTTCATGTGGATCTGTTGGATCTGGTAGTAGATCTGCTGGCGCTTGGCCGGGTCGAGCGTCGCCCGGCCCTGGTTGGCCAGGTCAACCGCCTGCTGGTTGCTCCAACCGGTGTGGTAGGCCTGGCTCGCGTCGGGCAGGATGGCGTAGGAGACCAGCTCGTCCGGGTCGATGATGTCGTTGGTCCAGCCGGTCAGGTAGAGTTGGAACTTGTTGCCGACGTAGTTGCTATGGAGCACTCCCTGCTCGAGCTGGGAGATGTTGACGTTGACGTTGATCTTGGACCACATCGCCTTGATCGCGGTCGCCAGCTGCAGTGCAAGCTGGTTCCCACCGAGAATCTGGAACTCCACGTCGAAGCCGTTGGGCGACTTCGACTGCTTCATCAGGTTCTGCGCCTGGGTCAGGTCGAACGGGTAGCCCTTCTGGTCTTTGTTCCAGAACAGCGCGCCGTTGGGCATGAAGCTGTTGGATACCGCGGCATGCCCGAACAGGACCGATTTGATGATCGAGTCCTTATCGGTCGCGTAGTTCAGCGCCTGGCGCGTCGGAATATCGTCGAGCGGCGCATTGCGGCAGTTCATCACGACGAAGTTGACGTAGGTCGAGGGCCAGTCGGTCACCTGCAGGTTAGGGTTCGACTGCAGGTCGGCTACCTGGTTCAAGGCGATGTCGTTCTGCCCGATAATACCGTCGGCCTGGCCGCCCTTGAGTTGCAGCACGCGGCTGTTGGCATCCGGGACGACGTTGAGGGTGATCTGGTCGAGCAGCGGCAGGCCCTGCTCCCAGTAGTTCGGGTTCTTGGTCAGGATCATCGACTGGGCCTTGTTCCACTGCTTGAGGATGAACGGGCCGGTCCCCAGCGTCTGCGAGACCAGGTTGGCCACGCCGACCTTCTCGGAGAAGGCCTGGGAGTAGATGCTGGCGTTGAACATCGAGACGTCGGCCAGGAACGGGGCCCAGGGCGCGCTGAGGGTGATCACCACGGTCGAGTTGTCGGGCGCGGTGATCGTCTTGACCTGCTGCAGGGTGAAGAGCCAGGGGCTGTCCTTGGTCGTCATGGCGCGGTTGAGCGACCAGGTAATGTCGCTGACCTTCATGTCCGAGCCGTCGGAGAACTTGACGCCCTGACGGATGTTGAAGGTGAAGGTGGTGCCGTCGCTGGAGGCCGACCACTTCTCGGCCAGGCCCGGGACCAGGCTCAGGCCGTCCGGGCCCATCTTGATGAGCTGGTCGTAGACGCTGTCCAGGATCCAGATGTTGACGTTGCCGTCCTGCTCGACCATGTCAAGGTTGTTGGAGTCGGTGCCGCGGATGAGGGTGACCGAGCCGCCCGCCTTGCCGAGCGCCGCGGCGGTCGGGCTGGCCGCCTGCCCGGACGGCGTGGCGTTCTCGTTGATGGTGACCGGGCCGGATGTCGCCGTCGGCGCGCTGCCACTGGTGCTGCTGGTTGGAGTGCTCGCGGAGCCGCCGCAGGCTGCCAGGAGGCTCGCGACGACGGGAGCGCTCGCACCGATCGCGCCGATGCGCTTGATCAGGTCGCGCCGCGTGATGTGGCCGGCCTCGAGATGCCGCCTGAGCAGGGAACGGTGCAGGTCTTCCATCCAGCGTTTCCTCTCTTCTCCTCGTTCGTCGTACCGGTTCCCGCATCCCCGTCGCGCCGGCCGGCTGTGGCTACGGCGCGTCCGACGCCCAGGTACCCTGAGAGTCGGTGGTGGTCGGGAGTGCG
>DATKRJ010000061.1:0-5334 GCA_035532355.1 Thermomicrobiaceae bacterium | reverse complement strand
GGGGTGTCCGACTGGCGGCTGGCCGGGGCCGTCGCCAGGGCCGGCGGGCTCGGCGTGGTGTCCGGCACCGCGCTGGACGCGGTGCTCGCGCGCCGGCTTCAGACCGGCGACCGCGGCGGTCACCTGCGTGAGGCGTTGGGTGCCTTTCCTTTCCCCGACGTCGCCGAGCGCATCATCGGGCGCTACTACCGGGTCGACGGATCGGGGGCCGGGCAGTCGTTTCGGCCCGTACCACGGCTGGGTCTACGCCCCAACCGGACCCGCGACGAACTCCTGGTCGCGGCGAACTTCGCTGAGGTCTTCTTGGCCAAGCGCGGCCATGACGGGTGGGTCGGCGTCAACTACCTGGAGAAGATCCAGCTCGCCACCCCGGCCGCCGTCTACGGAGCGATGCTGGCCGGCGTCGACTACGTGTTGATGGGCGCCGGCGTGCCAGCGGGAATCCCGCAGCTGCTCGGATCGTTCGCCGCGGGGCGACCCGGCGAGATCGGTGTCAACGTCGACGGTGCGCCGGCCGGTGCGGCCTTCTCCGTGCGACTCGATCCGCGGGAGGTGTTCGGCGTCGCACCGATCCTGCGCAGGCCGCGCTTCCTCGCGATCGTCTCCTCCCACGTGTTAGCCGCCTACCTGGCCCGCGACGAACTAACCCGCCCCGACGGCCTCGTCATCGAGACGCCCGTCGCCGGTGGTCACAGCGCGAGGCCACGCGGCCCGTCACAGCTCGACGAAACCGGTCAACCTGTCTATGGCCCGCGCGACGAGCCCGACCTGGCGAAGTTACGGCAGCTGGGGTTGCCGTTCTGGCTCGCCGGTGGCCACGCCGGCCCCGACCAGCTGTGCGCCGCGCAAGCCGCCGGTGCCGTTGGCGTCCAAGTCGGTTCCGTGTTCGCGCTGTGTCGCGACTCGGGCATCGCCCCGCAGGTGCGACAGGCCGCCCTTGCCGAAGCTCGCGCCGGGCAACTGGTCGTCCGCAACGACCCAGCTGCCTCACCGACCGGCTTCCCGTTCAAGGTCGCCGAGCTGGCCGGCACCATCGCCACCGAAATGGTCTATTCGGCGCGGCAACGCATCTGCGATCTCGGTTACCTGCGCACCCCTTACCTCACACCCCAAGGAAAGGTCGGCTACCGGTGTCCGTCAGAACCGGTCGACGCTTACGTCGCCAAGGGTGGTGCCCGCGAGGAGACCGTCGGCCGCCGCTGCCTGTGCAACGGGCTCACCGCGACCGTCGGTCTGGCCCAATCCCATCCCGACGGCTACCTCGAGCCCGCACTCGTCACCCTCGGCCAGGACCTCAGCTTTCTCCGAGCCTTGCCATTCGACCACGACGACTACACCGCCGGTGACGTCGTCCGATACCTCACCGGCAACCAAGCCCACAACGCCACCCTCACGGATCCATTGGGGACTACCCAGCGTTGAGTTGACTCCTTGACCTGCACTACGGATGGGTTACCTCGATAGCGCTGAGTTCGGGCCTTCCTGGAAAAGGTTCAGTGCCAGGCCGAGTCAGAATCCTGGAATCTCATGCGACGAAGATGCGTCGGTTCATCTTCTTGTACTTGATTGGGGGAACGTGTCCGATGCTGCCGCGCAGGCGGGTCTCGTGACCAGTGGGCTCAGCTCAGGGTCGCGAGCTCGAGGTTCTCGACGCCGCGCCGGGGTCCCTCGTGGTAGACGCACTCCGTCGGTCTCGCCCAGATCCGGCCCGACGGTTATCTCGGGCCCTGGACTCGTCACGCTCGGCCAAGACCTCGACTTCCTCCGGACGCCCGTATTCGACGGCGACAACTACTCGGCCGACGACGTCGTCTGATACCTCACCGGCGAACAGCCCCGCGACCCTCCCGACAGGACGACCTGCGCAGCCCTCCGCGCCCGGTAGGCACCCGGGATCTGAGCCGGTCGACCGCCCCTACTCGGCCACGGCCAGCGCCCGCGACGGGGGCGACGCGTCGACGCCGGTCGCGACGCCGCGACCGCGAGCCGCCATCGTGACCACCACGCACCAGACCGCTGCCCCCAGCGCCAAGTGCAGATCCTGGGCAGCCGCCGTGGCGCCACCCGTCGCGACCATGGCGCCGGCGGCCACTTGAGCGCCCAGCACGATCAGCAGCGCGACACCTAGCCAGCGGTCCGCCCGATCCGCTCGACGGCGCCACCAGCGGAGGCTGAGGGCGGCAAGGACCACCACCGCGACGGCCACGATTCCGCGGTGAACCAGCTGCAGGGCCACCAGATGACGTGCCGCGTGACCGCTGCAAAGCGGCCAGGATGGACATGCGGTGTCCGCATCCGCGTTGGTCACAACCGCCCCGGAGACCACCACCGCGAACACCGTGACGATCGCTATCCAGCTCAGCCGGTCGCGCCACGCCACCACTGTCACGCGGTGCGGCGACGCTGAGCGGACCGCCGCGGCGACGACGAGGGCGAGGAGGATCATCCCGAAGGCGAGATGCAACCCGACCGTCACCGGGGCGTTGTGCGTCCACACCGTGATCGCGCCGAGCACCGCCTGGGCGATCAGCGTTGCGACAGCCACCGCGAGCAACCGAGCCACCTGTGGCTGCCGCACCCGGCGGCGCCAGGCCAGGGCTGCCGTCGCGAGCACCAGCACCGTAACCAACACGACCACATACCGGTGCGACTGTTCCCAAAGCGCGTGGGAGCCGCCCGCCGGCCCGACCCGGCCGTTGCACAGCGGCCAATCCGGGCAGCCCATCCCGGAGTCGGTCACGCGCACGGTGCTACCCAAAACGACCAGTGCGTACGTCGCCACCGCGGTCACCGCCGCAGCGACGACAAGGACACCGTCGGGAGTGTGGTCCTTCAAGCTGATCATGGCCGCAAGGATGGGCGTCGGCGGCCAACGCGCAAAGGGCACAAAGTCCCAGGCCCGCCGCCGGCACACCCTGCTTTCCGACACGCGACCGCGTGAGGCCCTCGGTCGGCACAAGGCTTCGAATACCGGGCCGAGCGCGGTGCCTGACGGTTTGGCTCACGCCAACCGGGTCTCGTTCCGGTCATCAGATCGGTCGACCAGTGGGGGAACGAGTCGTGGGCACGCCCCAATCGGGCGGGCTGTGACCTGCCTGGGACCTGGCCGCCGGATCCGGCACCTGTTGGGTAGCGGATCCGAGCCGAGGAGCCACGCCGTTCCTGGCGCGAACCCGCACGACCGCCGTCATGCCAGGAAATCGTCGGTCTGCGGGACCTTGGTCCTTGCGATGCGGGTCGGTCGGACCAGAGACCAGGACCCCGGCGCCGACACGATGGTTGCCATGCCGTCTTCTCCCCGCCTGCGGGCGACTCGGCGCGCTCGCGTCACCGTCTCGATCGTCGCTGCCGCGTCCGTCGTGACCGCATGCCACGGCGGTACGCCACATCAGGGCGCGGCAGCCACCAACAGTTCCAGCGCCTTCCCGACGCTCATCTCGTCGCCACCGGCCGGGACGCCCTCGGCGCCGCCCCGACGAACGTTGGCCCCGAGCGCTGCGGCCGTGCCGTTGGGACCGGGCTACCTCGCACCCGGTTCGGATCCCTCGGTGCCGCCCAGACGAGCGTCGGCCCCGAGCGCTGCAGCCGTGCCGTCGGGACCCGGCTACCTCGCGCCCGGTTCGGATCCCTCGGTGTTGCCCGGCCCGATCTTGGTCGCCGACGAGGGCAACAACCGGGCGGTGCTGATCGAGCCGACCGGGCAGGTGATCTGGCAGTTCCCGCGGCCCGGCGACCTTCCCGCCGGCCAGACTTTCAAGGTGCCCGACGACACGTTCTTCTCCGCCGACGGCAAGACGATCATTGCGACCCAAGAGGAAGACTTTGCGGTCTCCTTGATCGACGTCGCGAGCCGGACGATCACCTACCGCTACGGCCAGCCGGGCGTGCCCGGTTCCGGTCCGAACCGGCTTGATAACCCAGACGACGCGCTGTTGTTGCCCGACGGCAGCATCCTGACCGCCGACATCAAGAACTGCCGGATCCTGCGCATCGCGGCCGGAACCCACGTCCCGGCGCACATCTATGGCACAACCGGGGTCTGCCGGCACAATCCGCCGATCTCGTTCGGGTCGCCGAACGGCGCGTTCCCGCTTCGCGACGCCAACCTGCTCGTCACCGAGATCAACGGCGACTGGGTCGACGAGATGACGCTCGGCGGGTCCATCTTGTGGTCGGTTCACCCGCCCCAGGTCGCCTACCCGTCCGACACCAACGAGGTGACCCCGGGCACCTACCTGACGGTGGACTACTCCACGCCGGGGCAGATCGTCATGTTCGACCGGTCCGGCCGCACCCTGTGGCGCTACCGCCCGACCGGTGCCGCCGAGCTGAACCACCCGTCGCTTGCCCTCCCGCTGCCTAACGGCGACGTCCTGGCGACCGACGACCACAACGATCGGGTCATCGTCGTCGACCCGCGCACCAGTCAGGTCGTGTGGCAGTACGGCCACCGGGGCGTCCCCGGATCCGGCGCCGGCTACCTCAACGGACCCGACGGCGCCGACCTCAGCGGCCCCGCCTCGCTACTCGCCCAGTTCGCCCCCGCTCTACACGAGGCGGTAGCGGCGGCACCGTGAGCCAGGAGCCCGCGCACTTGGCCTGAGCCGGGTGGCGGCCAAAATCCCGTCCGAGCACCATCCATCCATGCTCAACACGGCCCGCGAAATCCACGCCCCCGGGAGTAGAACCGCACCAAACACAACGGTCAAATCCCCGCCATCTCCGGCAACTCCGACAGCTCGCCCTCGCTCCCCAACTTAACCAGCCCCGCGACGGCACAACAACGGGGCGTAGACAGCCACAAGTCAGACGCTGGCAACCGAACGGTCACGGCGAAGCGAACCTGATCCGCGAGAGCGCGAGCGTCTCCGAGTCGATGGCGACTGTGGCGTATGGCTCGTAGCAGTTCGTCCCTCGACCTGGGTCTAGACCTCGGTCGCGATGACGCCGACCCGCGGGTCTCCGGAAGCCAGCCCTGACCAATGGCCCGCACACGCTGACTGTCTAGGGGTGAGCCTAAGGTGCGAGGAGTCGTGCGGTGGTGTTCAGTTTCGTGACGATCTCGCGCAGCAGCGCGGTCAAGGTGGCGCCCGCAGCGCGGGACAACACAATGCGGTCAAGACCGGCACCGAGCGCATCCAACGGCGGCTCATAGGAAGCCACGATCGAGACCAGGCTGCCGCTGCCGTCAGTTTCAGAAATCGTGAGGTTTGCTTCCAGCGAAGGGAACAACCGACCAGCTGGTCCGGTCGGCCGCCAGCGCAGCGGAACCACCACGTGCCGCCCGACGCAGTCGAACGGCAACACCTCGACCAGCACCTGCTTGGCGAACCC
>DATKRJ010000060.1:0-8271 GCA_035532355.1 Thermomicrobiaceae bacterium | reverse complement strand
GCGCTGGCCGGGCTGGCCTTCTCCGGACGGCTGCGCCACGACCGCGACGGCGGCCAGCACGCGGTCGAGGCCATCGCCGCCTACTGGCACTTCGTCGACGCCGTCTGGATCGTGCTCTTCACGGTGATCTACCTGTTGACGATCCTCTAAGGTCGAGTCGCGAGCGGACGCGCGTTTCAGTTGAGGAGGAGCGATGTCATCGGCGAGCCGCGATCCGAATCCGCCGCCGCGGTGGGTGGTGGGGACGGTCGCCGTGCTGGGAGCGCCGCTCGCCGCGGCGAGCGGCGTGCCGCGCGGCTGGGTCGCGGCGCTGGCCTCCAATCGCGGGTCTGACGCCGAACCCGTGTCGGCCGACCAACCCGCGACGCACCGGCCGGAGGCCCCACCGGTCACGCCGGGGTCCGAGCCCCCGCCGCCGACACACGAGACGATCCGCGACGAGGAGCGGCTGGCGGCGCACGCGTTCCACACCGAGACGCCGACCTACTGGCCGGCGGCGCTGGCGCTCGGGGTGATGCTCGTCGGGCTGGGCATCGTGACGGGGATGATCCTCAGCGTCGTCGGCGGCCTGTTGCTCGTGGTCGCCCTGATCGGCTGGATCGGAGAGCTGCTCAATGGATGACCGGTTGATGACCCGCCGCCGGTTTCTGAACCGCATGAGCCTGGGCCTCAGCGCGCTGGCCGGCGCGGTCGTCGCCGTGCCGATCGTGGCCTACCTGCTCAGCCCGCTGATCAAGCCGGCGCCGAACGTCTGGCGTGACCTGGGGAAGGTGGACGCCTTCACCGTGGGCGAGGAGTTCCAGGAGATCACCATCGAGGATCCGTCACCGCTGGCCTGGGCCGGCGAGACGGCCCAGACGGCCGTCTGGGTGCGGCGCACCGCCGCCGACCAGTTCATCGTCTTCGCCGTCAACTGCACGCACCTGGGCTGTCCGGTGAACTGGCTGCCGGGCGCCAGGCTCTTCCTCTGCCCGTGCCACGGCAGCATCTTCTACGCGGACGGCACGGTGGCCGGCGGCCCAGCGCCGCGCTCGCTGTTCCAGTACCAATGGCGCATCCAGAATGGGACGGTGCAGGCGCTGACGCGCCCGCTGCCGATCGGCTGAGCAGGAGCGGCCCGATGGCGATCTTGCGTCGCATCTACGGCTGGTTTGACGATCGGCTCGGCATCACGAGCGCGATCCTGCCGGTCATCCAGCACCCGGTGCCGCGCGGCGTGAACTGGTGGTACGTGCTCGGCAGCGCGACGCTGGTCGCGTTCATCGTGCAGGTCATCACCGGGGTGGCACTGGCCTTCTCCTACGTCCCGGCGCCGAACAGCGCCTACTCGACCCTGCAGTTCATCACCCACCAGGCGACCCTCGGCTACGTCGTGCGCGGCATCCATTACTGGGGCGCCTCGGCCATGGTCGTCCTCATCTTTGCCCACGTCATCCGGGTATTCCTGAGCGGCTCGTTCAAGTTCCCCCGCGAGCTCAACTGGCTGACTGGGGTCGGCCTGCTCCTGCTGACTCTGGGCATGGCCTTCACCGGCCAGCTGCTGCGCTGGGACCAGAACGCCTACTGGGCCATCGTCGTGGGAGCCGAGCAGGCCGGGCGCACGCCGTTCATCGGCAACTGGCTGGCGGAGATTCTGGTCGCCGGCCAGACCGTTGGCGGCGCCACGCTGACGCGCTTCTACGCGACGCACGTCTTCCTGTTCCCGGCGCTGATGTTCCTGCTGATCGGGTCACACCTCTACCTGGTCGTACGCCACGGCATCTCCGAGCCGCCGGTGCCGGGCCGGGTCGTGGAGCGCTCGACCTATCAGCGCTGGTATCACGACCTGTTGGAGCGCGACGGTATCCCCTTCTGGCCGGACGCGGCCTGGCGCGACGTCATCTTCGCGCTGGCGGTCGGTTCGGTGGTGGTCATCCTGGCCGTGGTGATCGGCCCGGCCCCCCTCGTCGGCGTGGCCAACCCCACCATCGTGCACGCCAACCCGCGGCCGGACTGGTACTTCCTGTGGTACTTCGCCCTGCTGGCGCTGATCCCACCCTCGATCGAGAGCTGGGTGATCATCGGCTTTCCGCTGCTGGTGGTCGTCGCGCTGCTGATCCTGCCGTTCGTGGCGCCGTTCGGGGAGCGCAGCCCGCGGCGGCGCCCCTGGGCCTTCGCGCTGGTCTTGCTGCCGCTGCTGACGGTGGGGGTGCTGCTGCAGAAGGGCGAGGTCTCCCCGTGGTCGCCGAACTTCAACCCGCAACCGATACCGGCTCAGGTCGTGGCGCCGCTCAGCGCCGAGGCGCGGCAGGGCCAGGCCCTCTTCGACCAGGAGGGGTGCCATAACTGCCACACCATCGCCGGTACCGGCGGGCTGCGCGGACCCAACTTGACCACGGTCGGCAGCCGGCTCTCGTCCGATCAGCTGACCTGGCGCATCCTGAACGGCGGCAACAACATGCCGGCCTACAACACGCTCCTGACACCGGCCCAGCTCAACCAGCTGGTGGTGTTCCTGTCGGCCATGAAATCGCCGTCGCAGGCGGCCGGCTCGCCGTAGCCGGCGGGCCGGAGACAGCTAGCGGCCGGTGACGACGGCGCGGATCGCCAGGCCAACGATGAAGAGGGTGGCGATGCCGTAGTAGAGGGCAGCCCGGCGCGGCGGCTGAGCGCGCACCAGCCCGTAGGCGAAGGGGATGATCAGCGGCACCAGCACGCCGTAGAGGAAGTGGAGCGCGTCGTGCGGCCGGTACCCGCCGATGACGAGCAGGACGCCGATCAGCGCCTGGGCGATGGTCAGCGCCTCGCCGATCACCAGCGCCCCGCGGTACGACTCGGTGACGCCCGCGCCGCGCAGGGCGGAGGCAAGGCCCCAGAGACCGAGAATCAGCATATAGAGTACGACGGCCGTGGCCACGCCGGCGTGGAGCCCTACCAGCACCGTCTCCTGCCAATCCGATGGGGCGGCGTCGCCCGAACGTGCTCACCGTCGACCGCGTCGCGCGGGCGGCGGTGGGGTATTGTACGATTCGACGATTGACGCAGGAAGTGGGCGCGTGGCCCGTCCGGATGCCGGACAGACCGGTCGCGCGTGGTGGATCGATGGGCGGCCGGACGAGGCGCCGCAGCGGTTTGGGGGGGTCGATGGCGAGCGAGCAGCAAGCGAGCAGTGGCGGTGTCCCGGCGCGGGCCATGGTCGTGCAGGCGCATCCCGACGACGCCGAGTTCGGCTGTGCCGGCACGGTCGCGCGCTGGGCGGCCGCCGGGGCCGAGGTGGTGTACGTGCTGGGTACCAGCGGCGACAAGGGCAGCGACGACCTGGAGATGTCCTCGGAGCGGCTGATCGAGACACGCGAGGCGGAGCAGCGGGCGGCGGCGCGCATCCTGGGCGTGAAGGAGGTCGAGTTCCTGCGCTTCCGCGACGCCGAGCTGGTGGCGGACCTGGCGCTGCGGCTGGCGATCACGCGTATGATCCGCAAGCACCGGCCGGAGGCGCTCATCTGCCAGGACCCGACGGCCCGCTGGTACGCCCAGGAGTACATCCAGCACCCGGACCATATCGCGATGGGGGAGGCGACGCTGGCGGCGGTCTTCCCGTCGGCTCGGGACCGGCTGACCTTCCCGCAGCTGGCGGCGGAGGGGCTGGTGCCGCACAAAGTGGAGCACGTCTACCTGGACGGCGCGAAGGAACCCGACGTCTGGATCGACATCACGGCGTTCTTCGACACGAAGGTGGCGGCGCTCAAGGCGCACGCGAGCCAGATCGGTGAATGGGACCCGGCGGAGATGATGCGCCGCTGGGCGCAGGACAGCGCGGCCGAGGCGCGCAGCCGCCACTACCCCGGCGCCGACGGGATGCAGCTGGCCGAGGCGTACAAGTACTTCCACCTCGGATAGGGCGCGGCGCGCCGCCGGGCAGCGCACGAGCGTGCAGGGACGGACGATGGGCCGGACGATCGTTTTCCGCGTCGGGACGCCGAAAACCGGCAGGTCGTCCGGCCGGCTGCGAGCGTGGGTGTGGCGGAGGCCGGACGCCGGACACGGGCAGGCTGCAATCCCGCCCGAACTATCCGTGCTGGGCGTCGCCGGGCGCGACCCGACGGCAGTGTCCCGCCCGCCTACATGAAGAGCTTCCAGGAGTCGACGCCCGTACCGGGCAGGCGGTACTCGTAGTCCTCCACCTGGCGGTGGGGGTGGACCTGGCCGGTCAGGACGCGGCGGGCCAGGTAGGAGACCAGGTAGCTGACGTCGTCCCGCCCGTCCATCTCCGCCAGCGTCAGGTAGCGCGCCTCGTCGTTCTCGCGGCCGTGGGGCCGGGGCTCGCCGTCGACGTGCTCGAGCAGCCAGAGGACGTAGTTGTCGGTGTGTAGCCCGTCGTAGCGCGTGCGCAGGCCGATGATGCCGACCGGGATCGCGGTGACGCCGGTCTCCTCGGCGACCTCGCGCACGACCGCCACATCCAGCGTCTCGCCGGGATCGACCAGCCCGCCCGGCAGCATGAAGCGGCCGCGGTTGGGCCCGTAGGTCATGCGCACCACCAGCATGGCGTCAGCGCGGATGACGACGCCGCCGACACTGGTGACGTTGCGGGGCGGTCGCTCGTCACTCACCGGTCGCGTCTCCTGTCTCCAGCGTGAGCTCCAGGCTGATGTCGAGCGACGGGGCGGAGTGGGTGAGCGCGCCGACCGAGATGAGGTCAACCCCGGTCTCGGCAATGCGGCGGATCGTCTCCAGCGTGATGCCGCCGGAGGCCTCGAGGATCGCGCGGCCCCGGGTGCGGCGGACCGCCTCGGCCATCTGGTCGACCGCCATGTTGTCGAGCAGCACCACGTCGGCACCGGCCGCCAGCGCCTGCTCCAGCTCGTCGAGCGAGGTGACCTCGACCTCGACGCGCAGGGTGTGGGGCGCGCCGGCCCGGGCGGCGGCGACGGCGCGGGCGACCCGGTCGGGGCCGCCGATGGCGGCGAGGTGGTTGTCCTTGATCAGGATGCCGTCGCTGAGGCCGAAGCGGTGGTTGTGTCCTCCCCCGTGACGCACGGCCGCCTTCTCCATCAGCCGCATGCCGGGCGTCGTCTTGCGCGTGTCGATGACGCGCGCGCCTGTCCCGGTGACGGCCTCGGCGTAGCGCGCGGTGGCGGTGGCCACGCCGGAGAGGCGCTGCAGGAAGTTGAGGGCGACGCGCTCCGCGGCCAGCAGGCTGCGCGCCTCACCGGCCACACGCGCGATCAGGTCGCCGGGGACGACGCGGTCGCCGTCGCGGACCAGCGCGATGAACGCTACCCTCGGGTCGACCTCACGGAACGTGGCGGCGGCCACGTCGAGGCCGGAGACCACGCCCGGGCTCTTGGCGAGGAAGTGGCCGCTCGCTCGCGCGCCGGCCGGCACGGTAACGGCGCTGGTCACGTCGCCGGTGCCGATGTCCTCCTCGAGCGCTAGCCGGATGGCCCTGGTCACGTAGTCGCGCTGCATATGCCTCATCCCTCCCCGTCGTCGGAACTCGCCGCGCATGGTACCGGCGGTCCGGCTCGGGGACAATCGGAGCGCTCGGGCCATAGTCCGCGTGGGATAGGGACAACAGTCCTGGAACGCCTCGACGGACTTGACGCGCGACCCGATACGTTCTACCCTCCGACGTACGTTCAGCGAACGGACAGCCCAGCACAGCAGCCATCGGGCATCGCCTTCGGGCGGCGGCCCTCGGACGGACCGCGCCTGGTGCGCGTCGCGCGCCGGGACGGTCCTGTCGGGGTGCTCGGGCAGGTAGGTCGGTGGGTGGAGACGGCGGAGACCGAAGGGGAGGACGATGCGGCGAGGCGGACGGGTCATGGGCTCGCGTCGACGATGGTGGCGCCCGGCTGTCCCGCGGCTGGCGGGCGGGGTGGGCGTGCTCGTGCTGCTGCTGGGGGCCGCGATGGTCGGTCTCGGTCTGCCGAGCGGCGCCCGCGCGGCCTCGATCACCGTGAACTCGACGGCCGACAACGGGCCGGGCAACTGCACGAGCACGTGCACGCTGCGCGATGCCGTCGCGACCTCGTCGTCCGGCGACACCATCGACTTCTCGGTGACCGGAACCATCACACTGACGCAGGGCGAGATCACCGTCCCGCACGACCTGACGATCACCGGGCCGGGCGCGCGCACGCTGGCGATCACGAGCAACGGGCAGTCTCGCGTCTTCTTCAATGGCGGGTCCGCGCTCACCGTGTCCGGCCTCACCTTCACCGACAACACCCCCAGTTCGAGTGAGGAGTTCGCAAATCACGGTGGCGCCATCTACAGCTTTGGCACGCTGAACGTCAAGGACAGCACCTTCACGAACAACTCCGCGTCAACCGCCGGAGGGGCGCTCTACAACTCCGGCACGCTCAACGCCGCTGACAGCACCTTCTCCGGGAACACGGCCCCGTTTGCGGCCGCAATACAGACCCAGAATTTCGCTGTCGCCTACATCGCCGCCAGCACGTTTTCCGACAATCACGGCAGCGTCGACGTGGTCCGCGAGAACGGCTCGTCAAGCAGTGACCTGCTCTACATCACTAACAGCACCTTCTCGGGGGATACCGGCAATGCCGTCGGCGAGGCCACCGGAGCGGCCACGACGCTGACGAACAGCATCGTGAACGACTCCGGCTGCGGCAGCGGCCTGACCGGCACGAACAACCTGGCTCCCGCCAGCTGCCCCGGCAGCATCGGCACGGTCACGGGCCTCGACACGGCGCTGGCCAACAACGGCGGCCCGACCGACACCTTCGACCTGATCCAGCCCAGCAACGCCATCGACGCCGCCTCGAGTTGCTCCTACCCGGCAGCCTTCACCGCGTCCATCTTCGACGCGACAAAGGACCAGCGCGGGCTGGCGCGGCCGGTGGGTAGCGCGTGCGACATCGGCGCGGTCGAGGCGTTCCAGTTCACGCCCGCCGCGCTGCCGAGCGGCACCTTCCAGACCAGCTACAGCCAGGCGATCGCCGTGAGCGCCGGGGGCAGCGGCTCCTACACCTACACGGAGACCGGCTCACTGCCCAACGGGGTCACGCTGAGCACCGGCGGCTCCCTGGCCGGCACGCCCACCCAGGCCGGCACGTTCCCCGTCACGGCCAAGACGACCGACAGCAACGGCTTCGTCGGCGAGGCGGCCTACCCCCTGACGATCAACGCGGCCGGCACGACCACGGCCCCGGCCAACGCGACGGCTACCTTCAGCGCTGGCAACCAGGCGGTGACGCTCAGCGCCACCGTCACCACGCCGGCCGGCACGGTGAACGAGGGTACCGTCACGTTCACTGTCACGGACGCGACGAACACCGTGGTCGGCACGGCCACCACCAGTGGCACCGTGACCAGTGGCGCCGCCAGCGTGAGCTACACGCTCCCCGGCGGTACCCCCGCCGGCAGCTACACGATCACCGCGACCTACCACGACGCGGCCGGCAACTTCACCGATAGCTCCGGGACGGCTACCCTGACGATCAGCGCAGCGATCACCGTGACCACCGCGACGAGCGCCAGCGCCACGTTCAGCACCACCGATCAGACGGTGACCCTGGCGGCGACGGTCACCTCGCCGGCCGGCGCGGTCAACGAGGGCACGGTGACGTTCACCGTCACCGACGCCACCAACACGCAGGTCGGAACGGCCGTGACGAGCGGCACGGTGTCCGGCGGCAGCGCGTCCGCCAGCTTCACCCTGCCGGGCAACACGCCGGCCGGTAGCTACACCATCACGGCGGTCTACAATCCCGGCCCCGACTTCACCGGCTCCCAGGGCACGAACACCTTGGCGGTCAACGCGGCCGGCACGACCACTTCACCGAACAGCGCCACGGCCCAGGACAGCGCCACGAGCGTGACGCTGTCGGCGACGGTCACCTCTCCGGCCGGCACGGTCAACGCGGGCTCGGTGACCTTCACGGTGACCGACGCGAGCAACACAATGGTGGGCACGGCGACGAGCGGCAACGTGTCGAACGGCAGCGCCAGCGTGAGCTACGGGCTACCGGGCACCCTGGCACCGAGGAGCTACACGATCACGGCGGCCTACCACGACGCGGCGGGGAACTTCGGCGACAGCAGCGGCACGAGCACGCTGACGATCACGCCGGGCCCGCCGGCCAGCCTCACGCTGGCGCCGGGCGGCACCACGGCCACGGTGGGGACCACGCTGACCGAGACGGCAACGGTCGAGGACGCCCTGGGCTACCCGGTGGCCGACGGGACCACGGTGGACTTCACGGTCAGCGGGATCACGAACACGACCGGCAGCGCCACGACGACCAACGGGCAGGCGTCCTTCAG
>DATKRJ010000059.1:0-37697 GCA_035532355.1 Thermomicrobiaceae bacterium | reverse complement strand
ACTCTGCCTGCGGCATGCCCTATCTCGTCGGCGGGCTGGTCGACGATCCCCGCGCCCTGGTCGCGCGCAGCCCGGCTGGGTTCGCCAAACTGCACATCGACGCCAGGGTCATGCACGAGGTGGAGGAGATCGATCTGGCCGAACGGCGGGTCCGCGGCCGGCGGCGCGATGACGGGACGTCCTTCGATGAGGGCTTCGATCGGCTGCTGGTCGCGACCGGCACCGTGCCCATCCGCCCGCCGCTGCCGGGGTCCGACGCGGCCAGTATCTACGGGCTCGGCATCCTCGATGACGGTATCCGCCTGCGTCGGGCGGTGGACGAGGAGCGACCGCGGCGCGCCGTGATCGTCGGTGGCGGCTACATCGGGCTCGAGATGGCCGAGGCCTTGCTGGAGCGCGGCCTCGACGTGACGGTGGTAGAGGCGGCAGCCACGGTCCTGGGCACACTGGACCCGGACATGGGTGAACTGGTGGGCCAGGCGCTGCGCGATGCCGGAGCGAAGCTCTCCCTCAACGAGCCGGTCACCGGCTTCGAGACGCGCGACGGAACCGTCGCAGCGGTCGTGACCGCCGCTCGCACGCACCCAGCCGACATCGTGGTCCTGGGCATTGGGGTGCGCCCTAACGCGGCGCTGGCCCGGGCCGCCGGCATTCCGCTGGGCGAGACCGGCGCGATCAAGGTCAACGATCGGATGCAGACCGCGGTCGACGGCGTCTGGGCGGCCGGCGACTGCGTCGAGAGCTTCCATCTCGTCAGCCGGCGACCGGTCCACTTCGCGCTGGGCACGATAGCCAACAAGCAGGGCCGCATTGCCGGCATCAACCTGGGCGGCGGCTACGCCCGCTTCCCGGGCGTGCTCGGCTCAGCCGTCACCAAGATCTGTATGGTGGAGGTGGCCCGTACCGGGCTGCAAGAGCGCGAGGCACGAGCCGCCGGATTCGAGTTCGTGACCGCGCGCATTGACAGCCGCACTCGCTCCGGCTACTACCCGGGTGTCGGCAAGATCACGGTCAAGGTGCTCGCCGAGCGCGGCAGCGGAAAGCTCCTCGGGGCGCAGATCGTCGGCGCCGAGGGCTCGGGCAAGCGCATCGATGTCTTCGCCACCGCGCTCGCCGCCGGCATGACTGCCGAGGAGTTCAGCTATCTCGATCTGAGCTACGCCCCGCCCTTCGCCCCGGTCTGGGACCCGGTCCTGATCGCCGCTCGCAAGGCGGCCGAGGCGCTCTAGCACGGAGTCCCCTCCTAATTCGAACCCGTGCGCGCCGCGCCGGGGTGAGCTGGCGCGGCGCGCACGCCCACCGCTCCGACGCGTACCGCGCGTCCGCGGTAGAATCGACGGAGCGTTTCGCACATCGAAACGGAAATCGCAGGAGCGTTCGCAGGCGTCGGTCCCGCGGGATCTCGCCACCGTCCGCGGGAGGGTACATGAAGCTCGACTCGATACCGGGAGCGTCAAACGGCTGGGCGAATCTGGTCGACCTGCACAGCCATGTGCTGCCCAGCGTCGACGACGGGGCTCACGACGACGCGACCGCGCTGCAGATGCTGCGCGTGGCGCAGGACGACGGCGTGGTCGCCATCGCCGCCACGCCCCACTCCCACCGCATCGCGCCCGAGCGCGTGGACGTCGGCGTCGAGCGGCTGAACCGCCTCGCCGCGGAGGCGGGGCTGACGATACGAGTCGTGCCGGGCACCGAGGTGCGTCTGGCCGCGGACCTGGTCGCCCGACACCGGTCGGGGAACCTGATCACGCTCAACCGCACGCGCTACCTGCTGCTCGAGGTACCACTCTCGGGCCCCTGGCCGCGCTACCTTCCGCAGGTCGTCGACGAGCTCCATGCCGAGGGGATCCTGCCGATCCTGGCGCACGCCGAGCGCTACGACGACGTCCAGCGCCATCCAGAGATCCTGCTCGACCTGATCGCGGCCGGCGTGCCGATCCAGGTCAACGCCGACTCGCTATCCCAGCGCGCGGAGCGGGGCGCCCGTCCGGCAGCCGAGACCCTGCTGCGTCACCACCTGGTCCACGTGATCGCCAGCGACGCGCACCACCCACAGTGGCGGCCGCCCCGGCTGCGCGCGGCTCTCGAGGTGGCCGCCGAGGTCGCCGGGCGCGACTACGCCGACTGGATCGCCGGCAACTCGGGCGCGGTGATCCGTGGCGAACTCCTGATGCTGCCCGAACCGCGGCTGCCGATCCTCAACGGTCTGGCGGCCATGGAACACGTTTGACGGCCGGGGAGCCGCGTGCTATAGTCCGGTGGTCCCGGGTTCAACCCGGGTCGATCGTGTCTGCCCGACGCGTTGGCAATCGAGCACTGCAGACCGGCGGAAGCGCGGGATCAGGAAAGGATGCCCCCAGGAGTGATCAAGCTGCGACTGCGGCGCATGGGAGCGAAGAAGCAGCCGAGCTACCGAATCGTGGCCGCGGAGTCGCGATTTGCGCGCGACGGTCGGTTCATCGAGGTGGTGGGGTTCTACAACCCGAAGACCCAGCCGGCCACGCTGCGCGTCAACACCGAGCGCGCGAAGTACTGGCTGGACCACGGCGCACAGCCGACCGAGACGGTGCGCAGCCTGCTGCGCCACAGCGGCGTGATCGCGGGTCAGAACGCCCCGGCAGCCGGCGAGTCCACCCCGGCGGGTGCGGTCGAGTAGCTCGGCCCCCGTCTCACGCGGATCGTGATGCTGGCTACCGCGTCCCGGTAGCCAGTGTGTGTCTCAGCCGGGTCGAGGAGGAGCGGACGGGATGGACGAGCTCAAGGCGCTCGTGGAGTACATCGGTCGAAGCCTGGTCGACGACCCGGAGACGGTCACCGTCGAGGCGAACCGCCGCGGCCAGATCGTGGTAGTCGTGCTCCGGGTCCCGGCCGACGAGATGGGCAAGGTCATCGGTCGCGAGGGCCGGATCGCTCGCTCGCTGCGCACGTTGCTCACTATCTCCGCCTCCCGGCGCGGTCTGCGTGCCAGTCTGGACATTCATGAGTGACCCCGATCGCGAGACGCGCCCCGAGTTCGCGCGCCTCTCGATCGGCGTCATCGTCGCTCCGCAAGGCGTCGATGGCGCCGTGCGCATGAACGTCTGGACCCAGTTCCCCGACCGCATCCCGAAGCTCGCGCAGGTCTATCTGGGAGAGGATCCCCAACCGCGACGGCTGCGGTCGGCGCGGCTGCAGCGTGGCCTCGCGATCCTCTCGCTCGACGGAGTCGATACGCGGGATGCCGCCGAGGGGCTGCGCGGCACCGTCGTGCGCATCGACACCGAGCAGGCGGCGCCGCTCGCCGAGGACGAGTACTACCACTTCCAGCTGATCGGCCTGGACGTCGTCGACGAGGCCGGGAACCGCCTGGGAACCCTGGCGGAGATCGTGGAGACCGGCGCCAACGACGTCTACGTGGTGCGCGCCGAGGACGGAACCGAGTCGCTCTTCCCGGCACTCAAGGAGGTCGTGCGCAGCGTGGACCTGGCGGCCGGCCGGATGGTCGTGCGGCCGCTGGTCTACGACGACTGATCCGGTCGGGGTCGACCGCGCCGCGTGCTCAGGACCTCCCAGACCCGGCCCGGCTCCACGTCGCTCGCCTCGAGCAGCACCAGCAGGTGGTAGATGAGGTCCGACGCTTCGTTCGCCAGGGAGTCGGCGTCGGCGTTCTTGGCCGCGATGATGACCTCGGCCGCCTCCTCGCCGATCTTCTTGCCGATCTTGTCGACTCCCTGCTCGAGCAGGTAGCTCGTGTACGAGCCCGCCTGTGGCTGCGCGTGGCGGTCCGAGACGACCGCCGCGACCTGGTCGACGACCACGCTCGTCGCACGCTCGCGCACCGCTCCCGCGAGGATCGGCGTGCCGTCGAAGCAGCTGTCGGTTCCCAGGTGGCAGGTCGGCCCCCGCGGGTGGACACGCACCAGTAGCGTGTCGCCGTCGCAGTCGGCGCGCACCTCGACCACGTCGTGCACGTTCCCCGACGTCTCCCCTTTCATCCAGAGCCGCTGCCGGCTGCGGCTCCAGAAGTGCAGGCGACGCGTCGTCGTCGTGCGCTCCAGCGCGTCGCGGTTCATGTACCCGAGCATGCGGACCCGACCCGTGGTCGCGTCCTGCACGATCGCCGGCACCAATCCCCGCTCGTCGAAGTGCACCGGGCCCCCGTCCGTGCCCGTGTCCGTGTCCGGGGGTGCGTCGCTCATCTGATCTCCTTCACCGCGAGTCTGGCCTGCCCGGACGCGATGAATCGCACCCTTCCGGCCAGGGTCGCTTGACACACCACGGGCGGGGCGCCCCTCGGCTGGCCCCGCCCGAGATCCGGGCGCTGGCGCGGGACCAATCGATCCCGCACCGCGCGCCAATCTCCAGGACCTCAGTCGCCCAGCGCCGCGTCCACCAACGGCTGGCGTACCTGCCGGCCAACCGCCTCTGCCACGCGCGCCGTCCGCGTCATCGCGGCGGTGAAGTTCTCGAACGTCAGCGACTGCGCCCCGTCAGAACGCGCGTGGTCCGGATTCGGATGCACCTCGACCATCAGGCCGTCGGCGCCGGCCGCCACCGCCGCCAGCATCATCGACGGCACGAGGTACCACTTACCGGTGCCGTGGCTCGGATCGACGATCACCGGCAGGTGGCTGAGTCGCTGGACGACCGGGACGGCCGATAGGTCCAGCGTGTTGCGCGTGACCGTCTCGAAGGTGCGGATGCCTCGCTCGCACAGCATCACGCGCTCGTTCCCCTGTGCCATGATGTACTCCGCCGCCAGCAGCCACTCCTCGATCTGGGTGGACATGCCGCGCTTGAGCATCACCGGCTTGTTGGTCTTGCCGACCTCCTCGAGCAGTAGGAAGTTCTGCGCGTTGCGCGCGCCGATCTGCAAGATGTCGGCGTACTGCGCGACGAGGTCGATGTCGCCGACGCTGAGGACCTCGGTGATGATCGGCAGCCCCGTCTCCTCGCGGGCGCGGGCCAGATAGCGCAGACCGTCTTCTCCAAGCCCGCGGAATTCGTAGGGTGAGGTCCGCGGCTTGAACGCCCCGCCACGCAGGATCGAGCCGCCGGCCGCCTTGACGGCGTGGGCCGTGGCCAGGATCTGCTCCTCGTCCTCGACCGAGCAGGGGCCGGCCATGATCACGACCTCGTCACCGCCGATGTGGACGCCGCCGACTTCGATCACCGTGTCGACCGGGTGGAACTCTCGACTGACGAGTTTGTAGCGCTTGCTGATCCGCAGCACCTGCTCGACTCCCGGTAGTAGCTGCAGCGCTTCTTGCAGGCTGTCGGGTAGTGGGGAGCCCAGCACCCCGATGATTGACCGCTCGGCTCCGACCACGATGCGCGTGCCAAAGCCGAACTCCTCGACCCGCCGGATGACGTCCTCGACCTGACGCTCCCCAGCGGTCGTCTCCATGACCACGATCATCTGTGCTCGCTCCCGCCCATCATCCGCGCCCCACTGGCGCCTACTGCGAATCCGACCGGCTCGCGGTCGCCGGCTCGTACGCCCACTCGGGCCGTAACTGCCGCGCCCGCCGCAGGTAGACGTGACGGATGGCGTCGGCCGGCTTCTCCGTGTTGTAGTGCACCAGGACCCGGATCACCCGATCCAGCGACCCCGGCACGTTCATCTCGTGGCTGTTCAGAAGCGGCACCCCCGACCAACCATGCTCGCGGACCGCGGCGGCCGGGAAGGTCGCATTCAGGTCCGGCGTCGTGGTGAAGATCATACTGGCAACGTCGTCGGGCACCAGATCGTTGGCCTCGACCAGGGTGAGGAACAGCTCGCGCGTCGCCTCCAGGATGTCCTCGGCGGTGTTGCGCTCCACGGTGGTCGCGCCGCGAATCCCCCGGCAGCGAAGCATTGGCCTCTCCCCCTACCCGCGCTTCCACGGCGGCGCGGCCGGTATCGCCACCCACCGTCCCGCTGCCGCACGCGTCATGCACCGCGGAGGCGGACGATGAAGCGCCGCATCTCCTCCGCCTGGCGCTCGCGCGGCGTGCTGCCTAGCCGGCTGACCACTGCGCTGCCGACCGCGACCCCTTGAGCCAGTACCCCAGCCTGCGCCACGTGCTCGGGCTCGGAGATGCCGAAGCCGATCACCAGCGGCAGGTCCGTGTGTCGGCGGACCCGGCCGATGAACTCGCCTAACCCCGCGGACAGCGTGCTGCGCGCGCCGGTCACGCCGGTCAGCGATACGCAGTATATGAACCCGCTCGCCTGGCGCGCGACAGCCTCAAGGAGCTCGTCAGTGCTGGTCGGCGCCACCATAAAGATCAGGTCGCGGCCGTGCCGCCGGCAGGCGTCGAGCAGGTCGCCGCTCTCGTCGGGCGGCAGGTCCGGCACGATGATTCCGTCAGCCCCCGCCTCGGTACAGTCCGTGGCGAAGCGCTCGAGACCGTAGCTGAGCAAGGGGTTGTAGTATCCCATGAAGATCAGCGGGACGTCAACGCCGTCGTGACGGAGATCACGAGCCGTCTGGAGACAGTACGCCACCGTCACGCCGTTCACCAGCGCGGCATGACTCGACGCCTGGACGGTCGCGCCGTCTGCCAGCGGGTCGGAGAACGGAATGCCGAGCTCCACCATCGCCGCGCCCCCGGCAACCAGGGCCGGAACCACCCGCTGCACCGTGTCCATCTCCGGGAAACCCACCGTGAGGTACGGGAAGACCCCCGTCTCGCCCGACTCCCGCAGCCGCGCGAAGGTCGCGCCGATCCGGCTCTGCCTTGTCGTGGTGCCCGTCACAGCGTCACCCCCAGCGCCTGCGCCACCGTGTGCATGTCTTTGTCGCCCCGACCCGACAGGTTGACGATCATGATGTCGTCCGCGCTTCGCCGCGCCGCGAGTTGCGTCGCCAGGTAGACCGCGTGTGCCGACTCCAGCGCCGGGATGATCCCCTCGGTACGGCACAGGAGCTGGAAGGCCCCCAGCGCCTGGGCGTCGGTCACCGGGTGGTAGTGCGCGCGACCGGTGTCCTTCAGGTAGCTGTGTTCGGGTCCCACCCCGGGATAGTCGAGACCGGCGGAGATGCTGTGCGCCTCGATGATCTGACCGTCGTCGTCCTGCAGCACGTACGATCGGGAGCCGTGAAGCACACCGGGGCGTCCCTGGGTGAGCGTGGCGGCATGCTTGCCCGTCTCGATGCCCAGCCCCGCCGCCTCCGCGCCGTGCAGCTCCACGCCCTCGTCGTCGATGAACGGGTGGAAGATGCCCATCGCGTTCGATCCGCCGCCAACACAGGCCACCACCGTATCTGGCAACCGCCCCACCTGGTCTTTGATCTGCTGCCGCGCCTCCCGCCCGATGACCGTCTGGAAGTCCCGCACCATCCGCGGATAGGGGTGCATCCCCGCCACCGTTCCGAACAGGTAGTAGGTTGAATCCACGTTGGTCACCCAGTCGCGGATGGCTTCGTTGATGGCGTCCTTCAGCGTGCGACTGCCCGACGTGACCGAGCGGACCTCCGCCCCCAGCAGCTTCATGCGGAAGACGTTGAGCGACTGGCGCGCGATGTCGACCTCGCCCATGTAGACGATGCACTCCAGGCCTAGCATGGCGCAGACGGTCGCGGTAGCGACTCCGTGCTGGCCCGCGCCCGTCTCGGCGATGATCCGGGACTTCCCCATCCGCCTCGCCAGTAGCCCCTGGCCGACGGCATTGTTGATCTTGTGCGCGCCGGTGTGCGCCAGATCCTCGCGCTTGAGGAAGATGCGCGCGCCGCCAACGTGGCGTGTCAGCGCCGCCGCCTCGTAGAGTGGCGTGGGCCGGCCGACGTACGTTGCCATCAGACGGTCGAACTCGAGCTGGAACTCGGGATCCTCGAGCGCGCGGTCGTAGGCGACGGTGAGCTCCTCGATGGCCGGCAGTAGCGTGACCGGCGCGTAGCTGCCGCCGAACTGGCCGAATCGCCCGCGCGCGTCCGGCAGGTCGCTGGCCCGCGGACGCCCGGTGCTGGTCGTCGTCATGGGTGCTCCTCAATGTAGTGCGCAGCGCGTCGGATGCGAGCAAGGGTACCAGGGCACCGGAGCCGTACCTACCGCCCGCTCACGGCCGGCGTCTCACCGGAAGACGCGTGAAGACTGACCCGTTCGTCGGCACTGGCAAACGCCAGCCGTGCCGCCGCGACGAAGTCACGAATCTTCGCGTGGTCCTTCGTCCCGCCGGACTCCACCCCGCTCGAGACGTCGACCCCGAACGGCCGCACTGTCGCGATGGCGGCGTCGACGTTCCGCGGGCTCAAGCCACCGGCCAGAATCACGGGATAGTCCTCGGCCAGCCGCGCCACGAGTTCCCAGTCGGCTACCCGCCCGCTGCCGCCGAGTTCGCTCGCCACGTGGGCCTCGATCGTCAGCGCCACCGGCGCAACCGCCGCCGATAGGTAGCGCTCCGCCAGGCTCCTCGCCGCGTCGAGGTCGGTGCCGGGCCGCAGCCGCAGCGCTTTGATCGCCGGCCGCGCCACGGCCGCGACCGTCTCGGGCGGCTCGTCCCCGTGGAGCTGGATGAGGTCGAGGTCGAGCCGCGCCGCGATCTCGTTCAGCCGCGAGGCCGACTCGTCGACGAAGACCCCCACGATCCGCGGCGCGCCGGGGCCGGTCGACCGCACCGCGGCCGCGATCTCCGCCGCGGCCTCCACCGACACGCGTCGCCGCGCCGGGGCGAAGATCAGCCCCACCAGGTCGACGCCGGCCTCGGCGGCCGCGACACCGTCGGCAGGCGTCCGCAGGCTGCAGATCTTCACCACGTGCGTGCCCGGTGGGCCGAAGGCCGGCGTCGCGCTCATACCAGCAGCCTCCGTAGCGCCGCCGGGCGATCGGTCGCCGTCATCAGCGACTCGCCGACCAGGATCGCGGACGCGCCGGCCGCCGCCAGCCGCTGCACATCGTCCGGCCCGTGGATGCCGCTCTCCGCTACCACGACCCGGTCGGTCGGGACCAGTGGCGCCAGCCGCTCGGTCGTGCCGAGGTCCACCGCAAAGGTGCGCAGGTCGCGATTGTTCACCCCGATCACCGGGGCGCCCACCTCAACGGCGATCGCGAGCTCGGCTTCGTCGTGAACCTCCACTAGCGCCTGCATGCCCTGGCCATGCACGGCGGCGAGCATCTCCGCGAGCGCCGACCCGCCCAGCAGCGCGACGATCAGCAATACCGCGTCGGCGCCGTGCGCCCGCGCCTCGACCACCTGATACGGATCGAGCAGGAAGTCCTTGCGCAGGACCGGGCGGGGGACGGCATCGGCGTGCGCCATCACGGCGACCGCGGCCATGTCCTCCAGCGAGCCCCGGAAGAATGGGCCGTCGGTCAGGACCGAGATCGCCGCCGCGCCCGCCGCCAGGTAGTCACGCGCCACTGCGGCGGCGTCCACGCCGGCCGCGATGGGGCCCTTCGACGGCGAGGCCCGCTTGACCTCCGCGATCACCCGCGTCCCGCGGCCACGCAGGGCTCGGTCGAGCGCGAGCGCGGCCGGCTGGCGGGCCGCCATCTCTTCCAGGCCGTCGATCGGGCGCTCGAGCCGCCGCGCCGACAGGTCCGCCGTCGTCCGCGCCGCGATGCGGTCCAGGACCGTGCCGGTCCGCGCCGTCATCTACGCCACGACCAGTCGAACGTCGTCCGCCAGTCGGTTGCTCAAGCGCACCAGTTCGTCGAGCCGGGCAGCCGCCGCCCCGGAGTCGATCGACTCGGCGGCCAGCACGACCCCGTCGCGGATCGACGGCACGACGTCGGCGGCGTAGAGTGCCGCGGCCGCGTTCAGCAGCGTGATCGCCCGGGTGGCGCCGTTGCCGCCCTGGAGCACGTGCCGGGTGATTGCCACGTTCTCCTCGACGCTGCCGCCGCGAACGTCCTCGATCGGTGCGCCTTTGATCCCCACCTCGGCCGGCTCGATCTCGAACTGCCGTACATCCACGCAGCCGTTGACCCGTACATCGTTGACGGTCGTCGGTGCCGAGATGCTGATTTCATCGAGACCGTCCCGGGAGTGCACTACCAGCGCGTGACTCGTCCCGAGCAGCGCGAGCGCCCGCGCCATCCGCGCGGCGACGATGGGGTCGGACACGCCGATCATCTGGAACCGAGCGGCGGCCGGGTTGGTTAGGGGGCCGAGGATGTTGAAGACGGTCCGGATGCCGATCTCCTTCCGCGATGGACCGGCGAAGCGCATGGCCGGGTGGAAGACCTGCGCGTACATGAAGCCGATGCCCACCTCGTCGATACAGCGGCCGACCTCCTCGGGCCCCAGGTCGATGCGGACGCCGAGCCCTTCCAGCACGTCGGCCGCGCCGCAGCGGCTGGTCATGGCCCGGTTGCCGTGCTTCGCAACCTTCACCCCGGCGCCGGCGACGACGAAGGCGGCCGTGGTCGAGATGTTGAAGGTCTGTGCCCGGTCGCCGCCGGTTCCCACGATGTCGACGACCGTCTCGCCGTCCGCGATCGGCACGCGCCGGGCGTGACGGCGCATCGACTCGGCGAACCCGGCGATCTCCTCGTCGGACTCACCGCGCATGCGCAGCGCTGTCACCAGTGCGCCAATCTGTGCACTCGTCGCCTCGCCCGACATGATCGCATCCATTGCCGCCGCGGCCTCCTGGCGCGAGAGGCGCTCGCCGTCGACCACCTTCTGGATCGCTTCCCTGACCATGTGTCCCCTCCGCTGCTCGGCTCCCCTGCCCGGGTTGCCTAGTCCGCCGCCACGACGAGTGCCGCTGTATTCACAAAGTTCGCCAGGAGATCCTTCCCAACGGCGGTCAGGATCGACTCCGGGTGGAACTGCACGCCCTCGACGTCGTACCGCCGGTGCCGGATACCCATCACCACGTCGTCCTCGCTGCGCGCCGTCACCTCGAGGTCGTCCGGTAGAGTCGCCTCGTCGACAACCAGCGAGTGGTAGCGAGTGGCAACGAACTGGTTGGGCAGCCCGGCGAAGACGCCGCGCCCGTCGTGGCTGATACGCGAGGTCTTGCCGTGCATCAGGCAGGGCGCGTGGACCACCCGCGCGCCGAACGCCACCCCAATCGATTGGTGGCCCAGGCAAACGCCCAGGATCGGCACCTCCGCGGCGAAGGCCCGGATCAGTTCGACCGAGACGCCGGCCTCGCGCGGGGTGCACGGCCCGGGCGAGACAACGATCCGCTCGGGAGCCAGCACGCGGACGTCGTCGACCGTGATGGCGTCGTTTCGCCGTACGGTCACATCGGCCCCCAGCTCGCACAGATACTGGTACAGGTTGAACGTGAACGAATCGTAGTTATCGATCAGCAGGATCATCGCTCGCCCTCCGCCCGCATGGCCCTCTCCATCTGCTCGGCCAGCTCGATCGCCCGGACGAGCGCGCGCATCTTGTGGAAGCACTCGCGGTACTCGAAGTCCGGCGTGCTGTCGGCCACGATCCCGCCCCCCGCCTGCAAGTACGCTACGCCGTCGCGCATCACCAGCGTCCGCAGCGTGATGGCCGTGTCGAGGTTGCCGCTGAAGTCGACGTAGCCGACGGTGCCCGAGTACGGCCCGCGGCGCTCGGGCTCCAGCTCGGCGATGATCTCCATCGCCCGAATCTTCGGCGCACCGCTGACCGTCCCGGCTGGGAAGCAGGCCCGCAGTGCGTCGACGCCGGCCAGGTCGTCCCGGATCGCGCCGGTCACGTGGCTGACCAGGTGCATCACGTGGCTGTAGCGCTCGATCTCCATTAGCTGCGGGACCTGGACCGTGCCGGGCCGGGCGACCCGCCCGATGTCATTGCGCCCCAGGTCGACCAGCATGATGTGCTCGGCGCGCTCCTTGTCATCGCACGCCAGCTCCGCTGCCAGCGCGTCGTCCTCGACGGCGTTCACTCCGCGGGGCCGCGTCCCGGCAATCGGGTGGGTCGTCAGCGTACCGCCGTCCAGACGCACCAGCAGCTCCGGCGAGGCGCCGACGATGTGCGCGTCGTCCAGGTGCAGGTAGAACATGTAGGGCGACGGGTTGATCTTGCGCAGCGCCCGGTAGACCGTGAACGGGTGCGCGCCGGTCGGCAGCGCCACGCGCTGCGACAGGACGACCTGGATGATATCGCCCGCCTCGATGTACTCCTTGGCCCGCTTGACCATACGCGTGTAGGTCGCGGGATCGACGTTCGGCGTCATCCGTTCGCCCACCGCCGGCGTGTCGAGCGCCACGTCGCCGCGCGGGACCTGAGGCTCACCGCGCAGGCGGCACACCAGCCGCTCGATCCGCGAGACCGCCGCGTCGTACGACTCCTCGAGCGGCCGGTGGTCGTCAACGTGGACGTGGCTCACGACCTTGATCGTGCGCTCGAGGTGGTCGAAGACCAGCATGGTGTCGACGAACATGAAGAGTGCCTCGGGGAAGTCGAGCGGATCGGCCGCGGCGACCGGGAGTCGCTCGAAGTAGCGAATCGCCTCGTAGCTCAGGTAGCCGACCGCGCCCCCCAGAAATCGCGGCAGCCCCGGGAGCGAGACGGTGCGGTAGGGCGCCAGGTGCTCCTGCAGCGCGACCAATGGATCGCTGAAGGCGGCGGTACGCTTGTAGCCCTGCGTGTTGGCGTGGGCGACGCCATCGTCGAGCCGGAGCGTCAGGTACGGGTCGGTGCCGATGAACGAGTAGCGCGCCAGCCGCTCGCCGCCTTCGACGCTCTCCAGCAGGAAGCTGTACGGGCCCTGGGCGACCTTGAGGTAGGCCGAGACCGGCGTTTCCAGGTCCGCTATGATCTCCCGGTAGATCGGGATGATGTTGCCCTGCGCGGTGAGCGCGGCAACCTCGTCGAGCGACGGCTGATAGCGCCCGCCGGCCTCCGAGCTCATCCCGATGGAACCCGGCCGCAGATCGAGCATCCCCGTCGTCCTCCTGCCGTTCCCGGCCGCCCGCGCGACCAACACAAAAAACCTCCGCCCCTTAAGGGACGGAGGCTGAAGCATCAACCCCGCGGTACCACCCTCGTTGGACGCCGCCTGCGCGGTCGTCCCACTCTACGGGTACGGGATCGCAGTCGATCCGATACCCAGCTCCCTGGTAACGGTGGAGTCGCCGGCGCCGCCTACTGGCCGCGGCTACCCGCGGCGTTTGGGGCGCAACTCCCGGATCCATTCCGCATCAGCGCTGGCGTCGGACTCTCACCGTCCGCCGACTCTCTGAGCCCCGCTGTGATGCGTACTCGTTCCGATCGTCGTCGTTCACGCTATTCACTTGTCGCTCGCAGCCTAGCAGACCTTTCCGGACATTGTCAAGCGCCGCACAAACGAATCCCAGGGCATCCGGCCCGCTCGTCAGTTGCCCGACGAGAGCGGCAGCGGCGCCGGTGGTCCGATCCGCAGGCGTAGCATCCCAACCGCGACCTTGGCCTCGATACGAAGCAGTGGCGTCTTACCGGCCACCGCCGGCCCGGTCCAGTAGGCTCCCTGGCGCGTCGTGAACCCATCGCCGACTTTGACCTGCGCCAGCACCGATTCGGACCGTACCGTCGCCGCGGTCGACTCCGGCACCGAGATCTCGACGCCGGCCGCTCCCGCCGTGATCCTCACCTGGCCGTCGCGGCGCAGCTCACCGCCGAAATCGATAGTGTAGGCCGAGGCACCGCCGTCGAGGCGCAGCTCCACGAACCCGGCGTTTCCGAGGTTCCGCAGATCCATCGCCGCGGCGCCTCCGGCGATCTCCAACAGTTGCATCGGCACGGCCGTCGGCAGCGAGAAGTCGAGCTCGTAGCGGCCGGCGCCCTGCCTCATCGACAGCCGCGTGATCGGGAGCCCGCCGAGGTCCAGCTTGCAGTCGCTGGCACCGCCCTCGAGGGCCACGGTGTACGGCATGGCGTCGCCCAGTGTGAGGTCGAGCGTCGGGGACCCGTCACTGATGCGTGTCAGGCTGGACACGTTCAGCTCCTGGGTGATGTCGAGCGTCGCGCCGTGCTCGACCACTCGGCAGGGAAGCGAGTGAGATGGGTCACGATAGGACCCACTCACCCACTGAGCTCCGCCGCCGCCCCGCATCTTGAGCCGACAGCCGCCGACCCGGATATGCAGCTGTGGCTCGCCCTCCTGGGGAAATCCAACGTCGATCTTCAGTTCGTCGGGCGCGCTCATATGGTGACCTTCCGCGACGATCTCAGCGTCCGAACAGCCCCTTCAGCATCAGCGCCGCTCCCAACATGACGAGCGGCACGCCAATGATGGCTCCGATACCGGTCAACGAGAGGGCGATCCCGACCACGGCCAGCAGGAAGCCGAGCATCACGCCGACCGTGCGGCCGACGAGATTGAGGATCAGCCGGACGACGTCCCACACCAGGACGAACGGGAACGCCAATACCCGACCCATGGAATCCCTCCTGAAGACCCCGCGGTGGACTCCGCGGCGGATCGAGAATCAGCCTCGCTGCCGTCGACGGCGCATCGCGCGGAGGAAGATGCGCGGCAGCATCATCGACCAGATGCGCAGCGACGTCGTGGCGATGCGGGTTACGTCGACGGTCGGCACGAAGCGCGACGACGTCGGGGTGATCTCGATGTAGCCGACCGGTTCTCCGGCTGCACCACCGCCGCCCCCGCCGCCCCCACCGAAGCCTCCGGGCGTGCCCTCGGGCGACTGGCCGGCGCCCGCACCGAAGCCGAAGCCCATCGACACCCGGGCTACCGGGATGACCGTCCGGTCGCCATGCGTAACCGGCTCACCGAACACCGTGCTGGCGTTCACGTGCGTGGGCAGTTGCTCGCCAACCCGGCTAACGATCTGGTCGACGGTCTCGAGCGGGGTCGGGGTCGAGGCGGTCCGCGCCTGAGAATCCGTGGTCTCTGACATCGTTCCCTCCCTGAAGAGCGTGCCGGCACGGAGGCCGTGCGGCACACAGTAGCATAGGCGCCGCATACGGCCCGCACTCAGTGTGCCGGGGATGGAGTAACAGAGTCGCTGCGGAGCATCGCTCGGCGCGACAATCGCGTGACAAAGGAGCAATGTGTGGCGCGACCGCATGTTGACGGCCGGTTCGACAGGGGCCGACCTAGCGGGAGGTGACGGCGAGCTTGGCCTGCTTGATCTGCTCCAGATCCTGATTGAGGATGTTCTCCAGCTGGGTGAGCATCTGCAGCGCGTAGACGTCAACCTGACCCAGGGTGCGCTTGGCGTTCTCCTTGGCCTGCCGCAGGATCTCCTCGCTGCGGGCCTTGGCCTCGTTGACCAGGCCCTGGTCGTTCATCAGGTACTCGGCACGCTCTTTGGCCACCACCAGGATCTTCTCCGCCTCCGCCTGAGCGTCGGTGAGGATCTTCTGCCGGTCCTGGACGACGCGACGCGCCTGCTTGAGCTCCTGCGGTAGCGACAGCCGGAGCTGATCGAGCAGGGCGAGGAACTCCTCCTCCTCGACCATGACGCGATTGCTCAGCGGCACGCGCATGCCGTTGCCCATCAGATCTTCGAGGCGGTCGATCAGCAGGAGGACGTCGATGGGCTGACCGGTCTGCGCCTTCGCACGGCTATCGTCCACGTCAGTCGCCCATCCTAGTCAGGCACCGTCACACCGAACCGCCGCGCGAGAGCCTCAACGACGTGCGTCGGCACCAGTCCGCTCACATCCCCACCCAGCGACGCCACCTGTTTGATGAGGCTGGAGCTAACGAACGACTGCTGAGAACTCGTCATCAGGCACACGACATCCACGTCGGGCGCCATGTGTCGGTTCATGTGTGCCAGCTTGAACTCGAATTCAAAGTCAGATACCGCCCGCAGGCCGCGGACGATGATGCCGGCCCCCACGACGCGCGCATAGTCTACGGTCAGCCCCTGATAGATGTCAACGCGCAGATTACGTGCCCCGCTCAGCGCCTCGATCGCCATCTCGCGCCGCTCCTCGGCCGTGAACAAGGAACGCTTGTCCGCCAGCGGATCCCCCTGGTAGATCCCGACGATCAGCTCGTCGAAGAGCCGCGACGCCCGCAAGGCGACGTCCACGTGGCCGTTCGTGATGGGGTCGAACGAACCGGGGTAGAACGCGACGTGCTTCACCATCAGCCCTCCTGCACCGCGCCGCGCCCCGCCGGCACCGTCTCATCGGCTTCGTAGATCGAGAAGCAACTGTCCCCGTGACAGCGGTGCCGCAGCCGGTGCAGGGTACCGACCCGCTCGGGCGTGTCCAGCCGCGGCCAGTGGCCGAGCACGACGACCGTCCCTTCCCCCACCGCCGCGGATCCGGCCAGCGCCGCCAGGGTCTCCACGATGCGCGGGTCGGCGTACGGCGGGTCCATCAGCACCAGGTCGTATGCCTCGGTGGCGCGCGCCAGAAAGCTCTCCACGCTCGCCTGGTGGACGGCGGCCCGCTCGCCAAAGCGCGTCCCGGCCAGGTTGTCGCGGATCACCGCGCAGGCCGCCGCGTTCTGCTCCACGAAGTCGCACCACTCCGCGCCCCGCGATAACGCCTCGATGCCGATGCCGCCGCTCCCGGCGTAGAGGTCGACCACTCGCTCCGGCCGGACGCCGAGCGACGCCAGCGTCGAATACACGGCCTCGCGAATCCGCTGCGACATCGGTCGCGTGCGCGTGCTGCGCGGCACCTTCAACGGGTGGCCCTTCATCGAGCCCGCGATCACGCGCATGCCGCTCCGACCGTGAGTCTGCCGATCACCATTCCGATGGCGGCTCGTTCCCCGTCCGCGCGATCGGTCCGGGTAGCTCGCACTGCCGGTATGACCCGAACACCATCAACTCCCGCGCCTTCGTGCTGATGCGGTCGAGCGCGTCGGCGATGCGCGGGTCGTGCCGGTGGCCCTCGATGTCGACCAGAAAGTAGTAGTCGCCCAGCTTGGACTTCATCGGCCGGCTCTCGACCTTCGTCATCTGGATATCGGACGTGGCCAACTCGGTCAGGATGTCGTGCAGCGCGCCGGGCACGTTGGCCCGCACGCTGAAGCAGAGCGACGTCTTGTCGTGGCCGGTAGGCGGCGCGTCGTCGAAGGCCAGCACGACGAAGCGGGTGACGTTGTTGTGGTTGTCCTGAATGTCGCGCGCCAGCACCCGGGCATCGTAGAGCTCGCCGGCTCGCAGCGTCCCGATCGCCGCCTGGCTGCGGTCGCCCGCCGCTATCACGCTCTCGACCGCGGCAGACGTGCTGAGCGCGGCGATCTGCTCGACGCGCGGCAGGCAGCGCTCGAGGAAGCGCCGGCACTGTCCGAGTGCCTGTGGGTGCGAGCTGACCGCGCGGATATCCTCCAGCGACGTCCCCGGCACGACCAGCAGGAAGTGCCGCACCGGTAGCACCAGCTCTCCACGGATCTTGAGCTGCGTCTCGTGGATCAAGAGATCCACGGTCTGTCCGACCGGACCTTCGAGCGAGTTCTCAATCGGCAGGATAGCCCGCTCGGTCAGGCCCGTCTCCGCGGCCGAGACCAGCGCCGGGAAGGAGGCGAAGGGGACCAGGTCGGCCGGCTCGGTGGCGGACCAGGCAATCGCCGCCTCCTCGCTGAACGTTCCGGCCGGTCCCAGGTAGGCGATGCGCATGGCGTTCCCCTGTACGAGCTCGCACGTGTGACGCAGTATAGGCAGCCGGAGCGAGGAGGGTCAACGAGTCGTCAGCGAACGCTGCGGGTGGCGTACGGACACCAGACGGCAGTGTGCCTCAGCCCGACACGTGCCAGGAGAGGCGGCCCTTGTGCCGGCGCCGGGACTGGTCCATGCTGGTGCCGGAGCCACCGGCAAACCGCCTGATCGCGACCGGAGGCAGCACGCCGTGGCCGAGCCAGACGGCCCCAACCTCTGGGCGCTGTGCGACCTGGAAACCCCCTGGGCGCTGCGCGTGGCAGCCACGCTGCGGATCGCCGACCATATCGCGGCCGGTACCTCACTCGTCGCCGATCTGGCATCAGCGACGGGGACCGACGCCGAGTCGCTCGTACGGCTGCTGCGACACCTCGTCGGGGCAGGCGTGTTCGTCGAACCCGTGCCCGGTCGGTTCGCGCTCAACGACGCGGCGGAACTCCTGCGCGACGACCACCCGTCCAGCATCCGTCTGGGCCTGGACCTCGATGGCATTGGCGGTCGCATGGCGCACGCCTGGTGCGGCCTGCTGGGAGCCGTCCGCAGCGGCCGGCCGGCCTACGCGGAGGTCTTCGGCCGCCCGTTCTGGGCCGACCTCGACGCCCACCCCGAGATCGCCGCCAGCTTCGACGCCCTGATGGGTCCGGCCGGTCACGGCGCACCCGATCCCGACGTGCTGCGCGACGGAGACTGGAGCGCGGTCGCGACCGTGGTTGATGTGGGCGGCGGGACCGGCGGCCTGCTGGCCGAGATCCTCCGCGCCCACGCCCACCTGCGCGGCATCCTGGTGGATCTGCCGCGCACCGTCGAGCGCTCCAGCGAGGTTCTCCGCGCGGCTGGGGTAGCCGATCGCGCGGCGGTCAGCGGTCAGAGCTTCTTCGACCCGCTCCCGTATGGCGCCGACCTCTACCTGCTCAAGAACGTGCTGGACGACTGGCCGGACGCGGACGCTCGGCCGCTGCTGCAACGCTGCGCCGAGGCCGCCCGTCCCTACGGCCGGGTGATCGTCCTCGGCGGGGTTTCGCCGGACGACGCCGGCAGGGGGCGCGTCGCCCGAGCTCCTGATGATGGTGCTGGTGGGTGGAAAGTACCGCAGTCTGGCCGACTTCCACGACCTCGCGCGCTCGGCCGGGCTCGAGGTCACCGCCGCGGGCCGCACCGTTTCGGGCCGCTACGTCGTCGAGTGCCGCCCGGTGAGGTGACCCCGATCCCAACCGGCCATCGGGCGAACAAACCACCTCGTGAGGACAGGGGGACCATCATGCGCGTCACCGGACTCTTCGAGACGCACCTCACCGTGATCGACCTCGACCGCTCGGTCGCGTTCTACCGCGACCTGGTCGGCCTCGAGCTCGCGCACGTCGAACCGGAGCGCGGGGTGGCCTTCCTCTGGATCGGCGCGCCCGGGCAGGCGATGCTGGGCCTCTGGAAGTCCAATCCCGTGCTGCGGATGCGGCTACACCTCGCCTTCTCGGTGAGCATGGCCGACGTGCTCGCCGCGCCCGGGGCCCTCCGGGGCAGTGGCGTGGTGCCGTACGGCTTCCTCGGTGAGGAGACCGACGAGCCGGTTGTCTTTGCCTGGATGCCGGCAGCGGTCGTCTTCTGCACCGACCCCGACGGGCACTCGGTCGAGTTCCTGAGCATGTTGCCCGACCCGCCGCGTCCGGAGCTGGGCGTGGTCGCCTGGTCGGCCTGGCAGGACCTGACGCGCGCCTGACAGAGCCGCTCGCGCCGAGGCTGGAGTCAGATCCGTGCGCATCCGGTTCGCGTCACGTTGATGACCGGCCGGCCGGAATTACGACGCAGGCCCTGCTCCCGGTCAGCGCAAGCATCGCCGTTGGAATCCGGAGAGGTCGGTAGCCGAGCTGGTCGAGACTTCATCGTCACGTAAATCAGTTTGGTGGTATACTGTGTACATCGTTAAGTGGAGCGGCAACTCTGGGAAGGGACGGGCAACATGGCGGTTGAGATGCGCACCGAGGTGCAGGGTATGCCCGGGGAACAGTGGGAGGGGTTCGTCGCCAACGTACTCCCGTTGATGAAGAAGGCCCCTGGCTTCATCAGCCATACCTCTGGCCCCATCGACAACGGCCACTTCGTCACCGAGCTCTGGGAGTCCTCCCAGGATCACGAGCGTTGGGTACGCGAAGTCATTATGCCAATGATGCAGCAGGTCGGCGTCACCGAGCCGCCCGTGGTGCAGTACCGGCCGGTTGATCACGTCATCGCACGCTGAATCTGGACCAGTGACGCGGGACGCCGTCGGCTCATCACCGGCGCCGTCTCATTCACGTGGGAGCGTTTGGGAGCCGGCCGGGCCCGGTCTGGCAGTCCGGCACGGACCCATCACCCTGCGCAGGATCACGCGACCCGCAGCGACTGGATCACGCGCTCGCGGCGCCGCGTGTACCAGACTGCCGCCAGTCCGGCCAGGCTGAGGCTCGCGGCGATCGAGAACAGGCCGCCCCAGCCGAACGCGCCGGCCAGCACCCCCCCGGCCGCGGTCCCCAGTGTAATCCCCAGGTCCTGCGCCGCGATGACCGTGGCCAGCGTCGTGCCGCGCGTGTGCGCCGGCGACAGGTCGACCGCCCAGGCCTGGGTGGCGGGCTGGATGAAGGCAAATGCGCCCGCGAAGAGCAGCGCGGCCAGCAGCAGCGGCAGCTCACCGTGGGCGCCCGCCAGCACCAGCATCGCCACGCCCGACGATAGAAACCCCGGTGCGACCACCTTCACCCGCCCCAGCCGGTCCGACAGGCCGCCTCCCGAGATGCGCAGCACGATGAGCGCGCCGGCAAACACGGCGAAGAAGGTCCCCGAACTGCCCAGTCCGCGGTCGATCGTCATCAGCGGCACGAACGTCAGGACGGCGCCGTAGACCAGCGTGAAGCAGAACATGATCAGTGCCGGCCCGGTCGCGGTGGGGCTGAACAGGTGGTTCAGCCCGAAGCGCGTTGATTGCGCGGGATGCGTGGAAACGTGGGCTGTCGGAACGCGCAGGAGCAGAATCGCCAGTCCACCGCCGAATCCGCTCGCCGCCGCGACGAAGAAGCTCGCCCGCAGACCAACATGTGCGGTTAGCCAGATGCCGGCCGAGGGGCCGATCGCGAAGGCGGCACCGGTGACCATACCGTAGATCCCGAGGACGGTGCCGCGCCGCCGCGGTGACGCCAGATCGGCAGCCACGGTGGCGGTGGCCGCCGTCACCGCGCCCCAGCCGAGCCCGTTCAGGATTCGCGCGAACACGACCGTGTCCGCGCCCGCCGCCGCATAGCCCAGACAGCTCAGGCCGATCAGCATGCCGCCGACAAAGACCGACGGGCGACGGCCAATCCGGTCCGCGGCGAGTCCGGCGAACGGGCGAACCAGCAGCGCCGCCAGGCTGAAGGTACCCATGATCGTCCCGACCGTGGTGTCGCTGTGGCCCAGCTGCCGTATGTGCACCGGGAGGACCGAGATGAGCAGGTAGGTACTGGCGTACACTCCGAGCACCGACAGGCAGAGGATGGTGAGCGGCAGCCGGGGGATCCGGTCGTCCCACGCGGTCCGTACCGCCTCGGCGCTCATCGCGGATCGCGTTTGCGGCCGCGCCGCACGCTCCGCTGGCGCTCTGCGGTACGCGCCCGGCGGCGTCCGTTCAACCCGGCCGGCGCGTTCGTCATGGCCGGCGGTTGCCGTACGTGCCCCAGCTCACCAGGTCCCGCCTCCCCCTGCGGCCCGGCGCCACCGCGGAGCGCACCTCGGGCGGCGAGCTGCGCAGTCGAAGTGCGTCGGCGCTCGCGGGGTAGCCGAGCGCGATGACCGTCTGCAGTCCGCGATCTGCCGGCACGCCGAGGAGTTGCCGGGCGCGCTCCCGATTGACTGCGGGGTAGAGCGACGCGATACAGGAGCCGACCCCGTGCGCCCAGGCCGCCAGCATGATCGCCTGCGCCAGCCGGCCGGCGTCGAACTCGAGCGAGGGAGCCGTCCCGTCCATCACCAGCGCGACACCGACCGTCGCGCCGGCCAGGTGTCCAGCGTAGGCGCCGAGCCGTGATAGCTCGGCCAGCATCGCGCTATCGCGCACGACGACCAGCTGCCAGGGCTGAGTGTTCTGGCTCGATCCGGTCCAGCGAGCCGCCTCGAGGATGTCCTCCAGAATGCCGAGCGGGATCGGCTCCTGCGCATAGCGGCGCACCGCCCGCAGCGTGCGGAGCAGGCGGGTCTGGTCCATGAAGTACTCCCTGCCGGGGAACGACCGACGTCAATCCGTGACCGCCCCCGCAACGCCGCCCGCCGGTCCGGTCAGCCCCGTCTGCCTGGCCGCCTCGCGGGCGAGATCCTCGCTGATCCGGGCGGGCGCCCGCTGCGCGAGCGGGTTGAGCCGCCGGGTAACCACGATCGCGACCACCGAGAAGCCGCTGGCGATCAGGAACGGCACCTGGTACCCGACGAAGTTGAGAATGAACCCGGCGGCGATCGGCACGACGATGGCCGCGGCATGCTGGAGCGTCACGCCCATCGCCAGCGACGGCGCGATCTCGTTCGACACCGCCACTTTGCGCAGATACGTGGCCGAGGACATCGCCGACATGCCCATGATCAGCGAGTAGAGGGCGTAGAAGAATGTCGCGGCGTAGACGTTCTGGACCAGTGCGTAGCCGACCAGGGCGATGATGTAGATCGTGTTGATCCCGCCGAGGACGGCCTTCTCGCCACGCCGATCGATCATCCGTCCGATCCACGGGCCGAGCATGACCGAGCAGAGGCTGACCGCGATCAACAGCGCGCTGATCTGCGGTACCGCCAGCTTGTAGCGGTTCACCAGGACCCACAGGCCAAACGAGAAGAAGATCTGCTGCCGGCCCCCGTCGAGCAGGCACAGGTAGTAGTAGAAGCGGTAAGGCCGGCGCATCACGAAACGGTCGCGCGCGACGTGGTGCTCCTGCTCGACTCCATCGCGCAGGGCCGGAAAGCGCACGATCGCGACCGCCGCGACGAACGCCAGCGCGCCCGCCAGCACGAAGCTCGACCGGTACGACAGCCAGTGCTGGTGAAAGGCGACCAGGATGATGAACATGGCCCCCAGCGCGCCGCCGTTGTTGACCGCCGCCATCTTGCCCAGGATGGTGCCGCTCTTGCTCTCGCCGGTCAGGCTCATGCCCAGCGCGTACTGTGTCTGCAGCACCGTGTGGTAGCCCAACGAGGAGATCACCACCCACGGCGCAACCGTCCAGAAGGAGTTGGACAGGCCGAAGAACGCGTAGCCAATCGCCTGCAGGACCAGCGCCATGGCCGTGAGCCGTGGGATCGACATGCGGAAGAAGAGCGCCGTGAAGACGATCAGCAGGAAGCCGGGGACCTCGCGGATAGCCGTGATGTAGCCGAAGTCCGGCCCAGAGAGATGCAGCACGTCCTCGAAGTAGTTGGTAACGATGTTCTGCTGCATGGCCATCGCCATGCCAAAAGCCAGCGTCATGGCGCCGAGCAGGAGATAACCCCGACGCGCCGCCGGGCTCATGCCAGCGCCCAACCGCTGTGCGATCGCCAACCCCTGCTCCGTTCAGCTCACCAGACAGTCTTCCCCGCCGCAACCCGGCAATTCTTCCACAGGTGGTGGGAGCGTTCCAGCACCGGTCCTCTTTCCACGCCACCGCTGAATTCCGTATAGTCGGGCTCGTAGCGGTTCGTCGCCGGTTCGGGGAGACGGGGATAGGGTATGGCGGTCAGCGCACCGAAGGAGGTCGAGGCAACGTCGGCGCCCCGCGTCGGCTGGCGGGATGCCGTGATCGGCTTCGCCGCGATCGCCGCCGGGAGCCAGATCATCCCTCGGGCGGTGCTGCCGGTGGCGGTCAACCACGATCTGGCCTGGCTGCCGGCCTACGCCGCCCACGCCTGGCTCGTGCTGGTCCCGATCTACTGGCTGGTCGTGCTGGAGCGCGGTTTCCCACTGGGACGGCTCCAGCGCGGCACGCTGCGTCCGTGGGCCATCGCCTGGACCGTCTTGGGCCTCCTCGCGCTGGGCATTGGGATCGCCCTCGTGCGGAGCGGCCAGCCGGTCGCCGTCGGCGACGCCGTCAGCCCCGGTGTGACCACGATCATCATGCTGCTCCTCTTCCAGGGTGGGCTGGTCGGCTTGTCGGAGGAGTTCGCGTTCCGCGGCCTCGTCCAGAGCGGGTTGAACGCGGGCCTCCGCTTCGGCTTTGCCTTCGGCAGCCGGGAGGTGCGCCTCGGCACGCTGCTCACCGCCACGCTGGTCGCGCTGCTGCGGGCGTTTCCGCTGGCGTCGCAGTCCGCCGTGCTCACGGCGACCGAGGTGGTGATCGCGTTCGGCACGAGCCTCGTCGCCGGACAGATCTACGACGAAACCGACAACCTCTGGGGTGCCGTGGTGCTGCACAGCGTCTACAACCTCGGCTTTGCCCTCCCTCTCCTGCTCACGCTGCACTGAGCGCCCCGGCGCACCGACGGCCCGTCGTCCCGCTTGACACCGTTTTGGCACACCACGCACCCCTCGGATGACGACATTGGGACTCCCTCCGGATTACGTTGAGCAAGAGGCATTGGCCTCGAAAGGAGGGGTTTCATGCGCAGGTGGGTCGTGCTGGCGCTGCTGGCGCTGGCGCTGGCGCTTGCCCTGTTGCCCGGCGCGGTCTCCGCCCAGGGCAGCGACACGCTCGGCGACATCGTGGTCCGCTTCAATGGCCCGCTCACCGTGCCGGCCGGTCAGGTGACCGGCACCGCGGTGGTCCTGCAGCACGACGCGCAGATCGCGGGCACCGTGGAGGACGTGCTGTTCGTTTACCAGGGCACGGCCCGGATCTCCGGCACGGTGAACGGCGACGTGATGGCCGTCAACGGCACCGTCGAATTGCTCTCCGGAGCGCACGTCCACAACGTGTCTCTGGCCAACAGCACGCTGAGCCAGGCGAGCGGCGCGACGGTTGACGGCACGGTCAGTCACTCGGGCGGCGTGGAGAACGTGCGAGCTTTCGGAGTCCTGTCGGCCCTGGCCTGGTTCGCGCTCACCCTGGCGATCGTGTTGGCCGCGCTGGTGTTCGCGGCGATCGGCGGCCGGCAGCTCTCGTCGGCCTGCGACATGTTCAGTTCGCAGCCCGGTGAGACGGTGCTGGCCGCGGTGCTGATCGGCATCGGTCTACCGGTGATCGCCATCCTGGCGATGGTAACCGTGGTCGGCATCCCCTTCGGGCTCGGGCTGCTCCTGTTCCTGCTGCCCGCGTTGGCCTTCTTCGGCTACCTGGTGACCGGTACGGCGCTCGGCGGGGTCATTGTCCGGGCGCTGGGTGGACGGTCCGCGCCGAACCACCCGTACCTGGCGGCACTCGTCGGCGTTGTCATCCTGGAACTCGTCGGTCTAGTGCCAATCCTCGGCGGGTTGGTCGCGCTCCTGGCGACCCTCGCCGGCGCCGGGGCGTTGACCGTGCTCGCGTGGCGTGGCTGGCGCGGACCGCGCAGGCCCGGGGCGGCGACGCAGCCGTCCGGCACACCCTCACCGGCCTGACGGTTCGAGTCCACAGCGGCTGGCGGGCGCGGTTCCCGAGCGTTCGGGACGCGCCCGCCCACGCCGTCTCTGCTCGAGCGTGGAACGCGATGGAGTCAGCTCAGCACACGCGAGAAACGCTCGCGGCGCGAGACCGGCAGCAGGCGCTCGATCGCGTCGTCTACTGTCACCACCCCGAGCAGCACCCGCTCCTCGTCCAGGACCGGCAGCGCGAGCATGTTGTACTCGGCAATCCGTTGGATCGCCTCCGGAGCCGACGTCCGTGGCTCCACATACTGGAAGTCGCGGTTCATGACGTCGCCGACGAGTGCGTCGGGCGCCGCCAGCACCAGGTCCCGCAGCGTGACGGTGCCGAGCAGGTGCGGCCGTTCCGGATCGTCGACGACGTACAGATCGTAGAGCATCTCGGGTGGGTCGGGGATGGCCCGCAGCACGTCGAGGGTCGGGCCCACCGTGAGGTCCGCCGCGACGGTGACGAACTCGCTGGTCATCATGCCACCGGCCGTGTCCTCGTTGTAGATCATGAGTTCGCGTACGTCCTCGGACTCCTCCGGCTCCATCGCCGCCAGGATGTCCTCGGCCTTGTCCTCCGGGAGATCCGCCAGCAGGTCCGCCGCCTCGTCCGGACCCATCTCCTCCAGAATATCGGCGGCGCGCTCCTCGTCCATGCGCTGGATGAAGTCGGCCTGCCGCTCGGGGGCCACCTCCTCCAGGATGTCGGCGGCGGTCTCCTCGTCGAGTGACTCCAGGATCTCGGCGCCCTGCGGGTACGCGAGCTGGTCGACCAAGCGCGCGATGTCGCGAGGGTGAAGCTTGGCCAGGCGACTGTGCGACACCTTCAGCTGGACCACCGGAACGTGCGAGGCGAAGTACTCGACGTCCGCCCAGTCGAGCAGCTCCGGCGGCCCGTCCTCACGGACCATGCCGCGCGGCAGCAGCCGCCGCAGGATACCGCGCGCGCTCACGTCCACGCCCACGACCCGGAACGTGCTGCCGGCCTGGGCAAGTTGGATGTCGTTCACCCGCACGACCCGCCGGCCGTCCACGTCGACCAACTGCTTGTCCATCACGTCGCGCGCGAGCAGGATCTCACCGTTGAGGCGATCGAACGGCTTCAAGTTGACGTCATAGGTGCCGAGCTCTGCCCCGGAGTCGGCCAGAGAGCGGACCTGGGTGAACGGCACGAAGAAGGCGCGGCGGCTGATGCGTGCGACCAGCCCCGTCACCGGCGGGTAGGATCCATTACCGCCGAGACGCACAATCAAATCCTGGATCGTCGCGATGCGATCGCCCGACTCGTCGCGAATCGGCTGTCCGACGACCTGGGAGACGAAGATCGTGTGCCGCGTCGCCACCGCGCTGCCCCCCTGTCGCGCATCGTGCGCCACCGCTGCCCGCGGTCCGGCATCACGGCCCGCCGTCGCGCCTCCGCTCCGGATGGCACGAAGGATAGCCGATTCCGGCCGCGTCGGAAGCGCCGACTCCGGCGCCGGCGCCGGGCAAATCGGCTGGAGAAATCGGGCCGATTACGGTATACTTATACGTCATGCCAGAGATGCCGGAGCCGGCCGGGAACGCCGCCAACGACGAAGTCTGGCGGCTTTTTGCCGCCGTAGAGCTGCCTGATCCGGTTCGCGAGCGGCTTGCGCGCGTGATCCGGAGCTTCAGGGACGCCGGCTGGCGCGCGAAGTGGGTCAATCCGGAAGTCTCCCACCTGACGCTGAAGTTCTATGGAAGCGTCCCGACCTCAGGCATCCCGGCGCTGGCCGACGCGCTGCGACCGGTCATCGCCGCCAGGGCCCCGTTTCGCGTCGAGGCGCGGGGCTGCGGCGCATTCCCCGGCCCGAGTCGGCCGCGCGTGCTCTGGGTCGGTGTCGCTGGCGACGTTGCGGCACTCCAGCAATTGCAGGGCACGGTCGAGCGCGTCAGCGCGACGCTGGGGTTTCCGGCGGAGGAGCGCGCCTTTCACCCGCACCTGACGGTCGCACGCGTCCAGCCCGAGGAGCTGCCCACCCTGGCACGCCTCCCCGAGCGGCTCGCCGAGGTCGACGCGCTGCCGGGCCTGCCGATTGAGGTCCAGGGGGTGACGCTCATGCGGAGTCAGCTCGGCCGCGGCGGCGCCGTCTATTCGGTCGTCGACCGGTTTCCGCTGAGCGGTGAGACGCGATGATCGCGGTCTGCGGTCCCCAGGATGCCACCGAACAGGAGCTGGTTTGGGCCGCGGCACTGGGTCGAGCGATTGCGGGGGCGGGCCACGCGCTGGTTTGCGGCGGGCGAGGCGGCGTGATGGAGGCGGCCTGCCGGGGCGCGAAGCTGGCCGGAGGGAGCACCGTCGGGATCTTGCCCGGCTACGATCGGAGCGCGGCCAACCGCTGGGTAGACCACGCGATCTGCACCGGTCTGGGTGAGGCGCGCAACGCGCTCGTGGTGGCGTCCGGCCAGGTCGTCGTCGCGGTCAGCGGCGGGTTCGGCACGCTGTCGGAGATCGGGCTCGCGCTGAAGATGGGCCGCACGGTGGTCGCGTTGGGTAGCTGGGAGCTGGATCCGGGCCGGCTGACCCGCTTCGGCGGTGACGCCCGGTACCTCGAGGCCGCGAGCCCCGAGGAGGCGTTGGACCTGGCGCTGGAGGCGATCGCGGATGTCACGGTTCGATTGGAGGCTCCTCCCTCGAGTCACGGCTAGCGCTCGTCCGGGACCGAGACGGCCGGTGATGCGGATGGAGGACGACGATGACGGTAGCAACGGCATTTCCACGATTGCGGGACATCGAGGCGCGCTACGAGGAGCTCGAGCACCTGCTGTCCGATCCCGAGGTGGCGACCGACCTCGAGAAGCTCATCCAGTACGGGCGCGAGCGGGCCGAGATCGAGGGCATCGTGAGCACGTATCGCGAGCTGAGCCACGTCGGGCAGCAGATCGACGAGGCCGAGCAGCTCGCCGCGGATAGCGACCCTGAGCTGGCGGAGCTGGCCGAGGAGGAACTGACCGAACTCCGCCGCTCGCGCGAGCGGCTCGAGGAGCAGATCCGCCTGTTGCTGGTACCGAAGGATCCCAACGACGAGAAGAACGTGATCGTCGAGATTCGCGCCGGCACCGGCGGCGAGGAGGCCGCGCTGTTCGCGGCGGACCTCTTCCGCATGTACGCCCAATACGCCGAGAGGCGCGGCTGGAAGATCGAGGTGCTCACCACCAGCGAGACCGGCATCGGCGGGTTCAAGGAGATCATCTTCGAGGTCCGCGGCCGCGGCGCCTACAGCGAGCTCAAGTTCGAGAGCGGCGTCCACCGCGTGCAGCGCATTCCGGTCACGGAGTCAGGCGGCCGCATCCACACCTCGACCGCCACGGTCGCGGTGCTGCCGGAAGCGGAGGACGTCGACATCCAGATCAACGACGAGGACCTGCGCATCGACGTCTACCGCTCCACGGGCCACGGCGGCCAGAGCGTGAACACGACCGACTCCGCGGTACGGATCACCCATCTGCCCACCGGCATGGTCGTGACCTGCCAGGACGAGAAGTCGCAGCTGAAGAACAAGGCCAAGGCCCTCCAGGTGCTGCGCGCGCGCCTCTACGACATCGAGCAGCAGCGGTTGCACGAGGAGCGCTCGGGCATGCGCCGCTCCCAGGTGGGCAGCGGCGAGCGGTCGGAGAAGATCCGCACGTACAACTTCCCGCAGGACCGAGTGACCGACCACCGGCTCAAGCTCAATGTCGGCAACCTGCCCGGCGTCCTGGCCGGCGGGATCGACCCGTTCATCACGGAGCTGCGTGCGGCAGACCAGGCGGAGCGTCTGAAGGCAGCCGGTCTCGGCGAGGATGGTGCGGCCGCCTGATGGGGACGCCCGCCTCACTATCGGTACGCGACCTGCTGGCCGGGGCACGTGCCCGGCTGGCGCGGGCCGGCGTCGACTCGGCCCGGCTCGACGCCGAAGTGCTGCTGATGGCGGTGCTGGGCCTCGACCGTACCGGGCTCTACCTCGCCTACGAGCGGCACCCCTCGATCGTGGAGCTCGCGCGCTTTCACGAGTTGACCGAGCGCCGCGCGGCCGGCGAGCCGGTGGCGTACCTGACCGGTCACCGCGAGTTCATGGGGCTCGATTTCCTGGTGGACCGGCGCGTCCTCGTGCCCCGGCCCGAGACCGAGTACCTGGTGGAGTGGGCGCTCGCGCGCGCCCGGGGCTGGGGTGAATCACCTCGTCGCGTGGTGGATGTCGGCACCGGCAGCGGCGCCATCGCGGTCAGCCTGGCCCACCACCTGCCGCCGTCCAACGCGGTGAAGGTCGTGGGGTCCGATCGCTCCTTCGACGCGCTGCGCGTGGCCCGTCTCAACGGAGAGCGACTCACCCCGGGGCGGGTCGCATTCGTCGCGGGCGACCTGCTCGGCTGGTGCCGGCCCGGGCTGGACCTGGTGCTGGCCAACCTGCCGTACCTGCGGGAGGACCAATCACACGCCGGTCTCGCCCACGAGCCCGCGTCTGCGCTCTTCGGCTCCGGCCACGGCTTCGACCTCTATCGCCGGCTGCTCCCCGAGGCGAGCAAGTTGCTGACGCCGACCGGCGCGCTGGCCTGCGAGATCGACCCCGACCAGCGCGCGGCGGCGCTCACCCTCGCGCACGACGTCTTCCCGGGTGCCGAAATCCAGCTGCGGCGCGATCTCGCGGGGCTCGACCGGTACCTGATCGTCGATCGAGCGCCGCATCATCAGCAACGCTGAACCGGTAGTCGAACCACCCCGCCAACCGTGTGGCGCGCACCGACCCGGCGGTATCGGGCCGTGCCGGGGCACGCGAATTGCCACCCGACGGCCACTCATCGAACGGAGGCGACTGCACACGGGAGGGTGGACATGGCGGCAAGCGCGACTAGCCAGCCGAACCTGTACCAGCAAAGCGGCAGCGGGCTTCACGTCTCGTACGCGACGAGTGGCATCGACGGCAAGCCGCACTTCACGTACCAGGATGTGCATGCATCCCTCAGCTTTAGCGGCGACGAGATCCGACGCGACGACAGCGATCTGGGTGCCGTCGTGAGCGTCAGCATCCGCCGCACCGTCGATCAGGGCGCGACGACCTTCAGTCTGCTGGTACCGCGGGTCAACCTGGGCACCAATCAGTCCGCGGCGATTCTTACGTTGGGGATCACCACGATCCATCGGCTATCGATCGTGCCCGCGCTCAACCTGGGACAGCAGGACATGTACACGATGGTGCGTCTCCGTGGAACGGCGTCCCTGGTGGCGTTCTAGCCCGTTAGACTTCCGATCGTGCACGCGACGGCCGAGACCAGCATGACGAAGCTGCCAGCACACGATGAGCGCCCCGGCGTGGCGTCCGGGCTGATCCGTGCTGGCTTTGGCGTGCGCGCTCGCAGGCTGCTGCCGGCCCGCAGGTCGGCACTCCGCCGATGTACGCAGACTTCTCGGAAATCGAACGCCATCTCCACCGCTGGAACCCCGCCGCACGCCTCGACACGCGCCGGAGTAGCGGGTATCGCAACGAGGTCAGGACCGTCACGCTCGGCACGCGCCGCGCCGCCGACGCCTGGGAGGCCTCCAACGGCTGGGCCGTGGAACCGGACTACGCACGTCGCCGCCTTGACCAGCTTCGTGCCGGGTTGGCAACCGATCGACCTGTTGAGACCCGCGCGCCAGCACCGGGCAGCCAAAATGCCGGTCGACGCCGCGACACCCTCCTCGGGGAGGGTGTCGTCATATTGCGCTGAGTATCGACGGGTCAGCCGACGCGAGCCGGCTTGCTGAGGGTGCGGAGGCAGCGGGTGCAGATGTTGACCTTGCGCGGCTGTCCATTCTGGTACAGCGTGGCGCGCTGAATGTTCAACCGGAACATCCGGTTCGTCCGCCGCTTGGAGTGGCTGACGTTGTGGCCGAAGGACGGCCCTCTGCCGCAGATCTCGCACTTACCGGCCAAACCGGCCCCCTTTACCTCTCGCAGCGTCGGCATTAGGATTGGCGCCGTGCCAGAGCGCACCGACCACGGCCGGGTTCGCGCCAACAAGCGGCAAGGATAACACGACTCGCGCGGGCCCGACAAACCGGTCGCGGTGCCCCGAATACCCCGGGCCAACTCCGCGGCGGTATGCCGTGTGCGCGGCCCGGGCGCGGCCGACTCCGCGAGAGCGAGTGGGGACTCGATGGGTCAAGACAGGTCGCGGCCGGCCGGAGACAAATCGGTGATTGCCGACGAGCGGCGGCGCTGGTCAGGAGAGACGCTGTCGGCGGCCCTGGTCACCGCCACCGAGCTCTTCAAGGCGCACGTACCCGCTATCAATGCCCTCAACGTCTTTCCGGTACCGGATGGCGACACCGGCACGAACATGTACCTCACGTTGCAGGCAGCCACCGCCGGCGCCGCGCGGGCGGTGCGCGAGAACGGCATCGGCGCCGGTGCCGCCCTGGCCGCCGCCGCTCACGGAGCGCTCATGGGCGCACGCGGCAACTCCGGCGTCATCCTCTATCAGGTCCTCGCCGGCCTGGCCGAGACCGCCGGTGACGCCGCGGAGATCGATGGCCCGGTCCTGACGTCCGGGCTGCGACGCGCCTCCGACCTCGCCTACCGCGCGGTCGTCACGCCGGTCGAGGGGACGATGTTGACCGTGATGCGCGCCGCGGCGGAGTCGGCCGACGAGGCCGGCGGCGCATCGATCGCGGACGTGCTCGCCGCGGCCCTCTCCGGCGCCGCCGAGGCCCTGCGCCAGACTCCCATGATGCTCGACATCCTGCGCCAGGCCGGCGTCGTCGATGCCGGCGGCCAGGGAATCGTCCGCTGGCTCGAGGGACTGCGGGACTTCGCGAGCGGGACGTCAGCCGTGGCGCACCTGACCGCGGCGCGGCAGGCTCCACCACTTGAGCCGGCGATGCGCTTCCTGGATCTGCCGGAACTCGTCCACGGCGTCGAGGAGTACGGCTACTGCACGAACTTCGTCGTCAGCGGCGACTCCCTGCCGCTCGAGCGATTCCGCGCGGAGATCAGCTCACTCGGAACCTCCGCCGTCGTCGTCGGCGATGCCGAGACGCTGAAGATCCACATCCACAGCGAACACCCGGGGCAGATCCTCGAGCTGGCCCTGCGCTACGGCGAGCTCCACGAGGTCCGCATCGATAACATGTCCGCTCAGACCCGCCGGCTCCTCGCCGGGCGCGCGGAGGAGCTCAACCGGCAGGGTCAGCTGGCCGGACGTGCTCTGGTCGCGGCTATCGCCGTGGTGGCCGTGGCCGGCGGCTCCGGCCTCACCCGCGTCTTCCGCGAGATGGGTGCGGATGCCGTCGTGCCTGCCGGATCGACCTTCAACCCCAGTACGGCGGATATCGCCGGCGCGGTGGGCGGCGTTTCCCAGCAGCAGGTGATCATCCTGCCGAACGACCCCAACGTCATCCCGACCGCGCGACAGGTCAAGCAGCTGACCGAGCGCGACGTCCGGGTCGTTCCATCACGCTCGATCCCGCAGGGGATCAGCGCCCTCTCCGCGTTCAACTTCGAGGCGTCGCTGGACGACAACGTGGCGGACATGACTGCGGCGCTCGACTTGGTGCGATCGCTGGCGCTCTCGCGGGCCACCCGCTCCGTCGAGATCCACGGCGTTCGGGCGGTTGCCGGGGAGTTCATCGGCCTGCTCGACGGCGCGCTACGGGCCGCGGGACCGGACGCGTTGGAGGTCGTAGAGGATCTGCTCGCGGAGGCCGGCACCGCGGAGGCGGAGCTGGTCACGATTTTTGTGGGAGAGCCGGCGGACTCCAAACTGGCCGAGCGCGTCGTCGAGGCGATGTCGCGTCGCTGTCCCGGCGTTACCGTCGAGTCGGTCTTCGGCGGCCAGCCCCACTACGATCTCCTCATCTCGGTCGAGTAGAGGCGGAGACGCATGGCACGGCTCGCGGTGGTCACCGATAGCACCGCCGACATCCCGCCGGAACTGCTGGCAGAGCTCGACATTCACGTCGTGCCGCTGACTGTCCGCATCGACAACGCTGTGTTCGAGGATCGGGTCACCATCACCCCGACCGAGTTCATGCGTTTGCTCGCCGACGCCCACGACTTCCCAAGCACGTCGCAGCCACCGGTCGGCCGCTTCGAGGAGCTGTACCGCCGCCTCGCTGAGGACCACGACGCCATCGTCTCGATCCACCTGTCGAGCCGGTTGAGCGGCACCTACCAGAGCGCGCTTCTCGCGCGCGACTCCCTGAACGGCCGGCTGCCGATCGCCGTGCTCGACTCGCGCTCGGCGTCGATGGGGCTCGGCTTCCCGGTCCTCCGCGCCGCCCGAGCCGCGCGGGAGGGGCGCTCGCTCGATGACGTGGTCGCGCTGGCACACCGTGCGTTCGGCGCGACATCGGCCCTGTTCATGCTCGACACCTTGGAGTACCTTCGGCGCGGCGGGCGGATCGGACGGGCGGCCGAGGTCGTCGGCTCGATCCTCCAACTGAAGCCGATCTTGCGCCTCGAGGAAGGGCTGGTCGTCCCGTTCGCTCGCACCCGCACGCTCCCGCGCGCCACCGCGGGGCTGATCGACGCAGTGCGCGACTTTCCGGTGATCGACCGGCTCGCCATCCTGCACACGACGGACCCCGGGCCCGGCGAGGCGATCGCCGGTGCCCTCGCCGATCGCTGTCCACGTGAGCGCATGATCTTCTCGCAGTTCTCCCCCGTCCTCGCGGCACACCTCGGGCCGGGTGCCGTCGGCGTGATCGTGTACGAGGGCGACGACGTCGTGCCGCGGGAGCGCCGCGTGTGACGGCGCCCGGCATGCGTCATCCGGTTCACGTCGTGACCGACAGTGCGGCGGACATCCCGCCCGCCATGCTGGACGGCCGTCCGATCTCGGTCGTTCCACTCACGGTCGAGGTCGAGGGCACCGTCTACCGCGACGGGATCGACCTCAGTCGCGAGGATTTCCTGGCCATGCTCCGGGCAGGACGGCAGCCACGCACGTCCCAGCCGTCGGTCGGCGCGTTTCGAGAGGTCTATGCCGACCTGATTGGCTCCGGCTTCGACGTCGTCGCCGTCCACATCGCCACCGGGCTCTCCGGCACGTTCAACGCCTCGCGTGCGGCCGCCGAAGCTGTCGACCCTGTCCGCGTCCGGCTGATCGACACCCGGACCGTCTCGATGGGGACCGGGTGGCTGGCACTCGAAGCTGCCGAGGCGGCCACGCGTGGCGATGCGCTCGACGCGATCGCGGCGATGGTCCAGCGGCGAACGGCCGATCAGCGTGTTTACGCCGCCATCGAGACGCTGGAGTACCTGCAGCGTGGCGGCCGGATTGGGCGCTCCGCCGCCTTCCTGGGCTCCGCGCTGCGGATCAAGCCGCTCGTCGAGGTCCGCGACGGGGCGGTCGAACCGCTGGAGCGGGTGCGCACCTCGCGCCGGGCGCTCGAGCGCCTGGTCGCGCTGGCGGCCGCTCAGGTGCCGTGGGAGCACCTCATGGTCCTTCACGTCGGCGTGGAGGCCACGGCGCGCGATCTGGCCGAGCGTGCCGCCGGAATCCAGCCCGGGCTGGACGTGCCGGTCTCTTCGCTCGGGACGGTGGTGGGGACCTACGGTGGCCCCGGCATCGTCGGGCTCGCCGGCCTGGTGCGGTCTCGCTCGGCGCCCGCTTGACACCCGGCCAGTCCCCGACGTTCACTTCGGCTGTGGACGCACGGACGGGTGATCTCCTGGAACTCCTCGGAAAGGTGCTGGCGCTGGAGGTCCGCAAGGGCTGCCGCGACACCGCCGTATCCGGTGGCCTGGCCGCGTTCGTGGCGCGCCAGATTCAGGCGCAGCCGCGGGCCGAACGACTCGCCGACCTCGTCCCGCTGCTGCAGGACTACGGAAACCTGGACCACGACGAGCGCCGGCGGCGGGTTGAGCGTGTGCAGGCGGCGCTGGGGCCGTCCACCCCGGCGCCGTTACGCTCGACGCAAGCCCCAGCGCCGCTGCCCGCCGTCGCGCCGGGAACCCCCAACGGTCGTGGTTACGCTGCCGTCAAGGCGCAGGCCACAGCACCGCCGGCCGCGCCCCGCCCGGCTCGTCGTGCGCGCAAGGTCCAGCTCCGCTCACTCCAGGATCCGGTAACCATCCTCCCGGGCGTCGGCACTGGCCGGGCCGAGCAACTCGCGGCGCTCGGCGTGACGACGGTCGAGGATCTGATCTACCTGGTTCCCCGCCGGCACAAAGACTACGCCGCCATCCAGCCGATCGGGAGCGTACTCTTTCAGCGGGAGTGCACCGTCAAGGGCGAGGTCGTCGCGATCGACCAGGAGCACACGCGCACCGGCAAGACGATGGTCACCGCGGAGATCGGCGACGCCACCGGCCGCATCCGGGCCGTCTGGTTCAACCCCTACCTGGCGCGCCAGCTCCACGTTGGCATGCCGATCGCCGTCAGCGGCCGGGTCGAGCAGCAGCGGGGGATCCTCTGCTTCCGCGGCCCGGAATGGGAGCCGCTGGACGACGACCTGCTGCACACCGGCCGGATCGTGCCGATCTATCCGCTGACACGCAACCTGTATCAGAAACAGGTCCGCGCCCTGACACGCCTGGCCCTGGACGCGGGGCTGCCGCTCATCGGCGATCCGCTGCCGGAGTCGGTTCGGGCTCGCCACGACCTGCTGCCACTCGCGCAGGCGCTCGACTGGGCGCACTTCCCCGACTCGGCCGACGCTCAGGCGGCGGCCCGGCAGCGGCTGGCCTTCGACGAGTTCCTCGTGCTGCAGATCGGCCTGGTACGACGCAAAGTCGAGTGGCAGGCTGAACAGGGGCACGCCTTCGCCGTCAACGAGCGGCTGCTCGCGGCTTTCGAGGACGCTCTACCGTTCGCGCTGACCGCTGCGCAGTCCCGCGCCCTGGGTGAGATCCTGGCGGACATGGCCAGCCCCAGGCCGATGAGCCGGCTGCTCCAGGGTGACGTGGGGTCGGGCAAGACGGTAGTCGCCGCCGCGGCCGCGCTGGCCGCGCTCTCGGACGGACACCAGACGGCGTTGCTGGCCCCCACCGAGATCCTGGCGGAGCAGCACCTGCGCAACCTGACGCGCCTCTTCGACGCGCTGCCGGCGCACGTCCGCCCGCGCGTCGCCCTCCTGACCGGCGGCACGCCCGGTGCCGAGCGTGCCGCGCTCGCCCAGGCTCTTGCGGCAGGTGCCGTCGACGTCCTCGTCGGCACCCACGCCATCCTCGAGGAGCGCGTCGAGTTTGCGCGCCTCGGCCTGGCGGTGATCGACGAGCAGCACCGGTTTGGCGTCGAGCAGCGCGGCCGGCTGCGCGGCAAAGGCAACAATCCCGACGTGCTCGTGATGACGGCGACGCCGATTCCACGGAGCCTGGCGCTCGTCCTTCACGGCGACCTCGACGTTTCGACCATCGACGAGCTTCCACCGGGACGCCAGCCGATCCGCACAGCCGCGATCAGTGGAGACCAGCGCGCTGAGGCCTATCGCTTCCTGCGGCGCCAGGTGGACCAGGGCCGGCAGGCGTTCGTCATCTATCCGCTGGTCGAGGAGTCGGAGGCCATCGACGCCCGCGCCGCGACCCAGGAGTACGAGCGCCTCTCGGCCGACGTCTTCCCAGATCTCCGCCTGGGGCTCCTGCACGGCCGCATGCGGCCATCCGAGAAGGACGCCGTCATGGCCTCCTTTCGCGACCACGAGATTGACATCCTGGTGTCGACCTCGGTCGTCGAGGTCGGCATCGACGTGCCCAACGCCACGGTCATGCTGATCGAGGGAGCCGAGCGTTTCGGCCTGTCGCAGCTCCACCAGTTCCGTGGTCGGGTCGGGCGGGGTGAGCATCGATCGCACTGCATCCTGCTCGCCGACGAGGTGGGCGACCAGGGGCAGCGACGACTGGACGCGCTCGTCGAGACGCAGGACGGCTTCCAGCTGGCAGAGATCGACCTCGAGCTGCGCGGGCCCGGCGAGTTCTTCGGCACCCGCCAGAGCGGGCTGCCCGACCTCAAGTTCGCCTCGTTCGGCGACTTGCCGACGCTGCAGCGGGCGCGCGACGAGGCGCACCGTATCCTGGAGCTCGATCGGGGACTCGAGCGACCGGAGCACCGGGAGCTGCGGGCGCGTGTCGATCGCTTCTGGCGCTCGAGTACCTCAGACGTCAGCTGATGCCCGGCCGGTCAGGCGCCGTCCGGCGATCATGATCGAAGATCCTTTGACCGGCCGCGATCGCGAAGGAGATCGACCGTGACGCGCTGCCTCATCGATGACTGCCTCGCGACCGCGCTGGTCGGTTACCCGCTGACGCACGACTGGATCACCGCCGAGGGGTTCGAGCCGGTACCGGGCCTGACCGCGGAGACGGTTGCGGGGGCAGGCGTGCCCGCGCTGCTCGGCAGCGTCGACGCGGCACTCCTGCTGGACCGCTTCGCCGTGGTGACCGACGTCGGGTTTGTCTCGCACCACAGCGGATCGGTCGCGCTCTGGACGGCGGCCCGCCCGGACGAGATCGAACAGATGACCGTGGTGCTCGACGGGGTCAGCCGGACCGCCGAGGCGCTGGCCCGGGCCACGATCGGTCACTTCTACGGGGTTCAGGTGACGGGCTGGGACCGGGATGCGTCCGATGGCGACGCGGTCCTGCGCGAGGGCATTCCCGCGCTCCAGGCCGCGGATTCCGGCCACCTGGGGGACCTCGTGCGTGCCTGGTTCATCCTGACCGGCTTTCCACTGCCGACCCACGTTCTGGTCGTGCCCCAGTCCACGGCCACCGAGGATCCGGCGGCC